>JBCCWI010000021.1:0-51533 GCA_039193795.1 Actinomycetota bacterium | reverse complement strand
GATCAACCCCTGTGTCGAAATCGCTCCAGCTGCTACGACGTACGCAGTCGAACGGCCCGAACCGCTCGGGTCGTACCGACACAGGAGTTCCCCATGCAGGTCATGATGCTCATCCAGGAGACCCCCGAAGACTTCGCCGACCGCAGCGGCCCCGCCGCCGAGGCGTACTGGGGCAAGTGGATGGCCTACAGCGCAACCGTCGGCGACAAGGTCGTCGGTGGCAACATCCTCGGCGACGGCTCGACCGGCGTCACCATCACCGTCCGCGACGGCGAACGCCAGATCCAGGACGGCCCCTTCGCCGACAGCAAGGAGTCGCTCGGCGGCTACATGATCTTCGAGGTCGATTCGATGGACGAGGCGATCGAGCTGGCGGCGAACTGCCCGGCCGCCGCGTCGGCGCACGTCGAGCTGCGACCGACGGTCGACATGCAGCCCCCGACGGAGTGACGTGACCACGGTCGACCAGCCGACTCCCGCAGAGGAGGTGGAGCTGGCCGCACGCGAGTCGTACGGCCGGCTCCTCGCCTGGTTGACCTCGCGTTGTGGATCGATCGCCACCGCCGAGGACGCGCTCGCCGAGGCGCTGGCCGAAGCGGTGAAGCGCTGGCCGACGGTCGGCGTGCCCGACAACGCCGAGGCGTGGTTGCTCACGGTCGCCCGACGACGCCTCGTCGACGAGCAGCGGCGTCAGGGCCGGCACGCCGATGCCGAGACCAAGCTCCGCACCGCCGAACAGATCCGTCTGACGGTCGCCGCCACCGAGGCCGCCGAATCCCCCCTCGGCTCCGGGTTGCCGGAGCGACGCCTCGAACTCCTCTTCACCTGCGCTCACCCCGACATCCCGGCGGCCATGCGCACGCCGCTCATGTTGCAGACGGTGCTCGGTCTCACCGCCGAACAGATCGGATCGGCGATGCTCGTCGCCCCGGCGACGATCGGTCAGCGGTTGGTTCGGGTGAAACGACGGATCGTCGACGACGCGATCCCGTTCGAGATCCCCGACGACGAACACCTGCCCGCCCGGCTCGGCCACGTACTCGACGCCGTCTACGCCGCCTACGGGATCGGCTACGACGACGCCGACGATGCGTCCGAGGCGGCTGCGGGTCTCGCCGGCGAGGCGATCTGGCTCGCCGGCCTTCTCGTCCAGCTCCTGCCCGAGCATGCCGAACCGAAGGGCCTCTACGCCCTGCTGTGCCTGAGCGAGGCCCGCCGTCCGGCGCGTCGCGACCACCACGGCCGGTTCGTCCCGCTCGAGGACCAGGACCCGAGCCGGTGGGACGCCGTGCTCATCGAGTCCGGCGAGATCGCCCTGTGGCGCGCCGCCCAGCAGGGTCAGGGCGGACGCTTCCAGATCGAGGCCTCGATCCAGTCGATGCACGCCGACCGGCTCCGGACCGGCACGATCGACTGGGCCGCGATCGCCAAGACCTACCACCTGTTGATGCACGCGTACCCGACCCTCGGCGCCGCCATCGGCTACGCCGCATCGCTCGGGCGCACCGGCCAACCCGCCGACGCCCTCGCCGTGCTCGACGGGCTGGAACCCGGCCGGGTCGAACGCCATCAGCCGTACTGGGCCGTGCGAGCCTGGCTGCTCGGCGAGTTGGAGCAGCCCGACGCAGCGCGAGCCGCCTACGACCGGGCGATCGGTCTGACCGCCGACGCCGCGGTGCGGGACTGGCTGGTGGAGCGCGCCCGTTCATCGTGATCGGGCAGACTGGATCCATGACGCCCGGCTCCGTTCGTTGGTGGTTCGAGAACCGGGAGACCGGCCGGATCACGATCGCCCAGCCGCCGAATCGGCCGCTCGCCGTGGCCGCCGGCGGGTGGCTGGTCGACCTCCTCTTCGGCGGGCTCATCGGTTCGCTCGGTCGATGGGTCTCGATCGGTGCGCTCGCCTACTGGAGCGGCGACGAGATCATCCGCGGGGTGAACCCCTGGCGCCGGGTACTGGGCCTGACGGTCCTGGCTTGGCAGTTGATCCGCATCGTGGGTTGAATCCGTCAGGCCCCTTCCACCCGTTGATCAGGTCGTGACTCCCTCATCCCCCCGCTCCATCCTGATCGCCGGTGCCACCGGCGGTCTCGGCTCGGCGATCACCCGCCGACTGACCCCGGGCGCATCCGCCGCCACGCTCGTCGCCCGCGATCCGGCTCGGCTCGAGGCCCTGCCCGGCGACGGCAGCCGGCTGGCGCTCGATCTCCGCGATCCCGGCAACGTCGCACGGGCGGTCGAGCACGCCGCCTCCCACGACGGCGGGATCGACGTCGTCGTCAACGCCGTCGGGGTCGTGGCGTTCGGGCCGGTCGCCGAACTCAGCCTCGACACGATGGAGGAGCTCTTCCTCACCAACACCTTCCTGCCGATCGCGCTCGCCCGGGCGGCGCTCCCCGTCATGCGGCCTGGCGGTGTGATCGTCAACATCTCCGGCGTCATCGCGGAGCAGAATCTCCCCGGCATGGCCGCGTACGGCGCATCGAAGGCGGCGGTTCGGTCCTTCGACCAAGCGCTGGCCCGCGAGGCGCGGCGCAGCAAGGTGCGGGTGATCGACGCTCGCCCACCCCACACCGAGACCGGGCTCGCCGGCCGGGCGATCGAGGGCGTCGCGCCCAAGATGCCCGAGGGGCTGACCCCGGATGCGGTTGCCGACGTGATCGTCGCGGCGATCGAGGGTGACGTGGCCGACCTCCCCAGCGAGGCCTTCGCCTAGATGCCCGAAGGACACGTGCTCCATCGGGCCGCTCGGTTGCAGGGCCGCCGCTTCAACGGACGGGTCGTCGCCGCGGCCTCACCCCAGGGCCGATTCGCCGACGGAGCCGCCCAACTCGACGGACAGCGGATCCGCGGGATCGACGCCCTCGGCAAGCACCTCTTCTATCGCTTCGACTCCGGCGACGTGCTTCACGTGCACCTCGGGCTCTTCGGCAAGTTCCGGGTCCGTGCCCGTCCGGCCCCGGAGCCGTCGCCCAACGCCCGCCTCGTGATGGAGACCGAGACCGACCATCTGCATCTCGCCGGCCCGACCGCATGCGAACTGTTGGATCCCGATCGCGAGGCGGAGCTGCGCGCTCGCCTCGGGCCCGACCCGATCCTGGATCCGGCGGAGGGTGCCGCCGAACTGACGAACCGCCTGCGCCGCCGCTCGATCTCGATCGGTGCCGCCCTGCTCGACCAGAAGGTCGTCGCCGGCATCGGCAACGTCTACCGGTCCGAACTGCTCTTCCTCGCCGGAGTCCATCCCCTGACCGTCGCCAAGACCCTCGACGACGACACGGTCGCCGACATCTGGCAGCGATCCGTGAGCGCCTTGAAAGACGGCGAACGCATGGGCCGCATCGTGACCGTCGTGCCCGATGAGATGGGGGCGAAGAGTCCACGCGAACTCGCTCGGGGCGATCGCCTGTACGCCTACAAGCGAGCCGGCGCCCCGTGTCGTCGCTGTGACGACGAGATCCGTTCCGCCGACGCGGACGGTCGCAACGTCTGGTGGTGCCCGACCTGCCAGCCCGTCGTGGGCGAACTCGTCGCCCGCTGACCCTCACTCGGTCGGGCCGCCTCTGGCCCCGGGGACCGGGCCGGTGCCCGACCCGTTCGACCGCTGCGGTCGGTCAGCCCCCGGCAGCCTCGAGGCTCGCCTCGACGAATGCGGCGATCTGGCGAAACGACGCCACGCCGGCCGGTTGCCCGGTCTCCCCGGTCAAGGTGATGTTCGAGGTCTCGCTGATCTGCAGCGTGCCGATCGCGTCCGCGATCGAAGATCGGATCGGGATCGCCGGCGGTCGTGGATCCATGATCGCTGCGGTCGGGGTGGTGGTGAGATCGATGCGGTCGCAGCCCACCTTCTGTTGCAGGTCGAACTCGGTCAGCACGCCGACCAGGTGGCCCCGTTGATCGGTGACCATGACCTGTTCGAGACCTCGGTTGCGGAGGTTGTGGATCGCGATCTCGACCGGATCGTCGGTGTCGACGGTGACGGTCGGTCGGAGGTTGATGCCGGTGAAGTCGACGAAGGCCAGGCCCTCGCGCACGACGTCGTCGGCGAGCGGCCCCTCGAGTTGCTGGGCGAGCAAGGCGGTCATCGTCTTGACCACCGTGAAGAAGTTCAGGTTGCCGACGAAGGTGCCGTCGTCGAGCACCGGGAGGTTCCGCACCCACCACGTGATCATCGAGTCGAGGGCGTCGGCGAGACTCGATTCGGCCTCGACGGTTTTGAGGACGGTCGTCATCTCCGCACGGATCGGTCCGCCCCAGTCGCGGTCGCGGCCGATCACCCGATGCACGATGTCGCGCTGGGTGAACATGCCGACGAGGGCACCGTCGTCGAGGACGCAGGCGGTCGCCAGCTCCGCCTCGCGCATCGCGTTCACGGTGTCGGCCACGCTCGTGTCGGGGGCGACGGCGACGTAGCGCGCGAGATCGAGGCCGGCCACGGTCGTTTCGGCCAGGGCATCGGCGATCGTCATGACGAGATCGTAGGGGAGTGCCGTCGGCCCTGCCGGGGGAGGTGCCGACGCTTCGTCAGCGACAGGGTCGCCCCATGACGAGCGCACACATCGGGCAACAGGGGAGCCGGGCGGCCTCCGGCCGGGGAGTGATCCGCAACCCGCACAGGGTCGTGAAGGATCCGTCGGCCCCCTGCGGGTGCTCGTCGCCGACCCGCGCGTGGTGGTGCACCCGATCGTTGGCGTCGCCGTCGGTCGTCTCGTCGTGATCGGTCCAGAGCTCGGTTTCGCTCATGGGCGTCGGATCCGGATCGGGCCCCTGGCGGTCGAGGGATCGACGACGCGTCCCTTCTGGGTGATGACGACGTTGCCGGCGGCGACCAGGCGCCTCGCTGCGGAGCGGGCCGGTTCCATCAGGTCACGCCAGTCGGCGGGATCGACCGCCCTGGCCGCCTCGCTCGGGCAGATCGTCGCTCCGGCGGCGCGCCGGTCGAGCAGGGCGAGGATGGCCCCCTCGAGATCGAGGTCGATCGGACGTACCTTGCGGCGGCGACAGGCGTCGGAGCAGAAGCGGACGTCGTCCCAGTTCCTCGCCCAAGCCTTGCGCCAGGTCATCTCCCGGCCGCACGACGCGCAGATCTTGGTGTCGCCGGGACCGCTGGTCATCGTCGGTCGACCTTCTTGCGCCATGCACTGAAGGATCGCACCGATCCGGGCCGAGGGCGACGCAGCCACCGCCACGGGTGGGTCTCGACCGGCCCGATGGCGGCCGCCCGGTCGACGAAGCCCGGAACCGGTGCGTGGGTGACCGCCAGCGAGCGCCCGGTCAGTTCGATCGTCGGGTCACCGAGGCGGAGTTCGAGCGGACGGTCCTCGGCGAGTTCGGCCAGGGTCTCGGTCAAGAACACGAGTCGCTTCCCGTCGAGCCGCAGTCGCGCCAACAGCGGCTCGTCGAAGACGAAGACCGCGGGGAGGCCCGGATTGCACTCGAGCGCCGGGTCGCCGACACCGAGCGACTCGGCGGTGAGCCACACGGCGTCAGGTGTCGCGTCGGTGACCACCTCGTCGGGTCCGCTGAGGTCGTGCTCCTCGGGCCACGCGACCGGCGTGGTGGTCGGGTCGTCGGGCCAGGCCTCGATCGGGCAGGCGTCGCGGTGGGGACACCGCCGGCACAGGCCGGACGCGCGCTTCTCGACCTGCCACCGGCTGAAGCCGTAGGGCTTGGAGGAACCGACGCCCGTCGTCCACTGCCAGCCGAGACGGTTGGCGGCACGGGATCCGTCGAGCAGGTGGCGGAAGAAGCGGTCTTCGCCCCGACGCCAGTCCTGTCCGTTCCGGACCGTCCAGTCGCTTGCGAGCCACATCCGGGTCTGGTTGACCAGCCAGCCGTCGGCTTCGAGCTCACCCACGACGGCGTTCAGGCACGGCAGCATGCGGTCCCAGCCGTCGCCCGGCCGGACCGACGCCGGACGGTTGCGCAGCGCGGTCGCAGTCGACCGACCCAGTCGGGCGTACCAGTGGCGGGCGTACTCCTGCCACAGCAGCTCGTCGCGGAACTTCTGGACGTCACGAGACGGTCCACCACCCACCGCCGCCCACGCATCGTTCAGGGACAGCAGGCCGTGGCGGATGTAGGGCGAGAGCCGCGATGCACCCCGTCGTTCGATCGGGGCGACCTCGTTGCGCCGGCCCGCGTAGCCGGCGACGTCGAATTGCGCGAGGGCGGCGTCGGCTGCCCGTTGCCCCCCGCGAAACGACGGCGACCCGACGACGGGCGCGTCGGTGAGGTGGCCGAGGTGATCGGTGACCCAGCGCTCGACCGCGCTGCGCTCGGCGGGTGGAACAGGCAGACGACCCACGAATGCAAGCGTGACCGTGCCGCGACGGCGATGCCCACTCGGCTGGCCATACTCGAAGGCGATGACCCGATGGTCCGGTCTCCTCGTGGGCGCAGCGGTCCTCGCCGTCGCATGCGCCGGCGGCGAGGAGACGGCCGAGCCCTCACCGTCACGGCTGTCGGCGATCGAGTTGGACGCCGACGGCCGACCCGATCCCGACATCGAGCCGAGCGACCCGGTCTCGGCCAGTGCCTCGACCGGCGAGGTCGCCGAGGACGACGTGCGACTCGGGTTCGAGGGCCGGGCCGACATCGACGCCACCGGCAACCGGGTCAGCACCGGCACCGGCGATCTGTCCGCCGAGCCGATCGAGATCCGGCTGGACCAGCCGGCGATCTGGCTCGTGCCGTCGTCCCCCGAGCGGGGCGCCCCGTGGGCGGCCGTGCTCGACGACGGGCGCCTGGTCTGGATCGATCCCCGTTCGGGGGAGGTCGACGTGCTGGTCGAGGACTGGGGCGATGCCGAACCCGTCGTTCGCGGGGCCGAACGCATCGACACGTGGGACCTGGCGAGCCTGTTCCCCGACGCGCTCCCCGACGGTCGGCTGGTGTCGGGCCGCGACGTGGCCGTCTTCCTCGCCGAGCCGACCGACCGCTACCGCCACGGCGTACTCGGCGACGTCGTCGAGGCGGCAGCCATCGAGATCCGCTCGACCGAAGACGGATCGAGCGAGTTCCGTGTCGAACTCGACGTCGATGTCGTCGAGGGTCGCAGCGCGCTGCTCGGCGACGCGGACGGCGACGGCGACGACGAGATCCTCGTGACACAGAGCAACGATCGCAACGGCGCCCGGCTCGTGCTCTACGACGCCGACGGCACGCTGCTGGCGGAGTCCACGTCGGTGGGGCGCGGCAATCGCTGGCGGAGCCAACTCGCCATCGCCCCGGTCGGGCCCGACGGCGAGATCGAGATCGTCGACGTGCGCACGCCCCACCTGGGTCGCACGATCGAGTGGTTCCGGCTCGAGGGCGACGAGTTGGTCCGGGTCGCCGAACGCGACGGCTACACCAATCACGTCCTCGGCTCCCGCAACCTCGACCTGGGGATCGTCGCCGACCCGGATGGCGACGGTCGGCTCGAAGTGGTCGTGCCGACGTCGGATCGCCGAGCCGTCGGCGTCGTCGCCCGCACGGCCGCGGGAACCGACGAGGAGTTCCGGGTCGACCTCGGCGCGCGGCTGTCGTCCAACCTCGGGGCGATCGACCACCCGGACGGTGGCGCGACCTACGCCATCGGCACCGAGGACGGTCGTATCCGCTTCTGGGTCAGCTGAAGCGGGTCGTCGATCGGTCCCAGCGGCCCGGCATGGCGGCGAACCGGCTCGCCTGCTCGACGGCATCGGCGATCTGGAGCACGCGGGCGTCGGCGCCGCGGTGGCCGGTGATGAGCAGACCGAGATCGTTGCCGGCGGCATCGACCCCGAACGGCACCGTGATCGAGGGCTGTCCCGTCAGGTCCCAGAGTGCGAGGTTCCCGACCCGTTCGAATCGGTCGGCCTCCTGGCCGGCGGCGATCGTGCGGATCCCGGTGCGGGTGGTCGGACAGAGGACCACGTCGATCCCCGCCATGGCGTCGGCCACCGACCAGGTGAGGCGCTGCTGCTCCGCGACGGCGGTGGCTCGCGCGTCGGCGTCGACGCCCTCGTAGCGGGAGTACCAGCTCCAGAGCTCGCGGCCGAACGCCCCCGGACCGGCCGTCGTCAAGAGCTCGCCGTACTCGTCGAGCAGGTCGGCGCCGAGCACGTTGGCGACCCCGTCGTCGATCGCCCGCAGGTCGAGGCCGAGGTCGAGTTCGCCGATCGTCGCCCCCAACTCTTCGAGCAGCCTGATCGCCGGCTCGAACGCGGCGAGGACGTCGGCTTCGCAGTGCTGGAGGAACTCGCCGGTCAGCACCGCCACGCGCGCTCCGGTGATCGGCTCGCCGAGACGCTCGGTCGGGTCGTCGAGACCGTCGATCTGGATCGCCTGCAGCACGTCGGCGGTGTGGGCGGCGGAGAAGCCGATCGGCCCGACATGATCCATCGTCCGTGCGCAGACGCTGACGCCGTCGTTGGAGACGCGTCCGAAGGTGGGCTTCAATCCGGTCCGGCCGCAGGCGGCGGCCGGCTGACGGATCGACCCTCCCGTGTCGGTGCCGATCGCGTCGTGGATCACGTTGCGGCCGACGATGGCCGCCGACCCCGACGAGGATCCGCCGGGGTACGACCCGTCGGCGATCGGATGCTGGGTGTCGCCGTAGTGCTCGTTGACCCCGACCGTGCCGCAGGCGAGCTCGGTCATGTTGGTCTTGCCGACGATGATCGCACCGGCGTTTCGGAGTCGCCGGACGACCTCGGCGTCGGCCTCGGGTACTCGGTCGGCGAACACGCCGAGCCCGAACGTCGTGCGGAGTCCGGCGGTGTCGAGGTTGTCCTTGACCGCGATCGGTACGCCGTCGAGCGGGCCGAGCGTGCGTCCGGTGGCTCGGCGTTCGTCTGCGGCGCGAGCGGCCGCGACTGCGCCTTCGCGATCGACGGTGATGAAGGCGTTGAGGCCCTCGACGGACTCGACGTGCTCGATCCAGTCGAGGACCCAGCGGATCGTCGCCGTGACGGTCGCCGACTGAGGTGGTTCGAGATCCGGCTCCATCGCGTGGAGAGTCTGGTCGATCAGTCGGCGAGCGAGGCGAGCACCGTCAGCGATTCGTCGAGCAGCACCCCGAAGTCGCTGCGTCCGCCGTCGGCGCCCCATCGCCGGATGGCGGAGCGGAACGCCGCGAACGCCGCGCCGGCGAGCACTTCCGGGAAGGGGTCGGCGAGTGGGTCGACCCCCATGCGTTCGGCGACCGCGGCGGTGAGTTCGTGTTCCCATTCGGTCTGCACGACGGCCCGCGCGTGGGCCGCCACCGACGGGAAGGCGGCGGCGAGGCGGGCCTGGAGGTAGGCCTCGTCGTGGTGCTCGGCGTAGTGATCGGCGATCGTGCTGACCGCGGCCCGAACGGCGTCGACCACGTGCTCGTCCTGCGGGCGGGCGGCGAACGCGGCCGCCATCGTGTCGCGCAACTCGTCGACGTGGCCGTAGAGCACGGCTTCCTTCGACGGGAAGTGTCGGAAGAAGGTGCGCTGGGAGACGTCGGCAGCGTCGGCGATGTCCTCGGTGGTGACGGCGTCGAAGCCCCGCTCGGCGAACAGGCGGGCGGCGTGGTGCATCAGCTCGTCGCGGGTCTGGCGCTTCTTGCGTTCGCGCCGCCCGGGTTCGAGGTCGACGAGGTCGGTCATGGCGCCATCGTAGGGCCGGTGCACACAGATGTCAGCAGTTGACTCATGTCAGTCACTGACACTATCATGACCGGCGTGACCCGTGCAGCGATCTTCGACCTCGACCGAACCCTCGTGCTGACCTCCTCCGCCTCGGTGTTCCAGCGCCATCTCATCGACGCCGGCCTGACCGAGGAGCGCCACATCCCCGGCCAGGGTGTCTACGAGAAGAGCTACGAGATGCTCGGCGAGAACCCGGTGATGATGCAGCTCGCCCGCTTCTTCGTCCGGACCTCGGAAGGCTGGTCGGTGAAGGCGGTTCGGGCTGCGGCGGAGGCCGCGGCGGACGAGCTGGTCGAGATGGTGCCTGCCCCCGCCCGAGCGTTGCTCGACGAGCACAAGCAGGCCGGCCGTCGACTCGTGCTGGCCACCACGTCGCCGGCCGCATTCGTGACCCCGTTCGCCGAGCGGCTCGGCTTCGACCATGTCGTCGCCACCCGCTGGCAGGCGGCCAAGGGCCGCTACACCGGCGAGACCGAGGGCGGCTTCTTGTGGGGCCGCGCCAAGCGGGACGCCGTCGTCGCGCTCGCCGAGGCCGAGGGCATCAACCTCGCCTCCAGCTCGGCGTACTCCGACTCGGCCTACGACGTGCCGCTGCTCACGGCGGTCGGCAAGCCGGTCGCCGTCAACCCCGACCCTCACCTCACGGTGATCGCCGGCCTGAACGGTTGGCCGATCCGCAACTTCGACAAGTCTCCCGGTGTGATGAAGTTCGCCGGCCGCGAACTGCAGGAGTGGCTCCGCCCGTTCAGCCGCCCCGAGCTCGTCCCGAACGCCCGCTTCTCCTTCGAGGGCGTCGAGAACATCCCGCCCGACGGTGCGGTCATCCTCGTCTTCAACCACCGCAGCTACTTCGACCCGACCGCCATCAACCTCCTCTTGGCCCGCGCCGGCCGCAACGCCCGCTTCCTCGGCAAGAAGGAGGTCTTCGACGTGCCGATCGTCGGGCGACTCGGCCGCATGCTCGGCGGCATCCGCGTCGACCGTGGCACCGGGAGCGACGAACCGCTCGACAAGGCGGTCGAGGCCCTCGAGATCGGGGAGCTCGTCGCCATGGCCCCCCAGGGCACCATCCCGCGCGGGCCGGCGTTCTTCGATCCCGAGCTGAAGGGACGATGGGGCGCCGCCAAGCTCGCCCACGAGACCCGTGCGACCGTCATCCCGGTCGGGCTGTGGGGCACCGAGAAGGTCTGGCCCCGCAGCGCCCGGCTCCCGAGCCTCGACGTCGTCGATCCGCCAGAGGTGAGCGTCGTCGTCGGCGAACCGGTGACGCTCAAGTACAAGAGCCTCGACAAGGACACCACGCGGATCATGACCGCCATCAGCGACCTCCTGCCGCCGGAGGCTCGTGAGCCCCACGACCCCACGCCCGAGGAACTCGCGGCGACCTACCCGCCCGGCTACGCCGGTGACCCCACCGCCGAAGCCGACCGCCGCCCCGGCTCGGACACCTGAGGAGTCGTCCCATGAGCGAACGCACCCGCACACTCCGCTTCGAGCAGAAGATGACCGATGCCGAAGCCCTGATGTGGAACATCGAGAAGGACCCGTGGCTCAGCCCCAACGGCGCCATGATCTCGATCCTCGACCGGCCCCTCGACGTCGACTCGTTCCGCCAACGCATCCGGTACGCCGTCGCCGAGGTCCCGCGTCTGCGCGAGCGCGTCGTCCCCGGGTTCGGCCGGCTCGCGCCACCCCTGTGGGCCACCGACCCGGAGTGCGACTTCGTCTACCACGTCCGCCACGTGTCGCTGCCGGCTCCCGGCAGCGAACGCCAGCTCTACGACCTGGCCACCAGCTGGTACGAGGACCCCTACGACCGCACGCGCCCGCTCTGGATGTTCGTCATCGTCGACGGGCTCGAGGGAGGCAAGGGCGCCCTCTTTTCGAAGATGCACCACTCGATCACCGACGGCATCGGCGCGCTGCGGCTGTCGGAGAAGTACCTCGATCTCAGCGCCGACGCCGAACAGCCGGCGCCGGTCGACCTCGACGCGGTGATCGCCGAGTCCCTCGCCACCGAGGAGGCCGCCGAACGCAGCGCCGACGGCGTGTCGCCGGCCGACAATCTTCGCCGCAGCCTCGGCCATATCGCTCGCCGCCAGATCGGGCGAGCCCGCCGCGCCGCGGGGGAGGTCGCGACCTGGACGGGCGACCCGTTGTTGGCCCGGGACTTCGCGGAGGAACAGCTCGACCAGATCCGCGCCGTGCTCGATCAACTCGACGGCGACGAGGAGTCGCGTCCGGGATCCCCGCTCTGGACCGAACGCAGCCGCCGTCGCCACCTCGAGACCATCACCCTCTCGGTCGCGGAGTTGAAGGCGGCGGGCAAGGCCCTCGACGCGTCGATCAACGACCTGTTCGTGACCGGTCTCGCCATGGGCGCCATCGACTACCACCGAGCCCACGGCGTGACCCCCGAGGGACTGAACGCGAGCTTCGTGGTCAGCACCCGCAGCGACGACGCCATCGGCGGCAACTCCTTCACCCCGACGATGCTCCCGCTCGCCGGCAGCTACCGGAAGCCGAAGCCCTACCTCAAGGACGTCAAGAAGCGGATGGCCGCCCGGCGCGAGGCGGTCGCCGGGGACGGCGCGCTCGCGGGCTTCGCCGGCGTCGCCAACCTCTTGCCGACCTCGGTGGTCACCCAGGTCGCGCGGGCCACAGCCGGCAAGCTCGACATCGCCACCTCCAATCTCCGGGGGGCACCCTTCCCGACGTTCATCGCCGGCTCGGCGGTCGAACGCAACATCACCCTCGGACCGGTGTCGGGCACCGCGATGAACATCACCGCGATGTCCAACGACGATGTGTTCGAGATCGGTCTCGTCGTCGATCCGGCCGCCGTCGGCGAGCCGGCCGAGCTGCGCGATCACGTCGCCGCGGCCTACGCCGCCCTGCTCGCCGCTGCCGACCGCTGACCCCGAGGATCGCCGGCCCGGCCGGCCGGCGACTGAGCGGGATTCAGTCCCCAATCCGGGCGGACCGGGCCGATTTGCCCGGTCGGCCGACGGCTGATCCACTGCGCCCTCATGGACGTTGGCGCCACCCTCGACGTGATCCGGCGCACCGGTCTCCTCGACCCGACGCGCACCGCCGCGCTCGCCGGTGGACTCACCCGGTGGGGGCCGTCGCTCGCGGCCGGGGTCGCGGCCGGGGCGCTGCGCCTGCGCAATCGCCCCGCCATCATCGACGAGCTCGGGTCGTGCACCTGGGGCGAGCTCGATCACCGCACGTCGCTGCTGGCCCGTGGTCTGCGCAGCCGCCAGGTCGGCCGTGGCACGCAGGTCGGCATCCTGTGTCGCAATCATCGGGGCTTCGTCGAGGCGTCGGTCGCCGCCGCCAAGGCCGGCCTCGTCCCCATCTATCTCAACACCGGAAGCGCTGCCGCCCAGCTGGTCGAAGTCATCGAGCGGGAGTCGATCGGCGCCCTCGTCGGCGACCCTGAACTGATCGCCGACCTCCCACCGAGCGCCGTGCCCGGCCCGGTGATCACGATGGGGCGCGAGTGGAACGCGGTCGTCAGCGCCGGCCGAGGCCGGTTCGATCTCCTGTTGCCCTCGACCGTCGCGCCCGTCTTGATGACGTCGGGCACGACCGGGATACCGAAGGGGGCTCGGCGCGAACTCGGGCTGAGCTCGTCGGCGGGCAGCTTCGGGCTGCTCGAGCGCATTCCGTACCGCAGCAGCGACACGATCGTGATCCCGGCCCCGCTGTTCCACGCCTGGGGCCTCGCTCACCTGACGATCGCGATCTCGCTCGGGGCGACGGTCGTCCTGACCGAGCGCTTCGACCCCGAAGCCACCGTCGACGCCGTGGACCGACACGACGGCACCGTGCTGGCCGTCGTGCCGGTGATGCTCCAGCGTCTCCTCGCGGCCGATCTCGATCTCGAGCCACTTCGCCGGCTCCGGATCGTCGCGTCCTCCGGGTCGGCCCTGCCGGCCGCGGTGGCGACGGAGTGGATGGACCGCTGCGGCGATCACCTCTACAACCTCTACGGATCGACCGAGGTCGGACAGGCGAGCATCGCCACCCCCACCGACCTGCGGGCCGCGCCGGGGACCGCCGGCCGACCGGTCGACGGGAGCACGGTCCGCATCCTCGACGCCGACGGCCGCTCCGTCCCGACCGGGGAGAGCGGCCGGATCTTCGTCGGCTCGGGGGCCGCGTTCGACCACTACACCGGTGGGGGCGACAAGGAACGCATCGACGGGCTGCTCTCCTCGGGCGACGTCGGCCACCTCGACGCGGACGGCCGCCTGTTCGTCACCGGTCGGGCCGACGACATGATCGTCAGCGGCGGCGAGAACGTGTTCCCCGACGTGGTGGAAGCGCTGCTCCTGGCGCACCCCGCCGTCACCGATGCCGCGGTGATCGGCGTCGCCGACGACGAGTTCGGACAACGCCTCAAGGCGTTCCTCGTCGTCGACGGGGTCCCCACCGCCGATGCGGTTCAGGCTCACGTCGCGGCCGAGTTGGGTCGCCACTTCGTGCCGCGCGACGTTGCCTTCGTGGCCGCCCTTCCTCGGAACGCGACCGGCAAGCTCCTGCGTCGCCAGCTCGCCTGAGGTGTTGCGTCGGCCCGTCGAGGGCCGGGAGACTGCGTCGGTGACCGATCTGCAGACGGGCTCCGCCAGCGTGACGATCGATGCGCCGCCGACCGAGGTGTTCGCCCTCGTCGTCGACCTCGACCGCATGGGTGAGTGGAGCCCCGAGTCCGGCGCCGTGCGATGGCTCGACGGTGCGACCGAGGCCGCCCTCGGCGCCCGCTTCGCCGGCGACAACGAGGTGATGCTCGGCCCGATCCCGCTGAAGCGCTGGACGACCGAGTCCGAGATCACCGCGTTCGATTCCCCGACGACGTTCGAGTTCGTCTCGGCGGGCTACACCACGTGGCGCTTCGAGTTCGAGGCGGTCGACGGCGGCACCCGGCTCACCGAGTCGTTCACGTACGCGCCGTACTCCGGCATCGACCGGCTCACCCGAGGGCTCCTCGGCGCTCGCCGTGGCCTCATCCGTCGCGGTGTCGAACGCACGCTCGCCGGCATCAAGGCGGCGGCGGAGGGATGACGGGCTGGTCGGTCACCCGGCTGGCGCCCGCCCTGGGGGCGAGGGTCGACGGCGTCGATCTGCACCGGGCGAGCGATGCGGAGCTCGCGTCGCTGCACGACCTGCTCGACGAACACCAGGTCCTCGCACTGCCCGACCAGGTCGACTTCGGCATCGACGATCATGTCCGGGTCGGCGAGGTCTTCGGCGACCCCCTGGTCCACCCGTTCCTGACCGCGATCCCCGAGCACCCCGCGATCCTCGAGGTGTTGAAGGAGCCGACCGACACCGAGACCTTCGGCGGCGAGTACTGGCACTGCGACATCTCCTTCACCGATCCGCCCGCGGCTGCGTCGGTCCTCCACGGCATCGAGATCCCACCGATCGGTGGCGACACCCTCTTCGCCGACACCGTCGGCGCCCTCGACCGACTCTCCGGCCCGATCCGCGAACTGGTGGAGCGGCTCAGCGCGACCCACGTCTATCCCGGGATGGCCGAGGGCCCCGACACCGCCGCCGTGCACCCGGTGGTGCGGACCCACCCCCGCACCGGACGGTCGTCGCTCTACGTCAACCCGGCGTTCGTCACCCGGATCAACGAACTGGAAGCGGCGGAATCCGATGCGCTGCTGGCCTTCCTGTACGCCCACCAGACCCGCCCCGAGTTCCAGGTCCGGGTCGGGTGGGAGCCGCACCAGGTGGTCGTCTGGGACAACCGCACGACGATCCACTACGCGATGAACGACTACCTCGGCCATCGGCGTCGGCTCCAGCGCGTGACCTCGATCGAACGCGGTTCCTGACCGTCGGGGCCCAATCGGCTTGACGAGCGCCCCAGGGGCGAGGTCTATACTGCGGCCCGTCAGCCGGACGGGGTGTCGGCTGTCACAATCGACCGGGGGGTTTCGGGTCTATGGCCCTGCTTGATGTCAGAGGCATCACCGTGCGTTTCGGCGGCATCACCGCCTTGAGCGACTTGTCGTTCTCGATCGAGGAGGGCCAGATCCTTGGCCTGATCGGTCCGAACGGCGCCGGCAAGACGACACTGTTCAACGTCGTCAGCCGCATCTACGACCCGACCGAGGGATCGGTCACCTTCGACGGCGAGGACCTGCTGCCGCACGCGCCGCACGAGATCTCCAAGCTCGGCGTCTACCGCACGTTCCAGAACCTGGCGCTGTGGCCGAACATGAGCGTCATCGAGAACGTGATGACGGGCGCCCACACCCGGAGCAAGCAGAACTTCTTCAGCGCCATGGCCCGCATCGGTCTGAAGAAGGAGGAGAAGCAGCTGATGGAGGAGGCCTACGCCGTCCTCGACCAGCTCGGTCTCGCCCGGTACGCGTTCCAGCAGTGCGCCGGCCTGCCCTACGGCACGATGAAGCGCATCGAGCTCGCCCGGGCGCTCATCGGCCGCCCGAAGCTGCTGATGCTCGACGAGCCCGCCACCGGTCTCACCCACTCCGAGGTGGGCGAACTCTCCGACGTCATCCGCGGGATCCGCGACCAGTTCGACCTCACCGTGCTGCTCGTCGAGCACCACATGGGGATGGTCATGAGCATCTCCGAGCACGTCGTCGTGTTGGACTTCGGCTCCAAGATCGCCGAGGGCTCTCCGGCGGAGGTGCAGGAGAACCCCGAAGTGATCGCCGCCTACCTGGGGACGTCATCATGAGCGAACGAGTACTCGACGTCAGCGGCCTCCAGGCCGGCTACGGCGTCATCCAGGTGCTGCACGGCATCGACTTCCACGTCGACGACGGCGAGGTCGTCGTGATCCTCGGCGCCAACGGCGCCGGCAAGACGACCACCCTGCGGGCGATCTGCGGGATGATCCAGACCTCGGGTTCGGTGAAGCTGAACGGCACCGAGATCGTCGGATCCAAGAGCGCCGACATCGTGCGCCGCGGCGTCGCCCACGTGCCCCAGGGCCGCGGCACCTTTCCGGAGCTCTCCGTCGAGGACAACCTCCAGGTCGGGGCGTACACCCGTTCCGACAGCGAGGTCGACGCGGACATGGACCGCTGGTACGAGACCTACCCGGTGCTCTACGAACGCCGGACCCAGGCCGCGGGTTCGCTCTCGGGCGGCGAGCAGCAGATGCTCGCGGTGGCTCGGGCGCTGATGTCTCGCCCGAGCCTGTTGTTGCTCGACGAGCCGTCGCTCGGTCTCGCCCCGCTGATCGTCGAGGACCTCTTCGAGCGGTTCGCGGCGCTCAACAAGGAACAGGGCACGACGCTGCTGGTCGTCGAACAGAACGCCCAGCTCGCCCTCGGCATCGCCGACCGTGGCTATGTGCTCTCCTCGGGCGAGATCGAGGTCGAGGGCCCGGCCGACGAACTGATCAACGACGACGCCATCCGGCGCGCCTACCTCGGCGTCTGAGAGGGGATAGACGATGGACCTCTTCCTGCAACGACTCTTCGACGCCGTCTCCAACGGTTCGACCTACGCCCTCGTCGCCGTGGCGCTGGTGCTGATCTTCAAGGCGACGACCCTCATCAACTTCGCCCAGGGCGAGATGGGCATGCTCGGCGCCTTCTTCGGCCTCCAGCTGTGGCTGTGGGGTCTGCCGATGTGGATCGCCCTGATCGTCGCGATGATCCTGTCCGCAGTCCTCGCCGCCGGTATCGAGCGGGTGCTGATCCGGCCCTTCGACCCTGCCGATCACCTGCCGTTGGTGATCATCACGCTCGGCTTGTTCTTGGCCATCAACGCCCTCGCCGCCATCATCTGGCGGTTCGATCCGCGCTCGTTCCCGAACCTGTTCGGCGATGGCACGGCGTTCTCGGTCGGCGGTGCCAACCTCGGTTGGTACACCGTCGGCACCATCGTGACCGTGGTGGTGGTGTTGAGTCTGCTGCAGCTCCTGCTGACCCGGACCAAGATCGGCCTCGCCTTCCGGGCCGTCTCGTCGAATCTCGAGTCGAGCGAGCTCGTCGGCATCCGGGTCGGGCCCACCCTCCAGTTCGGCTGGGCGCTGGCCGCCGGCGTTGGCACGCTCGCCGCCGCGGTGTTCGTCGCCAACCCGATCCGTCAGATCGAGCCGACGATCATGGTGCGCGTCCTCATCTTCGCCGCCGCGGCCGCGGCGCTGGGCGGTCTCGACAGCCTCTGGGGTGCCGTCGTCGGCGGTGTTGCGATCGGCCTCGTGCAGTCGGTGGTCGTCCAGTACCTCAACCAGTGGGTCGGCTTCCCGACCACGATGAGCCTCGCCGCCGCGGTGTTCGTGCTCATGCTCATCTTGTTGGTGAGACCCGCCGGCCTATTCGGCACCAATGCGGTAGAGAGAGTCTGAGGGGGACGTCATGAATTCACGTTGGACCATAGCCGCCGGGACGCGAGATCAACGGACCTACCAGTTGGTGACCTGGGGCGTCGGCCTCCTCGCCATCGTTCTCATCGCCTTCGCCTATGTCGACGTCGGCGCCATCTCGATCGGCGAGAACACCTACAACCTCAGCCTCATCCGGCTGAACAAGGCGGTTGCGTTCGCCGTCGCGATCCTCGGCCTGCAGGTCGTGGTCGGGTTCACCGGCCAGCTTGCGCTGGGCCAGTCGTTCTTCTTCGGGATGGGCTCCTACATCGCAGCGTGGCTCGTCGCCGACAAGGACTGGCACATCCTGTTGACCCTCGTGGTCGTCATCCCGGCCTGCTTCCTCGTCGGGGTCATCCTCGGTCTGCCGGCGCTTCGGATCCGCGGCCTGTACCTGGCGCTGATCACCCTTGGCATGGCCCAGGTATTCCCGTCGGTGGTCAAGCTCGAGTCGCTGCAGCCCTACACCAACGGGTCGGGTGGCAAGATCGCCGATCCCGGGCTCGAACCTCCGGGTTGGATCCCCT
Source organism: Actinomycetota bacterium (assembly GCA_039193795.1). Lineage (GTDB taxonomy): Bacteria > Actinomycetota > Acidimicrobiia > Acidimicrobiales > Aldehydirespiratoraceae > UBA11606. The sequence continues at coordinate 32,997 of JBCCWI010000021.1, read as the reverse complement.
TCGACGGCTTCGCCGAGTTCCTCCAGGGCATTCCGTTGCTCGGCGGCTACTTCGGTGACGGGCCGATCCCGGCCAAGCAGGAAGAGCGGCTCTGGAAGTTCTTCATCTTCATGCTGATCGCCGCGGTGTGCTTCTGGCTCGTGGCCAACCTGATCAAGAGCCGCCCCGGTCGTGCGATGCGGGCGGTGCGGGACAACGAGACCGGTGCCGCGGTGTCGGGCGTCGACCTCGCCCAGACCAAGACGCTCGCTTTCGGTGTCGCCTCCGCGCTCGGCGGTGTCGGCGGCGTGATCTATGTCGCCGAGCTCGGCATCGCCTCGCCGGACGACTTCACCCAGATCATCGCCATCAACTTCATCGTCGGCCTGGTGGTCGGTGGTGTCGGCACCCTGTCGGGTGCGGCGATCGGTGGCGTCATCATCGCGGTGATTCCCGACTGGGCCTCGGGCACTCAGGACGTGCCCGGTATCCCGGAACGATGGCTCCAGGGCCCGAGCGGCAGCCTCGTCCTCGGTGTCATGCTCATCTTGCTGACGTTCTTCCTGCCCGGCGGTGTCGCCGCGGGTTGGCGTCGCTTCAAGGCCCGATTCGTCACGATCGTGCCGCAACCCCCATCCGGTGCGGATGGGGCCACGAACGCGATCGTCGCCGAGACGATCGAACCGACCGATCCCTCTGTCGTCTAGACAGTGGAACGGCCGCTCCCGGCGCCAGTCGGAGAGCGGAGACCAGAGGAAAACCTGGGATGGATTACCCGTTATGAAGCATCGACTCTTGAGATTGATGGCGGTGTTGCTCGCACTGTCGCTCATCGCCGCCGCATGTGGTGATGACGACGACGACAGCGCCGACACCAGCGACAGCGCGAGCGAGTCCGAGTCGGCCTCGGAGTCCGAGTCGGCCTCATCGAGTGAGATGGCCGAGGAAGACGAAGAGATGGCCGAAGACGACGAGGAGATGGCCGAAGAGGTCGAAGGCGTCGTCGAACTCGCGGCCGGTACCAGTGTCGACGTGGGCGAGTGCCCCGAGGACTGGAGCAACACCACCGGCGCGGACGGCGACGAGATCCGCATCGGTTGGACCGGCCCGCAGTCCGGTCAGCTGGCGGCGTTCGGCGCCATCGGCGAGGGCATGGCCTTCTACTTCGACTACATCAACGACACCGATCCCGTCGACGGCAAGGAGCTGGTCCTGGTGACCCGCGACGACGCCTACGAGTCGGGTCGTGCCGTGGCCAACGTCGAAGAGATGCTCGAGACCGAGGACATCTTCATGTTCGCCCACACGATCGGCACCCCGATCAACCTGGCGGTCCGTCCGATCACCGACGAAGCCTGCGTCCCGCAGATCTTCAACTCGTCCGGCTTCCCGTTCTGGGGTGACCCGGCCAACTTCCCGTGGACCGTTGGCAACATCCTCAACTACGTGACCGAGACCCAGATCTGGTGCCAGGCCATCGTCGACGAGTTCGGCGAGGGCGCCACGGTCGCTGCCCTCATCATGGACAACGACTTCGGCAAGACGTACCAGAACGAGCTGCAGAACTGCGCCGATGCCGGCCAGATCGACCTCGTCGCCGAGGCCAACCACGACCCGGCGGCGCCCGACGTCACCAACGAGATGACGACGCTGATCGGCAGCGGCGCAGACGTGTTCATCGCGGGCACGACCGCAGCGTTCTGCCCGCAGGCCGTCGGCACCATCGCCGCCTCGGACTACCGTCCGCGGTTCTACATGTCCTACACCTGCAACAACCTCTCCAGCTTCTTCACCCCGGTGCAGGACGCTGCCGGCCTGCTGGCCGACGAGGGTGCGGGCGTGCGCATGACGAACTCGAACAAGGTCTGTGGTGACCCGGTGTACGCCGACGATCCCGCCATCGTGCTGCTCGAGGAGATCCTCGACGAGTACGGCGGGGTCACCTGCGCCGACGGTTCGTTCTCGACCGGCATCATCTACGGCGAGATGGTCGTGACGGCACTCCGCGAGGCCGTCGCCGCCGGTCCGCTGACCCGCACCGGCTTCATGGAGTCGCTGTGGAACATCGACACCTCCAGCCCCTACCTCCTCGGTGGGTCGCTGGCGCTCGATGGTGTCAACGACGCCTACTGGACCGAGGTCGCACAGATCCAGGAAGTCCAGGTCATCGATGGTGCGCTGAGCTTCGTGGCTCAGTCCGACATCATCGACTTCGAGGGCACGGGCGGCTCCTTCGGGGGCTGATCCGGTCTGACCGTCCCGTCCCCCTGACGGGATCATGATCCGCTCGCGGCGGCGGCCCTCCGGGGTCGCCGCCGTCGGCGTTTTCGGGCCGGGTCGGCGTGATCTCGGTTGACATGATCAAACCTTTGATCATATTCTGGAGCGAACGATCGGGGGACTCGCATGCACGCGATCGAGAGCTATGTGGCCGGCGGATGGATCGCCGGCACCGGTGACCGCACCGTCGCCGACGCCGTCACCGGCGAGATCATCGGCACCGTCGGCAGCGGTGGCGTCGATCTGGCTGCGGCCCACGCCCATGCCCGCGACGTGGGCGGTCCGGCGCTGCGCTCCCTGACGTTCCACGACCGCGCCGCCATCCTGCGCGCCGTCGGCAAGCACCTCGTCGCCGACACCAGCGCCTTCTACGCCCTCAGCACCCGAACCGGCGCGACCCGCGCCGACTCGGCGATCGACGTCGACGGTGGCGCCGGCGCGCTGATGGCGTATTCGGGGATCGGCCGGCGAGAGTTGCCCAACAGCACGGTCTGGCCCGACGGCGATGTGCAATCCCTCAGCCGCGACGGCAGCTTCGTCGCCCGCCACGTCAACGTCTCCCGGCCCGGCGTCGCCGTGCAGATCAACGCCTTCAACTTCCCCGTCTGGGGGATGCTCGAGAAGTTCGCCCCCGCCTTCCTCGCCGGTGTCCCGACGATCGCCAAACCCGCCACCCCCACCGCCTACCTGGCCGAAGCGGTGGCCCGGTCGATCATCGACAGCGGCCTGTTGCCCGACGGCACGCTGCAGTTCGTGGCCGGCGACGTCGCCCCGATCTTCGAGGTGCTCGACGAACAGGACGCCGTCTCGTTCACCGGCTCGGCCGACACGGCCCGGCGCTTGGCCACCCTGGCGCCATTCGTCGACCGTGGCGTGCGCTTCTCGGCGGAAGCCGATTCGCTCAACGCCGCCGTGCTCGCCCCGTCGGCGGGTCCCGAGACCGACGAGTTCGCCCACTTCTGCGATGCGGTCCTCAGCGAGATGACCGCCAAGGCCGGGCAGAAGTGCACCGCCATCCGGCGGATCATCGTGCCCGACGTCCACCTCGCCGCCGTCGCCGACGCGCTCGTCGACCGGTTGGGTCAGGTGACGGTCGGCGACCCCGGTGCCGAGGGCACCGACATGGGGGCCCTGGTCGGGCTCGAGCAGCGCGACGACGTACGCGCCGCCATCGCCCGCGTCGGCGGCCGCCCGATCTTCGACTCGACCGAGTTCGTCGGCGTCGACCCCGAGCGCGGCGCCTTCCTCGCACCGACCCTGCTCCAGGCCGACGACGCCGCCACCTCGCTCGCCCATGTGCTCGAGCCGTTCGGCCCCGTCGCGACCCTGATGGGCTACGACGGGATCGACGATGCCGTCACCCTGGTCGCCAAGGGTCGCGGCAGCCTCGTCGCATCGGTCTACGGCCCCGACCCGGCCGAGTCGGGGGCCATCGCGCTCGGCATCGCCCCGTATCACGGTCGGGTCCACGCCATCGACGCCACCTCGGCGGCCACCTCGACCGGCCACGGGTCGCCGCTGCCCCAACTGGTGCACGGTGGGCCGGGTCGTGCCGGCGGCGGTGAGGAACTCGGCGGTGTCCGCAGTGTGCTGCATCACATGCAGCGCACCGCAGTCCAGGGGTCGCCCGATCTCGTCACCTCGGTGACGGGGGAGTGGGTCGAGGGGTCCGCCCGGCGCCTCGACAAGGGGCATCCGTTCACCCTCCACTTCGACGAACTCGAGATCGGCGATGCGCTCGACACCGAACCCCGCGTCATCACGCTCGAGGACATCGAGCACTTCGCCCACTTCACCGGCGATCTCTTCTACGCCCACATGGACGACGAGGCGGCCAAGGCCAGCCCGATCTTCGAGGGCCGGGTCGCCCACGGCTACCTCGTCTTGTCGATGGCCGCCGGTCTGTTCGTGTGGCCCGACCCCGGCCCGGTCCTCGCCAACTACGGCGTCGACAACCTGCGGTTCGCGACACCGACCTACCCGGGCACCGAGATCCGGGTGCTGTTCACCTGCAAACAGAAGTCGTTGCGCGCCGGCGCCGGCTACGGCGAGGTCCGCTGGGATACGACGGTGGTCGACCAGGACGACAATGTGCTCGCCAGCTACGACGTCTTGACGATGGTCGCCCAGCGCGACCCCGAGGAGTCCTCATGAGCCAGGACCGATTCGACGCACTGATCGAGGCCGACGAACGGATCGAGCCCGACGACTGGATGCCCGACGACTACCGAAAGACGTTGATCCGCCAGATCGCCCAGCACGCCCACAGCGAGATCATCGGCATGCAACCCGAAGGGGAGTGGATCACCCGTGCGCCGTCGCTTCGGCGCAAGGCGATCCTCACCGCCAAGGTCCAGGACGAAGCCGGCCACGGCATGTATCTCTACGGCGCGGCCGAGAGCCTCGGCGTCGACCGGAACGAACTCCTCGACCGGCTCCACAACAAGACCCAGAAGTACTCGAGCATCTTCAACTACCCGACGCCGGAGTGGGCCGACGTCGGCGCCATCGGCTGGCTCGTCGACGGAGCGGCGATCATGAATCAGGTGCCGCTGTGTCGGTGCTCGTACGGCCCATACGGCCGCGCCATGGTGCGGATCTGCAAGGAGGAGAGCTTCCACCAGCGGCAGGGCTACCAGATCATGATGACGCTGGCCGAGGGCACCGCCGAGCAGCAGGCGATGGCCCAGCGCGCGCTCGACCGGTGGTGGTGGCCGAGCATCATGATGTTCGGTCCGCCCGACGGCGACTCGCCCAACACCGCCCGCAGCATGGCGTGGGGCATCAAGCGGTACACCAACGACGAGCTGCGCCAGCAGTTCGTCGACGCCACCGTCCCGCAGGCCGAGCTGCTGGGGCTGACCCCGCCCGACCCCGACCTCGTCTGGAACGAGGAGCTCGGGCACTACGACTTCGGCGAGCCCGACTGGGACGAGTTCGCCCAGATGGTCCGCGGTGAGGGGGAGATCCCCGACCTGCGAATCTCGGTGCGGCGGTCCGCCCACGAGGACGGCGCCTGGGTCCGGGAGGCGGCCGTCGCCTACGCGCAGAAGCGGTCGGCCGAGGCTGCGGCGTGACCACCGCATGGCCTCAGTGGGAGGTCTTCGTTCGGGCCCGCCGCGGGCTGAGCCACACCCACGTCGGTTCGGTGCACGCTGCCGACGGCGAGACCGCGCTGCAGGCCGCCCGCGACCTGTTCACCCGTCGCCAGGAGGGTGTCAGCCTCTGGGTGGTGCCCTCGGCCGACATCGTCGCGTCCGACCCCGACCGGGAAGCCGAGCTGTTCGAGCCGGCCGCCGACAAGGGCTATCGCTTCCCGACCAGCTACGAGCTGCCGCCCGAAGTCGACCACATGTGATGGCGGTTCGATGATGGGCGCCGACCTCTCCACCCACGTGATCCGCCAGGCCGACCGTGCGTTCGTCCTGAGCCATCGCCTGGCGCAATGGCTCACCCACGCCCCCGAGCTCGAGGAGGACATGGCGCTCGCCAACATCAGCCTCGATCTGCTCGGCCAGGCCCGCCACCTCTACGGCCATGCCGGCGAGCTCGACGGGTCCGGCCGCGACGAGGACCGGTTCGCCTACTGGCGTAACGCCGACGAGTTCCGCAACCCGCTGCTGGTCGAGCAGCCGAACGGCGACTTCGCCGTGACGATGGCCCGGCAGGTCATCCACGATCACGCCGCCCTGTTGTACTGGGAGTCGATGACCGCGAGCCGCGACGAGGTGCTGGCGGCACTGGCCGCTCGGGCGGTCAACGAGACCCGATTCCACCTCCGACACTCGACCGGTTGGCTCGTCCGCCTCGGTGACGGCACCGACGAGAGCCATCGGCGAGCCCAGGCCGCGGTCGATCTGATGTGGCCCTTCGCCGAGGAGCTGATCGGTGCCGGCGACGAGGGTGAACTCCGCGCCGCAGGGCTGGTCGGGCCCGACATCGAGGATGCCTGGCGCGCGGCGGTGTCCGCCACGCTGCGGGAGGCGACCCTCGAGGTGCCCGCCGGGGTCGCGCAACGGTCCGGCGGCCTGCACGGTGACCACTCCGAGCACCTCGCTCCGATGCTGGCCGACCTGCAGGAACTCGCCCGGGCTCACCCGGAGGCGACATGGTGACCGATCTCGACACCCTCGTGCGCGCCGTCGACGATCCGGAACTCCCCCACGTCACGATCGGCGAACTCGGCATGGTCCGGTCGGTCGAACTCGACGGGCACGCCGCCATGGTCCGCCTGACGCCGACCTACACCGGGTGTCCGGCGACCGAGCAGATCCAGGCCGACGTGGAGGCGGCGGTCGCCGCCGCCGGGTACGAACCCCACGTGGAGTTCGTCTGGAGTCCGCCCTGGAGCACCGACGACATCACCCCCGCCGGCCGGGCCAAGCTCCATGCGGCCGGGATCGCGCCGCCCGCACCCGCAGGCGACGGCCCGGTGGCCCTCGACCTCCCGGTGGCGTGCCCGTGGTGCGGCTCCCGGCGGACCCGCCTCACGGCCGGCTTCGGCGCCACCGCGTGCAAGTCGCTCCACCAGTGCGACGCCTGCCGGCAGCCGTTCGAGTCGTTCAAGGCGTTGTGAGCGAGGCGTGATGGCAACCGGCTTCCACCCGCTCACCGTCATCGACATCGAACGCGACACCCCGTCGTCGGTGCTGGTCACGTTCGAGGAACAGCACCCCTTCGTCCACGGCCAGTACCTGACCTTCCGACGCGAGATCGACGACGTCGAGATCCGCCGCAGCTACTCGATCTGCAGTCCGGCCACGGGCGGCCCCTTGCGGGTCGGCATCAAGCGGGTCGAAGACGGCGCGTTCAGCACCTGGGCCACGTCGGCGCTCCGGGTCGGCGACGTGCTGGAGGCGATGGCGCCGATGGGCACGTTCACCCACGAGCTCGATCCGGCGTCGGCCCGCTCCTACCTGCTGGTGGCCGGCGGGAGCGGCATCACCCCGATCTACTCGATCGCGGCGACGATCCTGGAGGGCGAGCCCGACTCGGTGGTCACCCTGCTCCAGGTCGATCAGGCCACGTCGACCATCATGCTGCTCGACGACGTCGAGGCCCTCCGCAACCAACACCTCGACCGCTTCCGGGTATGGCGGCAACTCACCCGCGAACCGCAGGCGATCGACCTCCTCGACGGCCGACCGAGCGCCGACTCCTTCGAGGCCTGTCTCGCTCGCGGGCTCCTGCCCGCCGAACCCGACCACGTCTTCGTCTGCGGACCCGAACCGATCGTCCAACTGACGACGTCGATCTTCGCCGAGCGCGGGCTCCCCTCCGACCGCATCCACACCGAGCTGTTCACCGGATCCCAGACCGGCCGGGCACCGCGCCGAGCACGGGGACCGATCGACGACTCGGTCGAACCGGTGGCCGCCGGGCAGGTCACGCTCGAGGGTCGCACGAGTACGTTCGCCGTACTCCCCGACGACACCGTCCTGAGCGCCATCCAACGCTCGCGCCCCGAGGTTCCGTTCGCCTGCGAAGCCGGGGTGTGCTCCACCTGCCGGGCTCGCGTGACCGACGGTGCGGTGGAGATGGCCGCCACCTACGGGCTGGTCCCGGGTGAGCAGGACGCGGGTTACGTGCTCACGTGCCAGGCCACCCCGACGACCAGTACTGTCTCGATCGACTTCGACGTCTGACCCGGGGGAATCGACAATGGCTGAACTGTGGGAGATGAGCGCGACCGCCCAAGCGGCGGCCGTGAAGGCCGGTGACGTGAGTTCGGTGGAACTCGTCCAGGCCCATCTCGACCGCATCGAGGCGGTGAATCCGGCGGTCAACGCGGTGACCCGCACCATGCCCGAGGACTCGCTCGCCGCGGCGGCCGCGGTCGATGCTGCGCGCGCCGCCGGCGACGAGCTCGGCCCGCTGGCCGGCGTGCCGTTCACCATCAAGGAGAACATCGACGTCACCGGTCAGTCGACCACCCACGGGTTGCAGGCGCTCGCCGACGCGGTGGCACAGGTCGACGCTCCGGTCGTCGAGCGCATGAAGGCGGCCGGTGCGGTGCCGCTGGCGCGCACCAACCTCCCCGATCTCGGCCTCCGGATCCACACCGACAACGAACTCCACGGCCTCACCCGCAACCCGTGGCACCCCGAGCACACCGCCGGTGGCAGCTCGGGCGGTGAGGGCGCTGCGCTCGCGACCGGCATGTCGCCGATCGGGCTCGGCAACGACCTCGGCGGGTCGTTGCGCAATCCCGCGAGCTGCTGCTCGATCGCCTCGATCAAGCCGACCACCGGTCGTATCCCGTCCGCATTCACCATCCCGATGGCCGACGACGGCATCGTCGGCCAGACCTTCGCCGTGCAGGGCCCGATGGCCCGGACCGTCGCCGACGTCCGCGTCGGACTCCACGCGCTCGCCGGTCCCCACCTTCGCGATCCGGCGGCTGCGCCCGTGCCGCTGTCGGCCCCCGAGTCCGGCACTCGGCGCGTCGCCCTCCTGGCCGAACCTCCCGGCGGGGTCACCGATCCCGGCGTCGCGGCGGTCACCCGGGCCGCCGGCGACGCCCTGACGGCGGCCGGCTGTGTCGTCGAAGAGGTCGAGGTCCCTCGGTTCGAGGAGGTCGTCGCGTGCTGGTCCGGCATCGTCGGCGGCGACATCGCGACCTCGTTCCCGTTGCTCGAGCCGATCCTCGGCGGCGACGCACGGGAACTCCTCGGCACCCTCACCGGCGTGGTCGGTGAGGTCTCGCTCGCCGACATGGGCGGGATGTGGATGCTGCGCCATTCGCTCAGCCGCGCGTGGGCGGAGTTCTTCTCGGCCTGGGACGTGCTCGTCACGCCGACCTGGGCGCAGTTGCCGTTCAAGCACGGCGCCGATGTCGACGCGACCACGATGGAGGATTCGGTCATGCAGACCCACGCCCGGCCTGTCCTCCCGGCCAATGCGCTCGGTCTGCCGTCGGCCGCCGTTCCGGCGGGCATCGTCGACGGCCTCCCCGTCGGTGTGCTGGTCAACGGCCCGGCCTGGTCCGAGCTGCTGTGCCTCGAGGTGGCCGAGATGATCGAGTCCGCCGGGATCGCACCGAGCGTCCCGATCGACCCGCGGAGTTGACATGAGCGGGTACGAACCGATCGAGACCGCATCGATCGACGAGCTCCGTTCGTTGCAGACCGAGCGGCTCCGCTCCACGGTCACCAACGCCTACACCAACATCGCGCACTACACCGCCGCCTTCGACGCCGCCGGGGTCCATCCCGATGACATCACGTCGCTCGACGACCTGGCTCGCCTCCCGTTCCTCGTCAAGGATCACCTGCGCGACGCCTACCCGTTCGGGATGTTCGCCGTGCCGCGCGAAGACCTGGTGCGGGTGCACGCCTCGTCGGGCACGACCGGCAAGCCGACCGTGGTCGGCTACACCGCCGCCGACATCGACACGTGGGCGACGGTGGTGGCCCGGTCGCTCTACGCCGCCGGTGGTCGCCGCGGCGACCTCCTCCACAACGCCTACGGCTACGGGCTCTTCACCGGCGGTCTCGGTGCGCACTACGGCGGCGAGAAGCTGGGCTGCACGGTCGTGCCGTTCGGCGGCGGCCAGACCGAACGTCAGGTGCAGCTAATCACCGACTTCCAGCCCCGGCTGATCACCGTCACGCCGTCGTACTGTCTCAACCTGATCGACGAGATGGAGCGTCTCGGGGTCGACCCCCGGGCGTCGTCGCTCGAGGTCGGCATCTTCGGCGCAGAGCCGTGGACCGAAGGCATGCGCACCGACATCGAAGAGCGCCTCGGCATCGATGCGGTCGACATCTACGGCCTCTCGGAGGTCATCGGCCCGGGCGTGGCCCAGGAGTGTGTCGAGACCAAGGACGGGTTGACGATCTGGGAGGATCACTTCTACCCCGAGATCATCGACCCGGAGACCGGAGCGGTCCTTCCCGATGGCGAAGAGGGCGAGCTGGTGATCACGTCGCTCACCAAACAGGCGCTGCCGGTGATCCGGTACCGCACCCGAGACATCACGACCCTGCTGCCCGGCACCGCCCGGACCATGCGTCGCCTCGACCGCATCACCGGGCGCAGCGACGACATGTTGATCATCCGCGGCGTCAACGTCTACCCGAGCCAGATCGAGGCCGAGCTGATGCAGGTCGACGGGCTGTCGCCGCACTACCAACTGCACAAGGGGTCCGACGGCAACATGGCGACCCTGACCGTCAAGGTCGAGGCGCTCGACGCAGGATCGGATTTCGGATCCCTCGCCGGTCAGGCCAAGGAACGGATCAAGACGATGATCGGAGTGACCGCCACGGTCGAGGTCGTCGAGCCCTTCGTGGTGCCGCGGAGTCAGGGCAAGGCCCAGCGCGTCGTCTGACGGCGTCGTCGGTCAGCCGTCGATGCGGTGGTCCGAGATCCGCCGCATCAACTCGGTGAGGGTCACGAGTTCGTCGTCGGTGAGGTCGCCGAACAGCTCACGCTCGCGTCGGTTCTGGGCCTGGTAGGCGTCCTCGATCCGGCTCGCGCCGTCGTCGGTGAGATGCACCGTCACCACCCGTCGGTCGTCGGACTCGCGCCGCCGATCGACGAGGCGGTCGCGCTCGAGGGTGTTGACCGCGCTGGAGATCGCGGCCCGGGTGAGGCCGGCCAACCGGGCGATCTCGTGGGACTCCATCGGGCCGGCGACCCACAGCAGGAACATCACGCGGAAGCCGGCCAGCGACCATCCCGCCGGGCGGTGCACCTGGGCCTCGAGGTCGTTGAACATCCGGCCTCCCAGCCGGAAGATGCCGTACATGGCGCGGAAGGTGACCGGGTCGAGCCCCTGCTCGACGACTCGGTCCGCGGCGACGTCCTCGAAGTCGTCGGCGCGTATCCGATGATCGCTCATCGCGAACCCGGGCCGTCCTCGGCGACCTTGCGGGTGCGGCCGTGGAAGATCGCAACCGTCCCCTCCGGTCCGGCGACGGTGACCTCGTAGAAGCCGGTCCGGCCGTCGTGGAAGGTCTCGGTGGCCGAAGCGGTCAGCGCATCACCGACCCGTGCCGGTGCGAGCCAGTCGATCGCGGCGTGGGCGGCGAGGTTGGTGCCCCCGCGGGCGTTCGAGGCGAACGCCATGGCGGTGTCGGCGAGGGCGAAGACCACCCCGCCGTGGCAGACGTCGAGCCCGTTGGCCATCGAGTCGAGCACCGTCATCTCGACCGTTGCGGCACCCGGTGCCACCGTGGTCACGACCATGCCCATCGCGTGGGCGTTGCGATCCTCGGCGAACATCGCAGCCGCCGCCGCATCGGCGATCTCCTGAGAGCCCCCCATGGCGCCAACCTTAGGAGCGCGGGAGATGCGCCCGCACGCACCGCCGATGCTCGGTCCGGCTCACCGCACGCACGTGCACTCGACCTTGTCGTCCATCGCCTGCCACTTGTAGTCGCGCGGCTCCGACGTGGCCTCGCAGCCGGTGCAGCGCAGCGCCCACTGCTTGCCGACGGCCATCAGGGCGACCGGGTGCTCGCCGGTCGACAGCCGGGGCTTCTCCCGCACCTGCTTGGGTTGGGCGATCTCGGGGAGTTCGGGGCTGATCATCTCGAGGTAGGGCTGGGCCTCCGCCGTCCATTCGGTGATCTCGTCGGGGGAGAGCACCGGGGCGACGAAGTCGCCGGCGGTCTCCGGTTCGACGAGCACGTCGGGTCCGGAGTAGTCGAGGAAGGTGGCGAGCTGGTCGAACTCGCTCGGCTTGAAGATGCGGGAGGCCTCGGCGATCACCTCGATCTCCTCGAGGAAGCCGTCCCGGTCCTCGGAGAAGCGCGGATCCTCCAGGGTGTCGGCCGCGAAGATGATCACGAATCGGGCCCCGCTACCGAGCGGCTTGCGGCGCAGGATGCGACCCATGCGCTGGATCATCTGGCGTCGGGTCCGGCTCGCCGAGACCACCAGGCCGAGGTTGGCGTTGGGCACGTCGACGCCTTCGTCGAGCACCCGTGGCGCCGCCACGGCGTCGAGCTTGCCGTCGCGGAGGTCGTCGAGGATGGTGGTGCGGTCGTTGCGACCGGTGTCGCCGGTGATGATCTCGATGTTGACGACCGGGTCGAGCCGCACGATCGCGTGGTTGGCGGCTCGCACCGTCTCGGTGAAGAGCAAGGCCCCGTCGGCGGCCTTGATGGCGTCGGCGAACTTCCCGAGCGCCTCGTATTTTGCCGAGCTGGTGGCGACGATCTCACGCCGGGTGGAAAAGGCGTTGAGGTAGTCGTTGGCCGCCCGGCCGTCGGGACCGGCGTCGTTGGCGGCGAGGTGATGGACCGCGGCCAGGAAGTCGCCGAACGGCTCGTGGGGGATCCCCTTGATCTGCTTGAGCTGCCGACGCGCCGCCACGATGCGGCCCTCGGTGGCGTCGTACTCGGTGCGTTCCTCGTGTGTCAGCGGGACCGCCATGAACCCGACACGTGGTTGTGCGCACACGCCGTCGTTGATCGCGGAGAGGAAGTCGTAGCGGTAGCAGATGCCGCCGAAGTACGGGAGCAGGATCGTCTCGACCGCATCGTCGGACCGCTCGAGGGTGGCGGTCAGGCCGAGGCGCTCCTGATACTCGGGCAGGAGACTCTTGCGCAGCACGGCGCCGCCGAACCCGTGGCACTCGTCGGCGACGAGGATGCCGCCGCGATCCGAGGTCGGCAGCGGCACGCGGCTCGCCGCCGAGTGGCGGGTCGTGATGAGCACGTCACAGTCGATCGGACGATCGCGGTAGCCGTCGCCCAGGCGGCCGATCTCGGCCTCGGGCATCCAGCGACCGAGCCGCTCGTGCCACTGCTCCATCAGCACTCGCGACGGCACGATCACCAGGGCGAACAGGCCTCGCTCGACGGCATCCTCGATGGCGGTGAGGGCGACGTCGGTCTTGCCGGATCCGGTGACGGCCTCGATCACGCCGCGGCGGCCGCAGCGGTGCCACGCCATCAGCGCGTCGTGTTGCCAGCGGTAGAGGTCGTGACCCAAGAGGGTCAGGCTACGACCCCCACCTCCCGTAGCGTCGCGATCTGAGCGTCATCTCGGCCCAGTTCTCGCAGGATCTCGTCGGTGTGCTCGCCGACCGCACCGATCTGGGCTCGGAACTCCGGTTGGGTGGCGGTGAACCGGCCCGGTGGGCCGGCCTGGAGCAGGGTGCCGGCGGTGGGGTGATCCCACTGCACGATGTTGTCGAGGTGCCGGACCTGGGGATCGTCGAACACCTCGTCGCGGGTCAGGACCGGGCCGCCCGGAACGTGATGGGCGGCCATGGCCTCGACCGCGTCGTCGGTGCTGAGGGCGGCGAGGCCGCTGCGGATGGCGTCGGCGATCTCGATCGCCCGCTCCCGGTTGCCCGACATCAACGCCGGGTTGCAGTACCGCTCGTCGGCGAGCAGGTCGTCTCGCCCGAGCGCCCGCCACATGCCTTCGAACTGGGGTTGGCTGGCGAGGAAGTACACCACCTGCCCATCGCTGGTGTCGACGAGTTGGTACAGATCCGTGGGGCGGTGGGTGACGATGTCGCCCAGCTTGTGGGTGAGGTCGGCCATGCCGTCGGGCCAGAACCACGCCAGGGCGGCGTCGAGCATCGCGAGCTCGATGTGTTGGCCACCGGCGCCGCGTTCGCGGGCGAAGAGTGCGGCGGTGACCGACTGGGCGACGGTGTGGGCCGTGGCCTTGTCGGCGACGAGGGTGCGGACGAGGTCGGGGAACGGCAGGGCGTCGCTCACCTGGCCGTGAACCATGCCGGTGATGCCCTGGATCACCGGGTCGAGCACCGGTCGTTGGCTGTACGGCCCGGTGGTGCCGAAGCCCGAGACCGATGCGTAGATGATGTCGGGATTGCGGGCGCGAGCGGCCTCGTAGTCGATGCCGAGACGCTCGACGACGCCGGGCCGGAAGTTCTGGAGCACGATGTCGGACGCCGCCATCAGGTCGAGGACGATCGCCAGACCGTCCTCGGCTCCCGTGTCGACCGCGAGGCAGCGCTTGCCGCGGTTGCAGTTCGCGTAGAGCCCGCGGATGTGCTCGACCCCCATGATGCGGGTCAGCTCACCGCCGATCGGCTCGACCTTGATGACGTCGGCGCCCTGTTCGGCCAGGATCTGCGCGGCGAGCGGTCCCGCCACGACCTGGCTCATGTCGAGCACCGTGATTCCCTCGAGTGGTCCCCCCATGGGGCCGACGTTACTCCTCGAGCGACGCGCGGGACCGGGGGAAGTCGCTGACCTCGTTCAGCCGGTCGAGCCCTTCGGAGGAGACTCGCTGATCGAGCGAGCCGATGGTCTGCATCAGCTGCTCGGGCCGGTTGGCTCCGACGATCGGTGCGGTCACGCCCGGGCGCGACCGCAGCCAGTCGACCGCGGCGTGGGCGGGGCTCACCCCCTCGTCGTCGGCCACCGCCACCAGGGTCTCGATGATGTCCCAGTTGCGATCGGTGAACCGCCGCTCGGCGTTCTCGTCGGCTCGGACACTGTCGGGCAGCGCGGCGCCCCGCCGGTACTTGCCGGTGAGGAGGCCGCCGGCGAGCGGGCTGTACGGGATGATTCCCAGCCCGTGCCGCTCACACATCGGCGCCAGCTCGGACTCGACGTGGCTTCGGGCCGGGTCGAGGAGGTGGTACTCGGGCTGCACCGAGACGTAGCGCTCGAGTCCCCGGCGATCCGATGCCCACAGCGACTCCATGATCCGCCAGGCGCTGTAGTTCGAGCAGCCGAGGTACCGGACCTTGCCCTGGCGGACCAGGTCGGTGAATGCGGACATCGTCTCCTCGATGGGGACGAGGGGGTCGATGTAGTGCGCCTGGTAGAGATCGATGTGGTCCACCCCGAGCCGCCGCAGCGAGTCCTCGCAGGCCTGCATGATCCAGCGGCGCGAGAGGCCCTCGCGCTGCTTCGCGGTGCCGCGGTGATCGCCGAACTGGACCCCCATGGGCGCCCGGACCTTGGTCGCCACCACCATCGAGTCCCGGCTGCCGCGGGCGGCGAGCCAACGACCGATGATCTCCTCGGACACGCCGCCCCCTTGTTCGGGGCCGCCCATCGAGCCCGACCAGGCCGTGTAGCAGTCGGCCGTGTCGATGAAGTTCCCGCCGAGCTCGACGTAGGTGTCCATCACGTCGAACGCGCCCGCCTCGTCGACGGACCAGCCGAACTGCATCGTGCCGAGCCCGACCCGATAGACGAAGAGCCCGCTCGATCCGAGCCGAACGTAGGGATCGGTCGTGTCGCCCACTCCGATGGCCATCACGCACCTCCGTAGTGGGCGAGCTTCTCGTCGATGAGGGCGAGCGCAGCCTCCCGTTCGGCGATCTGGTCGAGCACGAGTCGGCGATGATCGAGCAGGATCGCCTTGCGTTCGGCCTCGGTCTGGGCGCCCTGCTCGCCGAGGTCGCAGTACCGCCGGAGCTGGTCGATCGTCATGCCGGTCTCTCGCAGACAGCGCAGCACCTTGACCCAGAGGACGTCCTCGAGGTCATAGCGGCGGTGACCGGACGGAGCGCGCGAGATCTCGGTCAGCAGGCCCTCGCGCTCGTAGTAGCGGAGGGTGTCGATCGAGACGCCGGTGCGGTCCGCCATCTCGGCGGGGGTGAGTTCCGTGGTCGTCATGGACTCAGTGAACTACCTGGAGTGCACTCCAGGTCAAGCGTTCCCGGATCTTCTGTCTCGGGCTAGTTTTGGCCCATGGCTCAGCAGACCTCCGAGGTTGAAGAAAACTGGGATCGCACCCCCGGCGGTGCGATCCTCATGGACGGCATCCGGCTCCGCGACGAGCTGATCGCCGGACTCAAGTCCCAGATCGAGGCGTTGGGCGACCCCCACGTCTGTCTCGCCACCGTGCTGGTCGGCGACGACAAGCCGAGCCGGCTCTATGTCGCCAGCAAGCAGAAGAAGGCGGGGGAGGCGGGGATGATCTCGCGTCACGTCGAGCTGCCGGCCGACATCAGCCAGAGCGACCTCGAAGCCGCAGTGCAGGGCCTCGTCGACGATCCGACCGTGCACGGCATCCTCGTGCAGCTGCCGCTTCCCGACGGGCTCGACGCCGAGGCGGTCCTCAACCTGATCCCGCCGGCGAAAGACGTCGACGGTCTGACCGAACGGTCGATGGGGCGCCTGGTGCGAGGACTCGACGGCCATGTCGGTTGCACCCCGCTCGGCGTGATGCGCCTGATGGAACGCTACGGCGTGGAGACCTCCGGCAAGAAGGCGGTCGTGATCGGCCGATCGACCCTCGTCGGGCTGCCGCAGGTGCTGCTGCTCGGCCGCAAGGGCGCCGATGCGACACCGACCCTCGCCCACAGCCGCTCGGGCGACCTCGCCGCCATCTGCCGCGACGCCGACATCATCGTCGCTGCGGTCGGCGTCGCCGGCCTCGTCACCGCCGACTTCGTGAAGCCGGGGGCGGCGGTGCTCGACGTGGGCATCTCCCGGACCGCCGACGGCATCCAGGGCGACGTCGACTTCGACGCCGTGCAGGAGATCGCCGGCGCCATCACGCCGATGCCGCGCGGCACCGGCCCGATGACCATCGCGTGCCTGATGGAGAACACCTTCAACGCCGCCCGCATGCAGGGCGCGTTCGCCTGAGCACGCTCAGGTCGTCATCTCCCACGGGTGACGGAGCGAACGGCCGATCCCCCCGGCGGCGATGGGTTCCTCCAGGTACCCATCCAGCCTCGATCGCACTCGTCAGAGCTGGGCGATTCGTCGGAGCCGCTCCGAGTCGACGATGGTGACGGTCGAGCCGTCGAGGTCGATGACCCGGTCGCGGACCAACTGATGGACGACCCGGTTCAGGGTCACCCTCGTCATCCCCAGTTGGCGGGCCAGGCGTTCCTGTGGACGGGGGATCTCGAGCTGCACGCCCACCGCCGCGGTCGTCATCATCCACCGGGCGACCCGTTCGAGGCTGGTGAGGGTCGACGCGTCACGAAAGGCGCGGCGAGCGCTGCGCGCTTCGTCCAGCACCCGTCTGAGGACATGCTCGACGGCGTCGGTGCTTCGATGGATCGCCGCCCGGACGAGGTCGAAGGGCAACAGCGCGAGGGTCGCAGGCGTTTCCGCGATCACCGACCCGAGGTGGTGGGTCTCGGCGAACATCGTCACCTTGTCGACGACCGACGGCCCGGACCACTGGCCGAGTGAGACATCGCGCCCGTCAGCGGCGACGGCGATGCTCGTGACCTCGCCATCGAGCAGGAGGAGCATCGTCTCGGTCGGCGCACCCTGTGCGACCAGGACCTCCCCCCGGCGGACCGTGCGGAGGCGAGCGTGATCCCATGCCGTACGTCGCTCCGGCTCGGCGAGCGCCCGGATCAGAGGCACCGACCGGAAGGCGGCGTGGCGGTCGGGTGTATCGGTCGCTACTGCCGGTCCCATGGGCCTCAACGTACCGTCGGCGCCATGATCGTCGTCGAACTCGCCTTCACCCCGAGCGACGCCCGGCTCGCCGCCCGGCCCGCCCATCGAACACGGCTCGAGGCCCTCCATGCCGACGGGACATTGCTGGCCGCCGGCCCCTGGGCCGACGACCACGGTGCACTGCTGGTCTTCGCCGCGGCGCGGACCGTCGTCGACCGGGTCCTGACCGAGGACCCGTACTACTCGACCGACGGGGTCGATGTCGTCTCGATCGAGGCCTGGTCCCCGATCGTGGGGCCCTGACCCCGGATGATCAGCTCGGCTCGAGGTGGCTGGTGGCGCCGGTGCCGAGCACCCGAAGGAAGATGCCCGAGCGCGGCTTCGGCGCGACATAACTCGACTTCGGCGGCATGAGCTCCTGGGCGTCGGCGACCGCCATCAGGTCGTCGATCGACGTGGCGTACATCAGGAACCCGATGCGGCCGTCGTCGTCGCAACGGCGAACCACCTCGTCGATCCCGTTCGGCGCCGGCACGTAGTCGGCGCCCGAGTCGGGCTGGAGTTCGTCGATGCCCAACAGGTCACCGATGACCGCCGTGCGGAGCAGTTCGACGTCGAGCCGGCCGACCGGGCTGGCGGTCTCGGGCTCGGGCAGCACCAGCTTCCACCAGGATCCCTGGTGATACACGCCGACCTCGCGGGCCTGTTGAGGGCGGGCTTCCTCCAGCGTGCCGACCTCGGTGAGATCGCCGGCACCGGCGAGGAGGGATTCGAGGGCGGTCGCGTCGCGTCCGACCGTGTCGGGGATGCGCCGGTGGAAGGCCTCGACGCGGAGCGCGTCGGAGGGGAACAACACCGCCAGGGTGCGGCGGAAGGGCTCCTCGTCCCGTTCCTCGTCGCCGGCGATCGCCGCGGCCGACCGGTGGTGGCCGTCGGTGACGTACACCGGCTCGTCGGCGAGCAGTTCGGCGACCGCGATCGACTCGTGTTCGTCGAGGATCCAGACCTCGTGGAGGACCTCCTCGACGATGTGGTGTACGGCCGGTTCGCGCTCGGTGGCCGCCGCGAGGATGGCGGCGACGCCGCTGTCGGGACGGTGCGTCAGCGCGATCGGCGACGACGTGGCCCCCACCTGCTGGAGATGGCCGCTCAGCAGCCGCGCCCGGTTGGGTCGCACGTTCTCGTGGGTGAGGACTCGCCCGTCGTGGAATCCCGCGACGGCGAGCGCACCGACCACACCGAGCTGGGCGTGGCCGGCGTAGGTGAGGCGGTAGGCGTACAGGGCGGCGTGATCGGTCGGGGTGAACGCTCCGGCCTCGAGGATGGTCGTCAGGGTGTCGGCGCCGCGCCGCAGCAGTTCGCCTTGATCGGCGTCGTCGCCGGGTGCGAGATCCTCCGACGAACGGGTCACCCCGAGGTAGGAGTACGGGTTGGTCTCGACGATCGCCCGACGTTCCTCGGGACTCTTCGCGTCGTACGCGCCCGCGATCACGCGGGCGGCCCATTCCGGCTTGATCAGCCAACCGGCGAACGGCTCGAAGAGCCGCGCTCGGTCTGCAGGCGGGTGATCGCTCATGCGGGGGTGACCGAGATGTAGATGACGTCGGGCAGCCCCTGGACCTCGGCGACGATGTCGTCGCTCGGCAGGTGGCCGACGTCGATCGAGGCGACCGCGGCCTTGGACCCGGCGAAGACCCGGTTCTGCATGTTGGAGACGTTGAGTTCCTCCTTGCGCAGGATCTGCAACACGCTGGCGAGGACGCCCACGCGGTCGTGATGGCGAACGGTCAGTGTCGCGGCGCGTGTGGGGACCGGGTTGAGGTTCACACAGTTGATCGGCGAGCCACCTCGGTAGGCCTGCACCGTGTCGATCGTGCCGTCGGTGACCGCGGCCTGCGCCTGGTTGGTCGAGGCCCCGACGTGATGGGTACCGACCACGTTCGGGTGCTTGGCGAGGGCGCTGTCGAACTCGCCCTTGCCCGCGCCGGGTTCGTCGGCATAGACGTCGAGTCCCGCCCGGATCCCGCGACGGTCCATGGCGTCGATCAGGGCGGTCTCGTCGACGACGTCGCCCCGACTCGTGTTGAGCAGGATCGCGCCGTCCCTCATCCGGGCCAGGAAGTCGGCGTCGACCATCCCCTTGGTGTCTGCGGCTCCGGGAACGTGGAGCGACACGATGTCGCTCGTGGTGAGGAGCTCGTCGAGCGAGTCGACGAAGGCGATGCCGGCCGCCTCGGCTCGGGCGACCGCAGCGTCGCTGCGACCGGGCTTGGCGACGGCGACGACGTCGATGCCGAACGCCCAGGCCCGGGCGGCGGTCGCGATCCCGATGTCGCCGACGCCGATGATCCCCATGCGGCGACCGAAGAGGCCGTCGGCCTTGGAGTAGGCCTTCTTGTTCCAGGAGCCGGTGCGCAGGTCTGCGGTGCCGGCCGCGATGTGGCGGTCGATCGCGATCAGCAGGCCCATCGTGAGCTCGGCGACCGCGAGGGCGTTCTTGCCCGGCACGTTGCACACATAGACGCCGAGCTCGGCCGCCCGGTCGGTGTCGATCGTGTTGGTGCCGGCTCCGGCGCGAACGATGAGGCCGAGCGAGTCGGCGGCATCGAGCGCTGCGGCGGTGACCTTGGTCGAACGCACGATCAGCACCTCGAACCCGGCGATGTGGTCGGGCAGGGAGTCGGCGTCGAGTTCGGGCATGCGCGTGACCTCGTCACCCGCCGCTTCGAGGCGTTCGACCGCCGCGTCAGGAAGTGCGTCGGCGAGCAGCACCTTCATCGTTCGTTCTCCTGGTTCGACCGCGTCCACCCGCAACAGGCGTTCTGTATGGTGGAACGGTTCCGTATGACGGAACCGAAGGATAGCGCAGTGAGCCGAGAGCGAAAGGGGTCGTTCGGCGTGATTTCGCCCGATCCGGACGCCATCGAGCGCTGGCTGTTCGGCTTCATCCGTCCCGACGCGCCTCGGGGCTTCGCCGCCTGGCGGGCGGCCGAGTCGTTCTTCGCCGCGCTCGGGAATCCCCAGGATCGAGTGCGTGCCGTCCACGTCGTCGGCACGGCCGGAAAGGGCACGGTCGCCCAGTTGATCGCCCGCGAACTGCGGCGTCGAGGCATCACCGTCGGGCTCCACCTGTCGCCCCACGTCCACGACGTCCGTGAGCGGTTCACGGTCGCCGACGAACTCCCATCCTGGGAGGAGGTGGCCGAGGCGGCCGCCGAGATCCAGGCGGTGATCGACGAAGGTCACGACCCGACCTTCTTCGCGGTGACGACCGCCCTCGCGCTCGTCCTGGCGCGACGCGCCGCCACCGAGGTGCTCGTCGTCGAGGCCGGGATCGGCGGTCGCCACGACGCCACCAACACCTTCCACCGTCGCGACGTCATCACCGCCGTCACCGCGATCGGTCTCGATCATCAAGACGTGCTCGGCCCGACCATCGAACAGATCGCCTTCGAGAAGACCGCGGTGCTCCGAGACCGGGACTGGGCCGTGGTGGGGCCTCAAGCCGACCCGGTCGCCGCGCGGAAGGTCCGCGCCGCCGGACGGGTGTACGGCACGCGGCTGGTCGACATCGTGGCGACCGGCGACTGGCGCGACGACGCGGCCGCCACCGCACGAGGCGTATTGCGGTGGTTTCTTCCCGACGTGGGTGCGCTCGAGCCGCTCGATCAACCGGGCCGCTACGAGGTGCACGAGGTGGAGGGTCGCCGCTGGATCTTCGACGGCGCCCACAACCCGATGAAGCTGACCGCACTGGCCGGCACGCTGGCCGATGACCCGGAGCCTCGTTTCGGGATCGTGGCGATCGGCGCGGGGAAGGATCTCCGAGGCTGCGCATCCGCGGTCGCCGACGTGCTCGATGCGGCGGTGGTCGTGGCCTTCGGGCCGCCCGAGGGCGAACACGGACCGCAGAGCCACCCGGTCGAGACGATGGAACAGGCACTGCGTCGGGCCGGGATCCGCGAGGTCGCGATCGCCGAGCATCCCGAAGCCGCGGTCGCTGCCGCGGAACGCTCCGGGGCACCGACCATCGTCGTCACCGGATCGTTCCTCCACCTCACCCTCGTCCGCGAGGCGCTCCTCGGCGCCTGAGGCTCAGCCGGCGAGGTCGCCGATGCGGGTCACCGTGGCAAGGGGCTGATCGGTCCGGCCGACCTGGGTCGAGAACTCGATGAACTCGTGGAGCGGGCGGGGCGGACTGATGTGGTAGCCCTGGATCAGGTCGCAACCGAAGCCGGCGAGCAGGTCCATGGTGAGGTCGTCCTCGACCCCCTCGGCGACGACCTCGAGGCCGAGCTCGTGGAACAGAACCGTCATCGAGCGCACGATGGCCTCGTCCCCGGCGTTGTTGGCGAGGTCTTCGACGAAGGATCGGTCGATCTTCGCCTCGTCGAGCGGGAGGCGCTGGAGGTAGCGCAGCGAGGCATGACCGGTGCCGAAGTCGTCGACCGAGGTGCGGCAGCCGAGTTTGCGCAGCGCGCCGAGGTTGGCGATGGCGGCGTCGACGTCGGCGATGACCGACGTCTCGGTGACTTCGAAGCCCAACAGCTCGGCGGGGATGCCGTGGCGTCGGACCTCGGCCGCGACGAACCCCGGAAGCGCCCGGTCGAGGAGATCGCGACTGGTGAGGTTCACCGACACGACCACCCGTTGCTCGAGCTGGACGAGTCGCTTGACCGCACGCGCCGCGGACTCGATGACGAAGCGGGTCAGGTAGCCGGCGACGTTGGAGTGCTCGGCGTGGGCGACGAACTCGTTCGGCGGGATCATGCCGTGGGTGGGGTGGATCCACCGCACCAGCGCCTCGGCCCCGACGACGTGACCGTCGCCGGCCCGGACCTGCGGCTGATAGTGGACGGTGAGCTCGCCGTTGCTGATCGCGTCGCGAAGCTCGCCCATCAGGGCGAGCCGATCCGTTCCGCCGTGGGTGTCGAGGGCGGGGTCGAACCGCACCCAGTGTTCGTGGCGCCGCTTCGCCTCGTACATCGCGATGTCGGCGTCGCGCATCAGCGTCGTGGCGGAGGTGCCGTGCTTGGGCCACTCGGAGACCCCGATGCTGCCGCCGAGATCGAGCACGATGCCATCGAGCTCGATCGGCATCGAGAGGGTGTCGGCGATCCGGTCGAGCCGCTCGGGAAGGGGCACGAACCGACTGCCGTCGATCGCGACCGCGAACTCGTCGCCACCGAGTCGGGCGGCGATGCCGCCGTCGGCGACCACCGAGTTGAGCCGGTTGGCGATCGTTCGCAGGACCTCGTCACCGAACTGGTGGCCGAGCGAGTCGTTGACCTCCTTGAAGCGGTCGAGGTCGACGATCAGCACCGCACCGTGGCTCTTCGGGTCGACCAGCCGCGCCTCCAGCGCCGCTTCGAAGGTGGCCCGGTTGGCCAGTCCGGTGAGGGTGTCGATCCGGGCCTGGGTCTCGAGTTGTCGCAGCAGGGTGTCCGCCGACAGGCGCGAGCCCAACGTGGCCGCCATCGAGCCGAGGAGGTGCTGTTCCTCGGCCGAGAAGCGGGCGGCGGTGCCCAGCCGGTCGAAGACGATCGCGAAGCCACCGTCGATGCCCTGCAGGTCGGCGACGAGGCCGGTGCGTGCGCCGAACAGTCGCATCAGCGCCCCGTTCGGGCCGGCGTCCTCGGCGGTGATCCGGGTCGGCGTGGAGCCGACCGACGCGAGGCCGGTGAATCGCAGGAGGTGGTCGGTTCGGCCTCCCTCGACGAGGCTGCGGACGTCGTGATCACCGTCGGGTCGCGGGATGGCGAGCACGGCGCCGCGTGCGCGCAGCGTCTCGCTCAGCTGGTGGAGACCGACCTCGGCCGGTTCGGGGCCGCCGATGGCGGCGGTGAAGTCGTGGAGCCGACTGAGGTCTTCGTACTTCTTGCCGAGTTGGCCGGTGAAGCGCATCAACAGCGACACGCCGATCGACGGCACGACGCCGAGGACGAGCAGGGCCGGGGTCTCGATGGCCGCGGCCGCCACGAGGATGGCGAAGGCCGCGCCCATGGCGGCGATGCTCTGGCTCTGGGCGATCTGGGAGAACAGCGACGGCCGGTACTCGCCCTCGGAGAGGGTGATGGCGATCGGGATCGCGACGAAGCTGAGCAGTTCGGCGGCGAGCAGCGCGCCGAGCAGGACGAGCCAGTCGCCGAGTCCGGTGACGGCACCGTCGACGAGCACCACCGAAGCGATCAGGGCGGCGACGGCGGTCGCGGCGGCGAACAGTGCCGTGTTCCAGACCAACTGCATGCCTCGCCGTCCGCGGACGAAGGCGAGCGAGAACCCGGCTCCCGCCAGGCGCGTCGCCACGAGCATCAGCGGTCCCACCGCGAGCAACCCGATCAGCAGGGGGAAGGCCGCCATGCTGATGCTGTGGCTGTCGCGTCGACTCTCGACGTGGAGGGCGGTCGCCTCCGTCACGGCGAACGCGAGCACGAGGGCGAGCGGCGGGACGCTCAGGATCGGGGCCGGTGCAGGGGTCGCCGCCAGCAGCCCGATCGCGGCACACAGGGTGAGGACGCCGGCGAAGAAGATGATCGCGAGCCGGTGGCCCTGGACCGGGTCGCCCGCGGCGGAGATGATGCGGGCCGACGCGTCGCTCGCGCGCTGGCGCGGACCGGCCGTGGCCGTCGGGTCGCCATCCCGACCCTCGGTTGTCTGCTCGGGTCCCTCGACTCCCAGCCCCATCGGTGGTCCTCCCGAAACGGGTGTCTCATCCGATGGTCGGCCGCGATGACCGGTTTCTGTAGGGAGTAGGGCCGGACGGCCCAGTGCGGGTGGCCGGGCGTCGACCGGTCCCTGGGCCCACCGCTGCGGTCGGCGGCGGTGTGGTCGCCGTGGGTCAGCCGGCCAGTTCGGCGAGCGACTCGGCCCGCCAGGCCTCGGTCGCCTCGATCTGGTTGAACGTGTACATGTGCACGCCGTCGATCCCGAGCTCGAGGGCCGCGTTGGACAGCGGCATCAGGAGGTCGTTGGGGTCATACGCGGTCGAGGTCAGCATCTTGGTGATCGCGGCCCGGTTCTTCTTGAGATAGCCGAGCGATGCGCCGAGACCGATCCGCACGCCCATCGTCATCAGCTTGGTCTTGTCGACCACGCCCGAGACGCCGAGGTGGACCGGCAGCGTGAGGCCGGCCGCTCGTTCGGCCCGCAGCCACGCCTCGATGACCTCGGCGTCGAAACACATCTGGGTCGAGCACCAGCCGGGGAGGCCCGCTTCGGCGAGCAGCGCCTGCTTGGCGTGCAGGGCCTCGTGCAGCTTCTCGTCGGAGATGAACGCGTGATGATCGGGGTAGGAGGTGACGCCGAGCCCCTCGAGGCCGTGATCGCACTCGAGGAAGTCCTCCAGGAAGCGGACGGCGTCGAAGTACTCGCCGGGCGGATCCTGGTCGCCGCCGACGAGGAACATCTTGCGGATGCCGTTGTCGCGCAGCCAGTGGGCGATCTCGGTCGTGTGGGCACGGTCGCGGACCATGCGGGCCGAGATGTGGGGCACCGGATCGAAGCCCTGCGCCTGGAACTCCTCGGTCAGTCGCTGGGTCTCCTCGAGTCCCTTGACCGGCGAGGCGGTGACCGAGAGGGTCGAGCCGGCGGGCAGATGCTCGCGAGCGGTCTCGAGGTTCTTCATCGGGATGACTTCGATCGTGAAGTTCCGGGTGAGCTGCTCGCGGTGGGCGCGCGCCTCCTCGGCCTCGCTGATCTCCGGTACGTCGTGCTTCTTGAACAGGGCCATGATGCGATTCCTCAGGACAGGTTGATGATGTCGCCGTTTTCGTCGATGTCGATCTGCTGGGCCGCGGGGGCGGTGCCGAGACCGGGCATGGTGCGCATGTCGCCGCAGATCGGGTACACGAAGCCGGCGCCGACCGAGGCGCGGACCTCGCGGACCGGGAGGGTCCAGCCGGTGGGCGCCCCCTTGAGCTTGGCGTCGTGGCTGAGCGACAGGTGCTGCTTGGCGATGCAGACCGGAAGATTCCCGAAGCCGGCGTCGGTGTAGGTGGCGATCTGCTTGTCGGCGGTCGCGGTGTACTCGACCCCGTCGGCGCCGTACACCTTGGTGGCGACCGCGTGGATCTTGTCCTTGAGCGACGCATCGTCGGGGTACAGGACCTGGAAGTTCGACTCCTCGTCGGCTGCTTCCCTGATCGCCTCGGCCAGTTCGGTCGCGCCCCGGCCACCGTCGGAGAAGTGGGTCGATACCGCGGCGCGGGCACCGTACTCCGAGGCGATCTCGTGGATGGCGGCGATGTCCTCGTCGTGGTCGCCGGGGAACACATTGATCGCGACGACCGGGGTGCAGCCGTGGACCTGCATGTTCTCGAGCTGCTTGCGCAGGTTGTCGCCACCCTGGTGGACCTCGTCGGGGTTGGCCTCGAGCAGGGCGGGCGGCAGCGGCTTGCCGGGGACGATCCTGTGGTTGCCGGAGTGGGCCTTGAGGCCACGCACGGTCGCGACGAGCACGGCGGCGTCGGGCGCGAGGCCGGAGTAGCGGCACTTGATGTTGAAGAACCGCTCGGCGCCCATGTCGGCGCCGAAGCCGGCCTCGGTCAACAGGAAGTCGCTCGTGTGGATGCCGATGCGGTCGGCGACGATCGAGCTGTTGCCGGTGGCGATGTTGCCGAACGGGCCGGTGTGCACGAGCGCCGGGGTGTTCTCGAGCGTCTGCATCAGGTTGGGCTTGATCGCCTCGCGCAAGATGACGGTCATCGAACCGGCCGCGCCGATCTGTTCGGCGGTGATGGGATCGCCGCCCTTCGTGTAGCCGAGGACGATGCGGCCCATGCGGGCCCGGAGGTCGAACAGGTCGGTCGACAGGGCGAGGGCGGCCATCACCTCGGAGGCGGCGGTGATGTCGAAGCCGGTCTCGCGGGGGATCCCGTCCATCTTGCCGCCGAGGCCGATCGTGACGTTGCGCAGCGCACGGTCGTTGATGTCGACGACCCGACGCCACGTGATGTTGTGGATGTCGAAGCCGGCCTCGTTGCCGTGGTAGATGTGCGCGTCGACCATCGCCGAGCAGAGGTTGTGGGCTGCGGTCACGGCGTGCATGTCGCCGGTGAGGTGGAGGTTGAACAGCTCCATCGGCACGACCTGGCTGTAGCCGCCGCCGGCGGCGCCGCCCTTGATGCCGAAGGTCGGGCCCATCGAGGGCTGCCGGATGGCGATGGTGGCGGACGAACCGATGTGCTGGAACGCCTGGCCCAGCCCGACGGTGGTGGTGGTCTTGCCCTCCCCGAGCGGGGTGGGGGTGATGGCCGAGACGACGACGTACTTCGCCTTGGGCCGGTCGGCCATCTTCTCGATGGCGTCGAGGGTGATCTTGGCCGCACCGGAGCCGTAGGGCTCGAGGCATTCGTCGGGGATGCCGGCGCTGGCGGCGATCTCGGTGAGCGGCTTGAGATTCGCCTGGCTGGCGATCTCGAGATCGGACGGGAAGGACATGTTTCCCCCAAGAAACAGGCTCGTGGGTCCCCTCGGACCCGGAACGGCGCAGCGTACCAGTGCGTTCCGTATTGCGGAAGGGTTCCGCGATACGGAACAGCCTGCAGCGTAGCGCTGAATTCAGCCGAGGGCTAACCGTTGTGCGGCGAGCGGAAGCTCAGCCGGCCGGCTCGATCCGTCGGCCGAGTCGGCCCCACCATGCGTGGAGGACCGCCGGCGCGGTGAGGCGGAGGTTCGCCCAGGCGGTGCGCGGCCGGACGACCAGGTTCGCCATCGGCTTCCCCAGACCAGCGACCGCCGATACGGCGACCGCCTCGCCGGTCCGACCGTCGCGACGCAGCACGGTGATGAGGTTGCGCACGCTGTAGTAGCGACGCCACGACGGATCGCTCACCCCGAGGGCGGCCCGGCTCGGGCGCACATAGTCGGCGCAGCCGTGGTCTCGGGCGAGGCCACTCGACCAGACCGTGTGGCCGGCTCGTCGAAGTGCGAGCCCGAGGTCGAGTTCCTCGAACCCGAAGAAGAGATCGGGGTCGGGCCCGGGCGCCGATCGCAGTGCGCCGACCGTGTAGTGCGGGCAGCCGGCGCCGGACAGGTAGTGGACCGGGGCCGGTGCGGCCGTGTCGTCGACCCGGAGCCGGCCCCGCCCCTCGAGTCGGGCGCCGAACACTCCGACTCCGCCGATGTCGGGATGGTCGAGTCGCAGTTCGTCGAGGGTGTCGACCAGGCGCTCGAACGTGTCGTCTCGCCACGGCGGATCGTCGTCGTCGAGCAGCACGATCACGTCCTCGTCGGGCAACTCGTCGATCAGTGCGCTGACGCCGTGTCGAAACCCGCCGGCGGGCCCGACGTTGGCGTCGAGACCGACATAGCGGACCCGGTCGGCCGCATCGGTGCCGCTGCGGGCGACGAAGCTCGCGATCGCTGGATCGTCGTCGTTGTCGACGATGGTGAGCGACGCCAGCGGTCGGCTCTGTCGGCTGAGACGCCCGAGGTGGTCGGCGAGGGCGTCGGGCCGGCGGTACGTGACGAGCACGCCGTGGGTGTCTCGCGTCGAGACGGCGGTGGAGCGCATCAGCCCTCCATCGGCCCGGGGGTGCCCGACATGAGCCGCGGGCAGGCGGGCGGTCTCTACTGTGGGCGCGTGCAACTGGCCGTCGTGATCGCCGCCCACAACGAGGAACAGCACCTTCCCGCGCAGCTCGACGCCCTCCGTTCTCAGCACCACGACGGCGCCTGGGAGGTCATCGTCGTCGACAACCGGTCGACGGACCGCACCGCCGAGGTGGTCGCGGAACGGTCGGCGACATGGCCCCGTCTCCGATTGCTCGCCGCGCCCGATCGCGGCGACAAGTCCTACGCCCTCAACGTCGCCGTCGCCTCGTCTGATGCCGATGCGTTCCTGTTCACCGACGCCGACGACGTCGTCTCGCCCGGCTGGGTGGCGGCCGGCGCGTCGGCACTCGCCGACGCCGATCTCATCACCGGCCCGCTCGACCTCGACACCCTCAATCCGCCGTGGCTCGCCGCCTCGCGTGGCCGCAGCTCCGAGCAACCCATGGCGTCGTTCGAGGGCATCTTCCCGTTCGTCCGCGGCACCAACTTCGGGATGACCCGGCGGGCGCTCGATCGGCTCGGTCCCTTCCCCGAAGCGATGTATCCGGTCGACGACATCGAGCTCTCGTTGCGGGCGTGGCGGTCCGGAATCGACGTGCAGGGCGTCGACGCCCTGCTCGTGCGGTACCGCTACCGGCCCGACGCGACCAGCCTCTGGCGCCAGGGTCTCGCCTACGGCCGAGGTCGGTGCCGGGTGGTCCGCGACCTCGTCGACGCCGGCGATCCCCGCCCGCCGAGGTTCACCGGATGGCGCTCGTGGGCGTGGCTGGTCCTGCGCCTCCCGACCATCGTGCGCCCGTCGGGGCGGGCCGCCTGGCTGTGGGTGCTCGCCAACCGCCTCGGCCAGGTCCGGGGCAGCGTCGAACAGAGGCTCGTGTATGTCTGAGCACTGGATGCCGTCGGGCGACGGCCGACGGGTGGCGTTGTGAGCGAACCCGACCTGACCGTGATCCTCCCGACCCGGAACGGGGGCGACTGGCTCGAGGACGCGCTCGAGGCGCTCGCCGAGCAGCGGTGGGACGGCTCGTGGGAGATCGTCTTCGTCGACAACGACTCCGACGACGAGACCCCGCAGCTGCTCGCCGCCGCGGTCGACACCATGCCGGTGCCGGCCCGACTGGTGACGGCAACCGAGCATCACAACCTCTCCCACGCCCGCAACACCGGGGTCGACGCCGCGAGGGGACGAAGCGTGGCGTTCGTCGACGACGACGACCTGATTGCCGACGGCTGGGTCGCGGCGATGGGCGAAGCTCTGCACGAGCACGAGTTCGTCGCAAGCGCCTTCGACTACCACCGACTCAACCCAGCCGGGGTGGCCGAAGCGCGGGGCAGTTTCCAGACGGTGGAGCTCGGCGACCTGTTCGGGAAGCCGATCGTCTCGGGCGGCGGGTCGGGGTGTCGCCGGGCGCTCTGGCACCAGCTCGGCGGCAACAGTCAGACGTTCCCCGCCACCGGCCAGGACATGGACTTCGCCCTTCGTGTCGCCGCCCTCGGCACGGTCACGCCGCACTTCTGTGCGGGCGCGCGCTACCACGTCCGTCTGCGCGACGGTGCCCGGACCTCCTTCCGGCAGGGTCGCAAGTACGGCCGCTGGTCCGTCCGGCTGTTCCGGCTCCACGGTGCACCGGCGGGTGAGCGGGCGGATTCGCCGTCACGCATGATCCGTCGGTGGGGCGGACTGATGCGGCGCTCCGGCGCCCTGCTCGATCGCCACCGCCGCCTGGCGTGGATGTGGCAGGCGGGCCAGCGGGTCGGGCGGCTGCAGGGGTCCCTGGCCGAACGGACGTGGTACCCGTGATCGGACCGGTCCGGGTGCGACTCGTCCGGTACCGGGCGCGCCGGGCGTCGGGGAAGGCCGCCGACGCCTTCTACGCCGACGCGACGCGATCCACCGTCCTCTATGTCGTCGACACGCCGGGCTGGGCCCACGATCGCAAGGCAGCCAACCTGATCCGCTGCCTGGCCGATGAGTTCGACGGTCACATCGTCTACGAACGGTTCGTTCGGCCGACCGACATCGAGCGGGCCGATGTCGTCGTCGTCTTCTCCTGGAAGCAGCTGGCGACGCAGGCGCTGGCTGGCGCCGGCGCGTCGCTGCGGGCGCATCCCCGGCTCGCCGTGGGCGTGACCAGCCACCCCCAGGGCGACGAGCGGGCCCGGATGGTGGCGGCGATCGACGCCGTCGCGACGGTCGCGTTCGTCAACTCCCGGCTGCTGCACGAAGACGTCGCCGGCGACCTCGGTCGTCCGGTGCACGAGACCCCCAACGGGGTCGACACCGCGTTCTTCGGCGTGTCCGCGGCCCGGACCGTCGCCACGCCGATGCGCGTCGGCTGGGCCGGCAGCCTCACCAACCCCGGCGACAACCGCGGCTACCACGACGTGCTCGTCCCGGCGGTCGACGAACTCGACGGTGCCGTGCTGGTCACCGCGGCCCGCGAGACGACGTGGCGATCCGCCGACGAGATGCGTCGGTGGTACGACGACATCGACGTGTATGCGTGTGCGAGTCGACACGAGGGCACACCGAACCCGTGTCTGGAGGCGGCGGCATCGGGGGTTCCGGTCGTGACGACGGCGGTCGGGAACATGCCCGAGTTCGTCGAGCCGGGAACCAACGGCCTGCTCGTCGAGCGATCCGTCGACGCCTTCGCCGACGCGCTGCGCTCGCTCGTCGCCGACCCCGAGCTGGTGGTGGCGATGGGGGTGGCGGCCCGATCAGCCGCCGAACGGTGGGACTGGTCCCACCGGGCCGAGGCCTATCGGGAGATGTATCGGTCGCTCCTCGGCGGCGCTCAGCGAGCCTGAAGGCGCGGACTCACGACATAGACGAACGTCTCGCCGACGAAGCGGGCGTCGGAGCGTCGCAGCCATCGCGCGACCCGGGGACGGTCGGCGATCACCCGCTGGCGACCGCCTCGACCGATCGTGGTGTAGCCGACGCGATGCCAACCGCTGGACTTCACGAAGCGCTTGAGTCGACGCACCATCGGCGTGCGAGCCCGGACGACCGCAGTCGTCGTCGCACCGGTGAGCCGCAGACCGTTGCGCTCGGCCAACTCGGCGATTCCGGCGGGGAACAGGTAGCTCACGTGGTCGGCGTTCTCGAACACGATGCCGCGCTGGCCGGCCCAGACCCGGTCGGGTGCGTAGGGGTTCGGGGTGGTCAGCACGAGCTCGCCTCCCGGCGCCAGGGCGGTGTCGGCGATGCGGATGAGCAGGTCGAGGTCGCTCAGGTGTTCGATGAGCTCGCCGGCGACGATGACGTCGAATGGTCCCCGGTCGGCGAGCGGGCCGAGGCCGGTGCTGAGATCGTGGGCGACGACGTCGAAACCGGCCTCGTTCATGGCGGCGACCTGGGGCTCGAGGATGTCGACCCCGACACAGAGGTCGGCGGCGTCGGCGAGGTGACGATGGAGCCACGACGGATCGTCGAAGCGTCCGACGTCGTGTGCGACGCACCCGATGTCCAGCACCCGCTTGCCTCGGCACCGATCGGCGAGGAAGTCGATGCGGTTCTCGATCGTCGGCATCCAGGCCTCGGCGAGGACGCGGCCGCGATGGGCGATCGCTGCGGCGTCGCTGGGGTCTGCGGTCGTCGAGCTCCAGCGCGGACGTGGTGCGGCCGGCCAGGCGTCGGCGAACTCGGCGGTTCGGTTGTGGCGCAGGGGCAGGTTGGGCATCAGCGCAGCTCCGACAGTCGGACCGCATCGCGGTAGAAGGCGTTGGTGTCGACCAGTTCACCCGGTCGGCCGTCGGCCGTGAGGCGACCGTGTTCGATCACGAGCAGCCGGTCGCAATGGTTGAGCGACGACAGGCGGTGAGCGATCACGACCACCGTCGTTCGTCCGGCGAGGGCGGCGACGGCTTCGGCGACGAGCGCTTCGGTCTGGAGGTCGAGGGCGCTCGTCGGCTCGTCGAGCACGAGGAGGTCAGGGGTTGTGACCAGCGCTCGCGCGAGGGCGAGGCGTTGACGCTGCCCGCCGGACAGGCGTGTCCCGCTCGTCTCCAGGACGGTCTCGTATCCGTCGGGCAGGGCGGTGAGATCGTCGTGGATTCCCGCAGCTCGTGCGGCCTCCTCGATCCGGTCGCGGTCGACGTCGCGGAAGAAGGCGATGTTCTCCGCCGCCGTCGCGCGCAGCAGTCGGGGGTCCTGAGGCACGAAGGCGATGTGGTTCGCCCACGACGCGGGGTCGACGGTGGTCAGATCCTGATCGGCGACGGTGATGCGGCCCGTTGTCGGCTGGCGAAGCCCCAGCAGCAGCTGGGCGAGTGAGGACTTGCCGGCTCCCGACGGCCCGATGACCCCCACGACCTCTCCCGGCTCGAGGCGGATGTCGACCGATGAGAGCGCGTCGGTTCCGTTCGGATACGTGAGCGAGACCTCGTCGAGCTCGATCGGGCCGAACCGTCGCAGCGTGACGCCGTCCGACCCGGCAGGCGATGCCGCCAGGGTCTCGACCGTGGCCCAGATGCCGTCGAGCCACGGCAGGTTGCTGTGGAGATCCTGGAGTCCGCTCTGGAAGCCCTGCACGTAGGTCAACGAACGGATCAAGATGAGCATCGTGGTGCCGAGTGCGGCCAGCGAGCCGATGTCGAGCGCGGAGAACGCGGCGAGGGCGCCGAACACCAGCAGCAGTGCCGTGTTGCGGAACGTGGTCGGGCCCACCCGGCCCAAGAAGCGGACCCGGCTCCAGTAGTCGGAGAGATCGCTGATCGTTTCGCGGACGGTCTCGGTGTAGCGGGCGCTGGTCCCGGTGGTTCGGATGACGTCGGACAGGTCGACGGCGAGCGTCGTCGTCTCGGTGAGATCGGTGTTGCGCTCGGCCATGCCGGTCGTGGTGGTGCGGCCCCGGGACATGATCGG
>JBCCWI010000020.1:0-51735 GCA_039193795.1 Actinomycetota bacterium | reverse complement strand
GTGCTTTTCCTGCTCTTCTGCCCCGGCTTCTAGCCCGACCTGGGCCTGATCCACCGGCTCGGCCGCGCCGCGGTCATCGTGTCGGCGGGGTCGTTGATCGTGCCGGCGGCCGCCGGCTTCGCCGTCGGCTGGCTCATCCCGACCGCCTTCGTGGGCGGCGACACGGAGCGCTACATCTTCGCCCTGTTCATCGCGGCCGCCCTCTCGATCTCGTCGCTCCCGGTGATCGCCAAGATCCTCGGCGAGATGGGCCTGATGCGGCGCAACTTCGGCCAGTTGACCCTCGCCGCCGGCATGGCCAACGACGTGATCGGATGGGTCGCGCTCGGGCTGATCGCCGGTCTGGCCCAAGCCGGTGGTCTCAAGCTCGACAAGCTCGCCTTCACCGTCATCGGCCTGATCGTCTTCTTCCTCCTGGCCTTCACGATCGGGCAGGTCGCGGTCGACCGCGCCCTCAAACGGGTGCGATCCGCAGGCGGCGACCCCCTGGCGGGGATGACCGTCGTGGTGATCACGGCGCTCTCGTTCGGCGTCGTCACCCAGTGGCTCCACGTCGAGGCGGTGCTCGGTGCCTTCATCGCCGGCGTCATCCTGGCCCGCTCACGCTTCGCCGATCACGAACTGATCCGGCCGCTCGAGACGATGACCGCGGCGGTGTTCGCCCCCATCTTCTTCGCCACGGCCGGACTTCGCGTCGATCTCGGTCTCCTCGCCGACACCGAGACCATCGTGTGGGCGTTGATCGTGCTCGGCGTCGCGTCGGCGTCGAAGTTCTTCGGATCGATCCTCGGCGCTCAGCTGTCGTTCCTGCCGCTGCGCGAAGGGGCCGCCCTCGGTGTGGGGCTCAACGCTCGCGGCGCGCTCGAGATCGTCATCGCCACCGTCGGCCTGTCGCTCGGCGTGCTCAACGACCGCTCCTACACCGTCGTGGTGTTGATGGCGATGGCGACCTCGATGGCGGCCCCACCGCTGCTGCGACGGGCGCTCAAGGGCTGGGAGGGCACGCCCGAGGAGCGCCAGCGCCTCGACATGGAAGCGCAGCTGGCGAGCAACCTCGTCGTTCGAGGCGGACGGGTGCTGATCCCGACCAAGGGCGACACACCGTCGCTGCTCGCCGCCCAAGTCGCTGGCCTCACCTGGCCGATCGAGACACAGATGACCCTGCTCACCGCCGGCGATGCGTCGACCATCGACGTCCGAGCGCATCTCGACGTGCTTCACGGGCGCACGGTCGAGCACGAGATCGTCGATGGCGCGGTCGCGGAAGCGGTCGTCGCCGAAGCCGTGCTCGGCTACGACGCGATCGTGATCGGTGCGCCGACGGACGGCGAATCCGCCTATGTCACCGAGATCATCCGCCGCTCCCCGATCCCGGTGGTGGTCGTCCGCAGCGGCGCATCCTCGGGCGGGCGCCTGCCGTGGGCCTTCGCCCGGGCGGTCGTGCCGGTGAACGGGGCCCGGTCGTCGAAACCGGCGCTGGAACTCGCGACACAGCTCAGCTCGACGCTCGGAACTCAGCTCCTGCAGCTGCACGTCACGCCTGATCCGGCCACCCGGTTCGAGAACCTTCTCGGCGAACGGCGGGCGCCGCAGCGCTCACGTCACCGCGCCATCCTCGACGAGGCCGCATCGGCTGCCGACGTCAGCGGCGCCCGTGCCTCGTCGATCCTCGCCCACGACCCGAGCCCGGCCCGCGGGATCCTGGCGACCGCCCACGAACTGGGCGCCGATCTGATCGTGATGTCGGGCACGAGTCGCGACAACGACGGTGTGCTGGCCGTCAGCGCCACGATCCAGCAGGTGCTGGACGAGGCGCAGAGCACGCTCGTCGTCGTGCTCGTGCCCGAGGATCCCGGCAGCGACAACGGCGGCCACTGAGTTCGAGGCCGCCGTCCGTTCGGCGGAAAAGGACAAACGCCGGAACCGGTCGCAGCTCCGGTTCCGGCGTTCAGTTCCTGCTGCCCGAGGGCGACGTCATGATAGGCATACCTAACGCCGATTGGCAACCAGCCAAAAGGCACTTTTTCGAGAAATCTCGGCGTCACCCGTCGGGCAACACGAAGGCGTCGACACCGCTCCCCCGCGGCACCGACGTGAGGTCCACCGTCGGATCGATGAGCGGGCGAGCCGGCCGCCCGTTCATCGCCACGACGACGTCGGCGCGGACCTCGACATCGCGCCCGAGCGCGTCGACCTGACGGGCCTCGATGAGCAGGGCGGTGGCGTGAACCAGATCAGGACGAACCATCGCCGCCGCCACCTGCCAGTCCTCGAGCACGGCGTCGGGCTCGACGATCCAGGACCGGTCGGTCTCGGGATCGGTGACCACGAAGGTGCCGAACCCGGCCTTCTCGGTGAGCATCACCCGCCACGCGAGGTAGTACCCGTCCTCGTTCCAGCGCACATTGCCGGGCTCGGCGTAGTGGCGGAGGGGAAGCACCACCTGAAGCACGGCGAAGGCGAGCAGCCCGACCCGCACCGCCGATCCGACCTCTGCCACCGGTTCAGAGGCTGACCGGGCCGGCGCGGCCGCTCCCCAACGACGGGGCCAGTCCGGCGCGAAGAAGACGAGGGTGCCCAGGATCATCACCACGGGGAAGACCCCGATCTGAAACAGCAGGCCGGTGGCGCCGTGGAACGCGAGCACAGCGCCATAGGCGAACGGTCGAGTGCGCCGATGCAACAACCCGGCCACCACCGTCAGATCGAAGGCCGCCGCCGCCCAGCTGGCCACATACGCCGTCGCCGGGAGGGCGAGCACACCCCCCACGACCGCGACATCGGCACGGTCAGCGAACCACAGCGACAGTGGCTGAGCGTCGAACAGCCAGTCGGGGTTGAGCTTCGCGAGCCCGGCGAATCCGTAGACGACGGCGAGCTGGGCTCGGAACGCCCACACGACGAGAGCCGGGACGGTCGGTTCGGATCGGCGACGACCGCGCGCCACATCGATCGAGAACCGACCATGGACCGGCAACACGGCGATCAACACGCCGGCGAGCAGCAGGAACCAATAGTGGTTGAGGTAGAGCGTCGCCTCGATCAGTTCGAGGTAGCCCAGCGCGACGACGAACAGGACCGTGCAGAGCCGAGAACGGAGGCCGACGGCGATCGCCGCGCCCAGGAGCCCGAGGAGCGCGACGTGGGCGTACATGAGGAGACCGGGGAGCGGCTCGACCCACCCGAACCGGGCGAACGTGAGGTGTTCCTCGGGGGCGAGGTACAGCCGATCGACCCATCCATGGGCGAGCAGCCGCACGGCGACGAGCACGCCGACGAGGCCGTAGGCGATCCGGAAGAACGCCACACTGTCCGACGCAACGGGTCGATCCGCCGCCCGCGTGAGCCGGCCGGTTCGGGCGTCAGCCGCCGCTGTCGCCGTCAGCATCGCTGAACCCCACGGCGACCCCGAGCTCGGAGACGACCTCGGTGGCCACGATCTCTCGCACCGTACCGAGCGCATCACGCAAGGCGGCCAGGGCATCGGGGTCGTCGACCAGCGTCTGGCGGAGCGGTCCGGGCGGAACGGCACTCATGGCGTCGCCGGCCGCACCCAACGCCTCCTGCAGCCGCTCGACGAGGCCATCGGACAGCACCGGCGCCAGGCCGGCCGGTTCGCGACCGCTGCCGATCAGCACGGCCCGCACACCGTCGAGCCGCGTCTCCAGATCGAGCCGACCGACCTCGGCCGGGCCCTCGACGAGGGCGTCGGCGCCCGTGTCGAGTTCGGTGAGTCCCAACGCGGTCCCCAGCTCGGCCTGCACCATCTTGCGCAGCAAGATCAGCTGATCGTTGACCAGCGCGTCGAGGTGTCGGCCCGACGCCACCGGGAAGTCCTCGGTGAAGGGCGGCGTCTCACCCTCCCCCGCCTTCCAGGCGTCGATGATGCCGGTCGCTTCGTCGTCCATCACCGCCGTGAGGCTGACCGCGAACGTGCACCGGCGGTCGTCCTGTGCAAGCCGGTCGAGGGCGTCGTCGCCGAACAGCAGGTACTCGGCCGCACCGAGCCCGCGCTGGTCCGAGCCGATGCGGTTGCGGACGAGATCGGGGTCGACGGCCAGCTCCTCGTTGGCGAGCAGCGACTCGATCTGGTCCGGCGCGGTGCGCCAGTCGATGAATGCGAAGGAGCGCCGGTCCATGACCGGCCCGACCCACATCGCCTCGGTCGCCTTCCAGCTGGCCCGGGCGGTGATCAACGCCGCCTGGGCATCGCCGAGCGTGAGCTCGCCGGGCGCGCCACAGAACGTCTCGGTGGCGGCGTGGAGCGTCGCAGCATCGACCGCGAACTGCTCGTAGGCCGGAACGATCTCGACCTCGGCGAGCGCGGCCAGCGTGTCGCCACGGTCGTCGCCGTCGGAGCCGCAGGCTCCGGCGAGCACCGCCAGTCCGAGCAGCGGCGCGATCCATCGTGTCGTCATCACAGGGCCTCCAGGAAGGCGACGAGTTGAGCCCGCGCTTCGGCATCGGCGTTGCGGAAGGCCTCCTTGGACTCCTCGGCTTCGCCGCCGTGCCACAGGATCGCTTCCTCGAAGGTGCGGGCGCGGCCGTCGTGCAGGAAGAACCGATCGCCGTTGACGTCGTCGACGAGACCGAGGCCCCACAGGGGCGGTGTCCGCCACTCGGAGCCGCTCGCGCCGAAGTCGGGACGGCCGTCGGCGAGACCCGGGCCCATGTCGTGCAACAACAGATCGGTGAACGGGAAGATGACCTGGTCGGCGAGCACGTCGATCACCGCCGGGCCGGTGGTCGTCGAGCGGATGTGACAGCTCGAGCACATGAACGTGTCGAAGTGCTCGCTGCCGGCGATCACGTCGGGATCGTCGGGTCCCCGCAGGGCGGGTACCGAGAGGGTGCGGTTGTAGAAGGTGACCGATGCCAACCGCGACTCGGTGAGCTCGGCTTCGTCGTCGCCGACCCCGGTGGGCGCTGCGGCGCAGACCGGGTCGGTGCCGCAGTTCTGCTCGGGGAACAGGGTCGAGGTGATGCCGATGTCGCCGTGGAACGCCTCGGCTACCTGGAGCTCGACGGTCGGGACGTTGGCCTTCCAGCCGAATCGTCCGACGTCCATCTCGTCGAGGCGTTCGTTCCAGACCTCGTTGACGCGACCGGAGATCCCGTCGCCGTCCTCGTCGTCGGGGTCGGCCCACGCAGAGAGCTGCTCGTCGGGGATGGCCTCGAGCAGGCCCATGCCGATCACCTGCGGCGCGAGCCGAGGGCTGATCATCAGTTCCGGATCGACCGGGCCGAAGGCGAGCTCACCGATGTCGTAGGTCGGCTGGCGGAGTTCGTAGACGGTGCCGTCGGCGTAGACGCCTTCGACGAGCTCGTACTCGATGATCATCTGTCCTTCCGGCTCCACCCCGAGGATCGAGCGATCCTGCAGTTGCCCGCCGTAGGTCGGGTCCCCGACCGGCCCGCCGGTGCGGGGGTTCTCGCCGGGGACCGAGAGACGAAACAACAGGCCGAGCTCGGGGGAGTCCGGGCTCGGTGGCGCGCCACGCCCGTCGAGAACGTGGCACGACGAGCACGCCAGTGCGTTCATGGTGGGTCCGAGACCGTCGCGGGCGTCGGTGGTCGACGGCGCACTCACCCAGTTCTGGGTGAAGAAGCTGTCGCCGATCTCGAAGACCAGGCGTTCGTCGTTGGTCAGCCCGGGCGCCGGCAGACCGAACGAGTTGCGAGACGCGTCACTCCGGGTCGTCTCCCCGCCCAACGCTGTTTCCAGCGAGGTGTCGGCACCGCATGCGTAGAGCACACTGGCGAGACCGACGAGGAAGACGACCCGGAGCAGGACGCGCACGTGGTCCTAACTGACCTCGATGGCGACGTCGATGGCCAGGGCCGCTGCGACGATCGTGTCGGTCTGCGCACCGAGCGCGTTGATGCCGGTCAGGATCGCCATACGACCCGGATCGTCATCGCTCACACCGTCGACCAGGTGCTGGTCGAACGGGGCGGGGATGGCCCGCACCGCCTCGAGCGAGGCGTCGACCTCGGACTCCAGCTGCTCGGCCAGATCGCTGTCGGCGTCCTCGAAGAGATCGAGGATGGAGGTGCCGGTCACGCCACCCGGGTAGTCGGCCTTGAGCACCATCTCGATGCCGCGGGCGTTGCCGATGATGTCGGCGGTGGTGTTGTCGGCGAAGCACGAGTGCTCGTCTTCCTGGCTGCGCTCGGAGTAGGCGACGTTCATGCGCTCGCCGGCCAACTCACCCCGGCTGAGCTCACCGATGCCGGTGATGATGCGACGCAGCGCCTCGTTGCGGTCCTCGCCGAGGAACTCGGCACGGTAGTTGTCGGCGTCGGGCGCCCACGCGTCGACCATGTCGCCCAGGTGGACGAGGAGCAGGTCGGAGGCGACGGCGAGGTACTCGCCACGACGATCGGCGTTGGCCGCATCGGTGTAGTCCGAGACCGGGCGGGCGCCGGGCCCGTCGAGGCTGAGGTCCTGACCCCACAGGAGGAATTCGATGGCGTGCCAACCGGTGGAGATGTTGGCCTCACCGCCGTCCTCGTTGAGCGACACGAGCAGGTCGGCGTCGATCGTCGGGAAGGTGTCGGGGTCGTTGATGATGCCGGCGCTGTCGTTGCCCTCGACATAGTCGATGTAGCCCTCGTCGAGCGGCCAGGCGTTGATTAGACCTTCGGGGCCGGTCTCCTCGTCGTCGATCGGGCCGCCGTAGAAGCGGAAGGCCTCCGTCGGGCCGTAGTCGTCACGCGCCGCGAGCCAGGCGTCCTTGGCCGCGTCGAGGGTGCCGTCGGTCGGGTCGGCGAGGAAGGCGTCGATGGCGACGTCCATGGCTTCGGCCGACTCGAGGCTCGCCTCGTAGGAGGCGTAGACACCGGCGGCGTAGGTTTCCACCGCATCGTCGATGGCGTCGCTGCTTGGACCGTCGTCGTCGGAGCCACAGGCACCGGCGAGGACTGCAACGCTCGCCAACGCGGCGACGACGCGGCGCAGGGAACGGGTGGGAGTGAGTTGGTTCATGGACAGGAGGTTAAGAGCGCTTAACGGTCGATGGCAACGTTTCAAACGGATCGCGCGCTGCGCGGCCGACGCTACGGCGTCAGGCCAACGAACGTCGAGTCGGGGTCAGATCCACCGACGCGTTCTGGCTCGGAAATCAGCGTAAATCCGACTGAAACGGGCTTCGAGTACTCGTTCCTCGGGGATGATCTGCAACCGCGTGATGATGGCGGCGAACACGAAAGGACCGGCGATCGCGACCGACGGCTCACGCAACGCGAGGCCCCATCCCGCCAGGACGAGGGCCAGACCGAGATACATCGGATTTCGGGTGAGCCGGTACACGCCGCCGTCGACGAGCGTCGCCGTGCGTTCGGGGGCGTGGGGGTCGACCTTCGTTCCCACTCGGGCGAACTGGACGATCCCGGCCACCGCGATGGCGACGCCGATACCGGCGACGATCGCCGCCGGCACCCGCCCACCCGCCGACCATCCGAGGTCGAGGCGGCTGACCGTCCACATGACCGCGCCGACCAGCACCGCCCAGACCGGTGGCGGGATCCGAGTCTCGAGTCGATCCACGCCCTAGTAGCCGCGCACCCCGTGGTACGGCATGCCGTCCTGGCGCCACGCTTCGTACATGTCGAAGAACTCCTGGCCGAACGGATCGCCGCCGCGGAGCGGCAACATCGCCCGCCGGATCGTCCAGTCGTGCGGGGCGAGTTCGCCGGCGCGGTCGAAGTTGCGGTCGGCGCCCGCCTGATCCCCTCGATCGCGCAGCGCCGTGGCGAGGCGGAAATGCAGACGGGCGGCCTCTTCGTCGGCCGACAGATCCTCCACCGCAGCGATGGCGTCCTCGGTGCTGATGCCCGGGTCGCCGTCGCGCACCCAACGGCGGATGCGGTCGTGTTGCTGATCGGAATCGATGCCGGTGAAGTCCTTGAACATGTCGGTGCCGTAGGCGTTCCAGTTCGGCATCGAGATGCGATCGTGCTCGTCGATCATCACGACCGTCGGCACGTTCGAGATGGCGTACAGCTCGGTGAGCACATGGTCGGCATCCATCAGCACCGGATAGGTGATGCCCTCGGCGAGCTCACGGATCTTCTCGACGTTCTCGTCGATCGCGACGGCGATCACGAGGAAGTCGGTGTGACCCTCGGCGTGGAGTTCGTTCTGCAGTGCCTGCCACCCGGGCAGGTCGAAGGCGCAACCTCACCAACTGGAGAACGCGACGAGCAAGCGTTTCTTGCTGCGGTGATCGCTGAGCGACGTCAGCCCACCCTCGAGGTCGGGGAGGGTGAACTCGGGCGCCCGCAGGTCGTCGACCGCCGACCGCCGGACCGACCGCGGTGCGCCGATGGCGGCCACACCCGATTCGGCGTCGATGACGACCGGGCGATCGAGCAGCCCCCCGAGGGTCGCGACGTCGACCCCGGCATCGGTGACGAGCGCCGCACGGTCGGGCACGAGCACGCACGTGTCGTCCTGACACAGACCCTCGGGCTTGAGCGTCCAGCCCAGCTCGCCGAGCTGGGCGTCGGTGATCGCGCCGCTCGAGGCGGAGGTCAGGTCGAGGACTGCGGTGTCGTTGGCCATGGACCGACCGTAACCGCCCGCCCGCACCGGCGCCCATCGGCCGCATGGCCCGACGGCGCGGAGCGGACGTTAGGTTTGGCCCATGCACCGCACGACCGTCGCCGTCGTCGCGCTCGCCCTCTTCGCAGCGGGGTGCTCCGGGTCCGACACCACCAGCGAAGCAGACACCACCTCCACCACCGGCTCGTCGCCGGCATCGGCGACGCCACCGGTCGACGACGACCCGACCACGACCGACGAGACGGACGAGACACCCGCAGACACGTCGCCCGATCCGACCACCGCCTACCCGGTGACGATCGAGCACATCTACGGGCAGACGACGATCGAGTCGGAACCGGCACGGGTGATCACGATCGGGGTCGGCGAGCAGGACTACCCGCTCGCCCTCGGTGTCGAACCGGTCGCCCTGCGGGAGTACTACGGCGGGCAGCCCTTCACGGTGTGGCCCTGGGCGCGCGACGAACTCGGCGGGGGCGATCCGGACGTGCTGTCGGCGTTCGAGCTCAACCTCGAACGGATCGCCGCGCTGCAGCCCGACGTGATCATGGCGCTCAACTCCGCGATCGACGTCACCGAGTACGAGATCCTCAGCCAGATCGCGCCGGTGATCGCTCGCCCCGCGGGCACCACCTACCAGGGGGTGCAGTGGCGACGAACCCTCGAGACCCACGGGCTCGTGCTCAACCGGCAAGCCGAGGCCGCGATGGTCGAGGCCGAGGTCGACGGCCGCTTCGCCGAGGCCCGAGCCGCGCACCCCGAGTTCGCGGGGCGTTCGGTCAGCTTCGTCTCGTTCAACGGCCCGGCCGACGTCGGGACCTACCCGCCGGCCGATGTCGTGTACCAGGTGGCGACCGAGCTCGGCTTCGAGCCCAACGATCGCGCCTCGTCGTTCGCCGGGGACTCGATCCGGGCCTACCCGGTGAGCACCGAGCAGCTCAGCCTCCTCGACGCCGACGTGGTCGTCTGGTTGACCGGCACCGTCGCCGCCGACCAGGTCGCGTCGATCCCGACCCGCGACTCACAGCTCACTGCGGCGACGGCACAGGCCGAGATCGCAGTCGACTCGATCCTGTTCAGCGCGATCTTCAACACCACCCCGTTGAGCGTCGAGTTCCTCCTCGATCGGCTGGTGCCCGAGTTCGCTGCTGCGCTCGACGACGACCCTGCGACCGCCCCGGCGTCGACCGCCGCGCTCTACGGGCTCGACGACGGCTACGAACCGACGGCGGACGAGCAGGCCGCGATGGATGCGTGGGTCATCGCCCTCGGATCCGAGGCATCGATCGAGGACAAGGCTCGCCACGTCGGCGACTTCGCTTCGCTCGAGCCGATCGTGGCCGAGGCCATCGCAGCGGGCGACGCGCTGGGCGGGGTGACGATCGAACCGACTCGGGCCAGCGTCTTCGGCGACACCGCCCAGGTCGTCTTCGACGCCACGATCGGGGGCGGCGCACCGACCGTCGGTCTCGTGGGCGAGGTCGAGCGCATCGACGGCGTGTGGGTAGCGCCCCGAACCCAGCTGTGTATCTACATCGGGTTCATCGGGGTCACCTGCCCCGAGTAGGACCCCGCCACACCACGGCTCAGCGAGCGTGGGTCGCGAGGTTGGCGACCGCTTGGTCGTAGTGCTCGAACATCCGCATGAACAGCGGTTCCACCACTTCGGAGGCGGTGTGGTCGGCCATCGATCGCATCGGGTTGAGCCTCGCACCCGCCGACCACGCGGCGATCTCGGGATGGTCACGCCGGGCACCCTCGGCCCCGAAGCCCACGTGGTACACCCACAGCTGATCGGCGATCAGTCCCGTGCGCGGCACGGCCGGACACAGACGGTTGCGCTCGACGTCATCGACATCGAGCGATTCCACGAAGCCGAGGATCGCCGCGCTGAGCGGGGCGATCCCCATCGTCGTGAACTGCACGGTGACGCGCTCGCCGTCGAAAATCGGCCGGCGCTCGGCGGTGGCGAGTCCCTGGGCGGTGCAGTCGACGACGACGGTGTCGCGCCCGATCGGCAACGTGCCCTCGGTGAAGTCGATCGCCGTCGCGCCGATCGACCGGACCCGTCCGAGCCGCACGACCCGCTCGATCGTGCGCAAGAGATCGAGTTCCGCCCGTGCGAGCGTGGCGCCGCGGTAGATCTCGGGCTCGCGGCTGTCGTCGATGCGGAAGAACATCCCGTGCTCTTCGAGTCGGTGGGCGAAGTCGAGTCCGCTGGTGGCGAGCGCGGCCGCCTCGACCGATCGGGACTGCATGTCGAGCATGTCGGCGACCAGGGTCAGCGGCTGGGTGTAGGTGCGATCGGTGAACCATCCGTCCCGGGGCCGGACCCACTGGATGAACCCCGGATCGACGCCCTGTTCGAGCAGCCATACGCACACGTCCATCGCCGTCTTCCCGCCGCCGAGCACGACCAGCCCGTCGGCCGGCGTGTCGAGGTGCGGGAGATCGTTCGGCGTGACGAACCGGACACCGTCGTCGACGACGAACGACGGGGTGTGGCGGGCAGGGATCACGGACTCGACATAGGTGGCGTCGACGAAGCGACGCCGAGCGCCGACCCTGGTCTCGGCGCCGGTGATCGTCGACCGAATCACGTGATCGTCGCCGTCGGTGCCGCCGTACTCAGAGCCCAGCAGGAAGCGGACCCGGCCCGTCGCCTGCAGGTGCTCCATCACCCGCTCGTAGTAGCGGACGAGTTCGGCGGCCGAGGCCCGCTCGTAGAACCCGGCGTTGATACCGGTCGTGTCGATGCGGTCCTCGCCCAGGGGGAGCGAGTTCACTCCATAGAACGCCGACGGCTGATGCAACCGGACG
The DNA here is from genome assembly GCA_039193795.1 of Actinomycetota bacterium. Taxonomy (GTDB): domain Bacteria; phylum Actinomycetota; class Acidimicrobiia; order Acidimicrobiales; family Aldehydirespiratoraceae; genus UBA11606. The sequence continues at coordinate 40,349 of JBCCWI010000020.1, read as the reverse complement.
AAGGGATAGGCATCGACCCAGTGGCCGCCCGGTGCGTGGCGGCGATCGGCCACCACCACCTCCACCTCGTCGTCGGCGGTCACCAGCGAGTCGACGAACGCGAGGCCCGACGCCCCGGCGCCGATCACCAGATGGTCGGTCTCGATTTCGGCCATGCTCCATCCCCCCGGATCGCGTGTTAGGCGAACCTAATGTCGGCGCGCCCGCCTGTCACGGGGTCGGGTCGGCCTCCATCGCCTCGAGCGCGAGGATGCGGGCATCGGTCTTCTCGGCCCAGCGCAGACCCCAGTCGCACAGCGGGCCCAGCACGTCGTCGAGAAAGGCCCGCTCCTCCTCGATCACGTGGTACACGACCTTGGGCGGTACCTGCTCGAAGACCTCGCGCCGGATGATGCCGTCGGCTTCGAGCTCGCGGAGCTGCTGGGTCAGCATCTTCTGGGTGATGTTGGGCACGAGCCGGCGCAGCTCGCCGTTCCGGCGTGGCTCCTGGAGCAGGTAGAAGAGCAGTACCAGCTTCCACTTGCCGCCGAGCACCGCGAGCGGCGCCTCGACGGGGCACTGGTAGACGGGGCGGTCGTCGCTCACAGGTGGTCGCCCATCCAGGCCGCGACCCGATCCGCCGCAGGGTCGACGTACTCGGGAACGTCGTAGAGGTCGATGTGGTTGGTGGTGTCGAGCCACAGGATGTCCTTGGGCCCGTCGATCCGATCGTGGATCGCGGCAGCGGCGTCGGGCGAGCAGAAGTCGTCGGTGCGGCCGTGCACGATCAGCGTGGGTGTCGGCCCGATGAACTCCGCCCCGATGGCGGCGTCGAAGGTCAGCAGCTCACGGATCGACGAACGGGTGATGCGGTTCTCCCAGCCGGGCGACGCCGAGCGCTCGGTCCCGTAGTAGGCGAAGGGTTCGGCGCCCGGCATCCCGGCGTCCTCGCCCTCGACATCGCTCACCGCCTTGATGTAGTCGATGCCTCCGCCGGCGACCTCGGCCTGGTTGACGCCGGCGAAGAACCCCATCGTGGAGCGGTAGCCGTCGTCGCCCATGCCCTCGCGCATCGACCGCGGATCGTTGAACGCTGCGGCGACCACCGCCAGCGCCTTGATGCGCGGATCGAAAGCGGCGTGCTTCAGGGCGTAGCCGCCGCCCATGCAGACGCCGACGCATCCGATCCGGTCGGCGTCGACGGCGGGGTGTTCGGCGAGGAAGCTGGTCGCAGCCAGGAGGTCGGCGAGCTTGCCGGCGCTGTCCTCGTGGTGGCGTCGATGGCCGCCGCTGGCGCCGAAGTTGCGGTGGTCGAAGGTCAGGGTCACAGAGCCGGCGGCGGTGAGCTTCTCGGCGTAGACGGCCACGACCTGTTCCTTCACGCCGGTGAAGGGCCCGGTGAAGACGAGGGCCGGAGCCGGGCCGGTGGCGTCGGCGGGGACGCGGAGGTGGCCGGCGAGTTCGATGGTTTCGGCGGAGATGGAGACGTCGGTGGGGGTCATGGGGACGATCAGAACACGTACCGTCTGTGTTGACCAGTACGCACCTTTTGGTGCCTGTGCCGGGGTCTCGGGTGGAGGCGGGCCGGGAGCACTCGCGCTGATGGTTCAGGCGTCGCCGGGCGGGGGGACGGCGTCGTCGAGCCCGACCGTGGGCGGGGTCGCGAACACCCAGAACACGGTGCCGGAGGCGGCGGCGAAGCCGAGGATCGTGAAGCCGAGGCGGTAGTCGCCGGTTGCGTCGGCGAGGGTTCCGGCGATCACGGGGCCGGCGATGGCACCCATCGTCACGATGATGTTGGACCACCCCATGATCGTGGCGAAGGAGGTCGATCCGAAGTAGTCGGCCCGGATCGCCTGCATCTGGGGGCCACGCACCCCCCAGGCGAAACCGTGCAACACGATGAAGACGACGACGGCGTAGCCGGCGTCCACCCACACCAGGGTGAGGAGGGCTGCGCCGTGCAACTGCATCGCGACCCCGGAGATCACGCGCTTGTTCATGCGATCGCCGAGGTACCCGCCGGCTGCGGTACCGACGATCTGTACGAGCGGGACGATGCCGGCGGCGACCGCGGCCGACCCCGCCGAGTATCCCCTGTCCTCGGTCAGGTACAGGGCCAGGTGGGCCATCGACGAAACGACGACGAGCAGCGCGAACGCATGCCCGAACGAGATCATCCAGAAGCTGCGGGTGCGGATCGCCTCGCGGGCGGTGAGATGGCGAGTGGCGAGCCCCTCGGCTTCCGGCGTTCCGGCCGCCTCGCGCTCCGAGAGACCGTCCATCGGCTCGCCGGTGTCCTCCGGACGTCGGCCACTGATGCCGGCCGCCCACCACGCGGCAGACGAGAGCAGCCCGCCGACGATCAGCACGGTCGAGCGCCAGCCGATCTCCTGGAACCCCCACACCATCACCGGCGCCGCGAACCCCCCGATCGCGAACCCCATGGTCTGGATCGACAGCGCCCGGGCCCGACGCTTCTCGAACCACACGACGGTCGCGGCGGAGATGGTCAGGAAGCCGACCAGGCTCATGCCGATCGCCAGCAGCAGCATCGCCAAGAAGAACTCCAGGCGGGTGTCGATCAGGGCCACGGCGACGAATCCGATCGCCGACGCGACGGCGCCCGTCCGCATGATCCGCGTGACCCCGCGTCGCTGGATCGCACGCCCTTGCGCAGGCCCGATCAGCGCGATCTCGGCACGCGTCGCCCCGAACACGACCGACAGGAAGGTCTTCGACCAGCCGAACTGGTCGCGCAGTTCGACTGCGAGGTTCCCGAACCCCTGGACCCACACCATCGACTGCAACGACCAGACGACGGAGTTTGCGCCGACGACCCGCCACCCGGTGTAGGTCCGGCGCTTCGCCGGTGGAGTGCCCTCGTCCGCCATCGCCGCGACCCTACGAGTCGCGGGCGCGGTCCCCACCCTCGTCGGAGCTCAGTTGGTGGGGAAGCCGAGGTTGACGGTGGAGCTGGCCGGGTCGGGCCAGCGGGTCGTGATGGCCTGTGGCTTGGTGTAGAACCGGACCCCCTCAGGGCCATACATCGCGGTGTCGCTGAAGATCGAGTCCTTCCACCCACCGAAGGAGTGGTAGGCGACCGGCACCGGGATCGGGACGTTGACACCGACCAGGCCGACCGGCGCCTCCTCGGTGAACTGGCGGGCCGCGCCACCGTCACGGGTGAAGATGGCGGTGCCGTTGCCGTACGGGTTGTCGTGCAGCAGCTTGATCGCGTCGTCGAAGGTCGGCACCCGCACGACCCCGAGCAGCGGACCGAACACCTCGTCGCGGTAGACGGTCATGTCGGTGGTGACGTCGTCGAGCAATGTGCAGCCGAGGAAATAGCCGTCGCCCTCGAACGTCGCGTCGCGCCCGTCGAGCACGACGGTCGCGCCGGCGTCGGCACCGGCGCCGATGTAGGAGGCGACCCGGTCCCGGGCTTCGCGGGTGACGAGGGGCCCCATCTCCGATGCCGGATCCATGCCGTCGCCGATCGTGAGCGCTCGCGTGCGCTCGGCGATCGCGTCGACCAGCGGGTCGGCGGCCTCGCCGACGGCGACGACCACCGAGATCGCCATGCAGCGCTCGCCGGCGGAACCGAACGCGGCCGACACCGCCGCGTCGGCGGCCAGCCCGATGTCGGCGTCGGGCAGGACCAGCATGTGGTTCTTCGCGCCGCCGAGCGCCTGCACGCGCTTGCCGTGCTCGCTGGCGGTGCGGTGGATGTACTGGGCGATCGGGGTCGAGCCCACGAAGGACACGGCCTTGATGTCGGGATGCTCGAGGATCGCGTCGACCGCGGTCTTGTCGCCGTTGACGACGTTGAACACCCCGTCGGGGAAGCCCGCTTCGTGGATGAGCTCCGCCAGGAACAGGGCGGAGGTCGGGTCCTTCTCGCTGGGCTTGAGGATGAAGGCGTTGCCGCACCCGAGTGCGTTCGGGATCATCCAGAGCGGCACCATGGCCGGGAAGTTGAACGGCGTGATGCCGGCCACGACACCGAGCGGGCGCCGGATGGTCGTGACGTCGACGCCGGTCGACACCTGGTTGGAGTGGGTGCCCTTCAACATCTCGCCGATGTTGCAGGCGAACTCGATGTTCTCGATGCCTCGGGCGACCTCGCCCATCGCGTCGCTGTGGACCTTGCCGTGCTCGGCGGTGATCTTGGCGGCGAGTTCGCTGGCGTTGGCCTTCACCAGGTTGCGCAGGTTGAACATCGCCTCGGTGCGCTTGGCGACGCTCGCGTACCGCCACTCCTCGAACGCCGCCTGCGCCACGGCGACGGCGGCGTCGAGCTCGGCCGCGGAAGCGAGTGCGACCGCGCCGGTCTGCTGTCCGGTGGCCGGGTTGTAGACGGGGGCGGTGTCGCCGGAGGCGCCGGCGATCATGCGGCCGCCGACGAAGTGTCCGAGTTCGGTGATGGTCATGGGCGTCGTGCTTTCGTGGGTGGAGCGGATCGGTCGGTCATGCGTTGTTGATGTCGGCGATGGCAGCGAGCATCGCCTCGATCCCCTCGGCCATCTCGGCCTCGGAGACGTTGAGCATCGGGGCGATGCGGATCACGTTGCCGTAGAGCCCGCCCTTGCCGACGAGGAGGCCGTGGGCCCGGCACGCTTCCAGGAACGCGCCCGCCCGCACCGCGTCGGGTTCGGCGGAACCGGGGTGGACGAACTCCATGGCCTGCATCAGACCCTTGCCGCGCAGCTCGGCGATCCAGTCGGTCGCGTCGACGACGGGCTGCAGCGCCGCGGCGAGCTGGTTGCCCCGGGCGAGCGCGTTGGCCTGCATCCCCTCCTCCTCGACCGCGGTGAGGGTGGCGAGGCCGGCGGCGGCGGAGAGCGGGTTGCCGCCGAAGGTCGAGAACGACGTGACGGTGATCGTGTCCATGATCTCGGCGCGGGCGACGACACCGGCGAGACTGGCACCGTTGCCGACCCCCTTCGCGAAGGTGAGCATGTCGGGCACCATGTCGTGGGCCTCGTAGCCCCAGTAGTGCTCGCCGGTGCGGCCCCAGCCGGTCTGGACCTCGTCGGAGATCAGCAGGATGCCGTGGGCATCGAGTTCCTTCTTGAACGCCCCGAAGAACCCGTCGGGTGGGGTGGCGAACCCGCCCACCCCCTGGATCGGTTCGGCGATCAGGCAGGCGATGCCGCCCGCCGACATCATGTCGAGCATCTGGCCGAGATCGTCGACACAGGCCTGGGTGAAGTCGGCGTCGTCCATCGACCGGAACGGGCTGCGCAGCCGGTAGCCGCCCTGCACGAAGTGCACGTCGAGGCCCGAGATCGAGGTCGACGACCACGAGCTGTGCGAGGTGATCGCCTGCGCGGTGAACGAACGGCCGTGGTAGCTGTTGCGCATCGCCAGCACCTGATTGCTCTGGCGGTAGCTGGTGGCGAGCAGCAGCGCGGTGTCGTTGGCTTCGGTCCCCGAGGTGGTGAAGAACACCCGGGCGTCGGGGATGCCCGACAGCGCGCAGATCTTCTCGGCCAGCTCGATCATCGGTTCGTTGAGGTAGAGGGTCGAGCTGTGCATCACCTTGGCGGCCTGCGCCTGCACGGCGGCGACCACCTTGGGGTGAGCGTGCCCGATCATCGTGGTGAGCACCCCGCCGAAGAAGTCGAGGTAGCGCTCGCCGCCCATGGACCACACATAGCTGCCCTCGCCGCAGTCGATCGAGATCGGCTCGGCGAACATCGGCTTGACGAACGACGGCAGTACCGAGCGGTAGCGGTCGAGCAGGTCGGCGTCGACGGCCGAGGATGAATCGACGGTGGTGTCCATGGTGCGATTCTGCCGGGCACTTTGATTGCACACAAGAGCTACTTTGTTCTATACAAAGATTCGTGGAAGGTGTCCGCGAGCTCACGGCGGCCGAACTGGCCGAGACCGTCGACGGTCGGCGGGCCGATGAGATCGCGGCGGCGATCGCCCGGCACCTGCGCGATCGTGCCATCCCGTCCGGCGCCCTCTTGCCGACCGTACGGGCCCTCGCCGCCGAGCTCGGTGTGAGCGCCAGCACCGTCAGCGATGCCTGGCGAACCCTCCGCGCGAACGGGATCATCGAGACCGACCGCCGACGCGGTACGACGGTGCGAGCCGACCGCCCGAGCGGCGCAGACCGGGCCTGGCACGTCCCGGTCGCGCCGGGTGCGCTGGGGATCGATCTCTCGACCGGAACCCCCGACCCCCGCCTGCTCCCCGACCTGCGCTCGGCCCTCACCCGGGCGACCGCCGACCATCAGGTCACCAGCTACCTCGACCGACCGGTGCTCCCCGAGCTCGAAGTCGAGCTGCGCCGCCGGTGGCCGTCGGACCCCGAGCGGATCACCCTGCTCGACGGTGCGCAGGACGCGCTCGACCGCCTCATCGCCGCCACCGTCGCGTTCGGCGATCGGGTGCTCGTCGAGACGCCGACGTTCCCCCCGATCCTCGACATGCTGGAACTCGCCGGCGCCGAGATCATCGGCCTCCCGCTCGACGACGACGGGGTACGGGTCGACGCCCTCGACGCTGCGCTCGCGGCGAGCCCCACCATGGCGGTCTTCCAACCCCGCGCCCACAACCCGACCGGTACGGCGTGGACCGCGGCGCGGGCTGCGGCGCTCGCCGACCGGCTGGCGTCGAGCGACCTCCTCGTGATCGAAGACGATCACTCCGGCATGGTCGCAGGCGCCCCGCTCCACTCGACCGCCGCCCTCCGCCCCGACCACACGATCCACGTCCACAGCTTCTCGAAGTCCCACGGCCCCGACCTTCGACTCGCCGCGGTCGGCGGCCCCGCCTCGGTGATCGACACCGTCGTTCGACGCCGCCAGCTCGGACCGTCCTGGACCAGCCGACTGCTGCAGCACGTGTTGCTCGGCCTGCTGACCGACCCGGAGGCGGAGGCCACCGTCGCCGCGGCCGAGGCCGCGTATCGGCGCCGCCGCGCGGATCTGATCGCCGCCCTGGAAACGTGCGGTGTCCAGCTCCCGACCGACGGATCCGGTCTCAACCTGTGGGTACCCGTCGACGACGAGCGCGACGCCCTCGTCACCCTGGCGGCAGCCGGCATCGGCGCCGCGCCGGGCTCGCCGTTTCTGGTCGACCCCGACGAGCAGGATCACATCCGGTTGACGATCAGCGCCGTCGACGACCCGGTGAGCGCCGCCGAGGTGATCGCGACGGCCGCTCGCACCGGCGCCGCGAACGTCGGGCGGTAGACCCGCCGGACTCAGTCCCCGGTGATCGCTCGGAAGAGTCGGCCCAGGAACGCCGCCATCTGCTCACGCGTCACCACATCACCCGGCGAATACGTCGTCGCCGACGTCCCGTTCGTCACCCCCAGGCTCACCAGACACTCCACATCGGTCGCCGCAAACGACGACACCGACACATCCGCGAACGACGAACCCGACGGCGCACACGCCTCCCCGGTGATCTCGCGATACAACCGACCCAGGAACGCCGCCATCTGCTCACGCGTCACCACATCACTCGGCGAATACGTCGTCGCCGACGTCCCGTTCGTGACGCCCAGCATCCGGAGACACTCGACATCGGCTGCCGCATAGCTGGTCTCGGCCACGTCGATGAACGACGATCCCGAGCCGTGCCCGTCACAGCTGCCCGACGCCGGCGTGGGGGTGACGTTCAGGACCGAGGCCGCAGCGCCGGTGCCCGCTGCGTTGACGGCGGCGACGGAGACCTCGTGGCTGACCCCGTTCTCGAGATCGCCGACGACACACCCGAGATCGTCGACCACACAGACCACCCCACCCGGAACGAGGGTGACGACATAGGACTCGACCGGCGCGCCGCCGTCGTCGGACGGGGCCGTCCAGGACACGACGATCCGATGATCGCCGGCCGTGGCCGAGATCGATGCGGGAGCGCCCGGCACGACGGCGGGTGAGAACGGTCCGACCGGTGCGGAGGGCTCACCGACACCGGCGTCGTTCGCCGCCACGACGGCCACGGTGTACTCGAGGTCGGTGTCCAGGTCTTCGATGACACAGCTCATGTCGGTCGAGGCACACGTGGCCCCGCCGGGTTCGGCGGTGGCGACATACCCGACGATGGGTGAGCCGCCGACGAAGGCCGGCGCCGACCACGACACGGCGAGCGAGCGTTCGCCCGGTACCACGCCGACGTCGATCGGAGCGCTCGGCGTGGCGGCCATCGCATCGAGCAGGACCGTGTCGACGCTCCAGCGCCCATCACCGTCCGTCACCTCGGCGCGGACGCGGATGCGACCGGCCTCGCCGGCCACGAAGCTCGCCGTCGCACCCGTGCCGATCGACGATCCGTCGAAGCTGCCGTCGGCTGACTCGACGTACCAGACGATGTCGTCGCTCAGGTCGCCGGCTCCACCGGTCGCGGCGGCGGAGAGGTCGATGGTGTCCCCTTCGACCACCGTGGTCGCCGGCGTGGCGATCGCGACGTCGGGTGCCGCAGGATCGGCAGCCGCAGCTGCCCGGGCCGCGTCGAGATGACCACCCGAGGCGGTCGCGTCGATGATCGATTCGTGCTGCCAGCGAGTGGTGTCGAGCAGGAGGCCGATGATGTCGGCCGGGGACAGTGAGGGATCGATCCCCTTCACGATCGCGGCGACACCCGCCACGTGCGGTGCCGCCATCGACGTGCCGCTGGCGTAGCCGTAGCTTCCCGGCACCGTCGAGACGATCGAAGAGCCCGGCGCCGAGAGATCGACCGACTCGAGACCGGTGTTGGAGAAGCTCGACGCCGAGGCCGACGACGTGTGCGAGGCGACGGTCAGCAGATTCGGCGCCGCGTACGCAGCCGGGTACACCGGCGTCGCGTCGACGTCGAGCGAGCTGTTGCCGGCGGCGACGACGAACAGATGGTCGGGGGCGCCGGCGATCAACGCATCGAGCGTCCAGTTGAAGGAGCCGCCACCCCAGGAGTTGTTCGTGATCTCGACACCCTGGTCGAGGGCGTACCCGAGGGCGGCGATCGCGTCGGAGGTGAAGCCCTTGCCCTGGGAGTTCAGGAAGCGCAGCGCCATGATCTCTACGTTGGGTGCCACACCGGCGACGCCTGCCGCGTTGCCGATCTCGGCGGCGATCGTGCCGGCCACGTGGGTGCCGTGCCCGTTCGGGTCGGTCGGGTCGGCATCCCAGTCGGCGAAGTCCCAGCCGTGCACGTCGTCGACATAGCCGTTGGCGTCGTCGTCGATGCCATTGCCGGCGATCTCGGCGTCGTTGACCCACATCACGCCGTCGAGATCGGCGTGGTCACGATCCACACCCGAGTCGACCACACCGACGACGACGGTCGCCGCGCCGGCGGCCGCCGCCCATGCGGGTGCGACGTCGATGCCGGCGTCGTCTTCGAGCCCCCACTGCAGTCCTGCGTAGGTGTCGTTGGAGACCGCGTCGGCCTCCACTACGTCGTCGGGCTCGGCAGCGATCACCAGCGAGCTCGCTCGCAGCGTGGCGAGGGCATGGTCGAGCCCGACCCGCGTCTCGACCACATGGATCTCGGGCCCGTCGGCCTCGATCCGATGGACACCGACCAACCGTCCCTCGACGGTGGCGAGGAGCGCGACGGCATCATCGGCCGCGGCATCGTCACGGAAGTGCACGAGGACGGCGTAGGGGTTCGCATCGAGATCCTGCGCCTGGAGGAGCGAGTCGGCCACGACACCGGACCAGAACGGCGTCTCGACGATCAGCTCGTCGATCGCCGCGTCGGGCTCGGCGGCGCCGGCCGGAGCGACGCCGACGATGCTCGCGGCGACGGCGGCGGTCGCGATGACCGCCCACGTCCTCATGACCCGGATCCCGGATGCCTGCCCTGCCTGCACTCGTTTCCCATCGGCAGCGAGAGACCCGCCGATGACCGGCTTGAGTCGATCGACCTATCCGATCGGGGACGAACCGTCCGAACGGTCCGGTCCTGGGTGAGCGATCAGCCGTCCCTCACCGGGACGCGGCTCACCAACTGGCGGCGATGTACTGCGTCTCGCAGAACTCGAAGATGCCCTCGTGGGCACCTTCGCGGCCGAGGCCGGACTGCTTCATGCCACCGAACGGGGCGGCCGGATCCGACATCGACCCACGGTTCACGCCGACCATCCCGGCCTCGATGCGCTCGGCGACGCCCAGCGCCCGGCCGACGTCGGCGGAGAAGACGTAGGCGGCCAGCCCCATCTCGGTGTCGTTGGCCCAGCCGATCATCTCGTCGGTGTCGGTGAAGGGGATCACCGGCGCCACCGGGCCGAAGATCTCCTCCCGCACGATGGGTGACGACATCGACACGTCGCCGAGGACCGTCGGCTCGTAGAAGAAGCCGGGCCCGTCGATCGGGGCGCCGCCCACCGCCGTCCTCGCCCCGGCGGAGACCGCACCCTGCACGAGACCGTCGATCGACTCGATCGCCGCGGCGTTGATCATCGGACCGCACGTCACCCCGTCGTCCATGCCGTTGCCGACCGTCATCGCCCCCATCGCCGCCGCGAGGCGGTCGGTGAAGGCGTCGGCGATGTCGGCGTGGGCGAACATCCGGTTGGCGGCGGTGCAGACCTCGGCGGAGTGCCGCATCTTGGCGACCATCGCACCCTCGACGGCGAGGTCGAGATCGGCGTCGTCGAAGACGACGAAGGGCGCGTTGCCGCCGAGCTCCATGCCGACCTTCAGCACCCGGTCGGCGCAGCGCTTGAGCAGGACCCGTCCGACCTCGGTCGAACCGGTGAACGACACCATCCGGGTGGCGCGGTGCTCGGTCGCGGCGTCGAACCAGGAGCCCGACGACGCGGTCGGCACGACGTTGACGAGGCCGGCCGGCACCCCGGCCTGCTCGAGCAGCTCACCGATGCGCAGGGCGGTGAGCGGCGTCTCCTTCGGCGGCTTGATCACACAGGCGTTGCCGGCGGCGAGCGCCGGGGCGACCTTGCGGGTGATCATCGCTGCCGGGAAGTTCCACGGCGTCACCATCACGACCACGCCGACCGGGGGGTGATGCACGATGATCTTGTTGGAACCGCCCGGCGCGGTCTTGATCAGCCCGTCGATGCGCACCGCCTCCTCGGCGTTCCAACGGAAGAACTCGGCGGCGTAGGCGATCTCCCCCTTGGCGTCGGCGAGCGGCTTGCCGTGCTCGAGCGTGATCAGCGTCGCCAGTTCGTCGGTGTGATCGATCAGGGTCTGCCAGCAGGCCCGCAGCACCTCGGACCGGACCCGGGGCGCCGTGGCCGCCCAACCCCGCTGGGCCGTGTCGGCGGCGTCGACCGCTGCGGTGGCCTCGGCCGGACCGCCACCGGCGACCACGGCGATCTCCTCGCCGGTCGCCGGGTTGTGCACGGGAATGCGGTCAGCCCCGTCGGACCATCGACCGCCGATCAGCATCTGGGTCTGCATCGCGTCACCATGGCACGGCCGAGACTCGGTTCCAACCACTCACCCCATGGGTTCGGCGGCGAACACGGCATGGCGCCGTGAGCGCAGCGCGATCACCGCCGACGGCACCACGGCGAGCCCGAGGATCAGGTAGGCCGCGAGCACCGCATCGGTGCGCAACTCCTCGACCAACACGATCGTCGTCGCGACCTCGACTGCGGCGAGGAGCGCCACGAAGCGGACGAGCACCGACTCGCTCACCCGCGACGCGACGAGCGAACCCAGTGGTGCACCCCACACGACGATCGGTACCGCCGCCAGCCACATCCCGAGCAGGTCGGCCTCGGCGGCGGGCAGGTCGGTGTCGAGTCCCCCGACCTGCACCACCCGGTCGTCGATCACCTCGACGGCGAGATGCCCGTCGCCGATTCCGAGCGTGATCAGCCCGACGACCGAAACGGCGGCCATCACGACGATGGCCGTCGGCAGCGCCACCTTCGGGGAAACGTCGGCCAGCACGACCAGGAACAGGAAGACGAGGATGTTCGCACCGGTGCCGGTCACGGCGGACAGCGCACCGCCGGCGACGGCGGCGACCACCAGCCCGATGTCGAGGCGACGGGTCCACGCCAACTCCCGGTGGTCGACGGCGTCGTCGTGGCGCAGGTGGCGGACCATCAGCACCGAGGTCGTGGCCAACACGATCGAGAACGTCGCCTTCACGAACCCGACACCCATGATCGACGGCGCGAACGGTGCGTCGACGTCGTTGCCCACGATGGTGGTGACCCCGAATCCCATCACCGCGGCCACGGTGGCCACCGTGACGGCGCGACGATGGATCGGGCGTTGGTTGAGCACGATCGCCACGACCGCCATCGACATCCCGACCGCCTGGATGAACAATCCGAACGATCGAGCCGTGGGCGCCGCGACGTGCAGGACCTTGGTGAGCACCGGGAACGCGACGGCACCGCCGCCTTCCGGCGATGCACCGGCGAGGAAACTGCCGAACAGCATCGTCACGGCGGCCTCCCACTGGTCGGCCACCCGGTCGATGAGCCCGAGGGCGACGACGGCGAGCGCCCAACCCACCGTGACGATCGCCGACAGCGCCCACGCCGAACGGCGGCCGGGACGGAGATCGGTCGGGGCGGCGTGCGGCAACGGCATCTCCAGCAGGCTGGCGGTGGGTCCCATCGTGGCCGGTCGGGAACGTCGGCGTTCGAACCGTCCGTTCGGGAACCGACGGGGCCGTGTCATCGTTGAGACGCCATGAACCCCAGTCGCGCCCTCGCCCTCGCCCTGCTCGTCGTCGGCATCGCCGCGATCGCCGTGACCGCCCTGCGCGGAGACGACGACGACATCGACGTCGCCGCGACCGTGCTGCCCGACGAGCCGGCCGCCTCCGACGCCACCCCCGAGGCGGAGCCGGAACCCCCAGAACCGCTCCCGGTGCTCGGTACGGTCGACACGCTCACCGGCCTCGATGGCTGGCTCAACACCGAGTACCAGACCCTCGAGGAGATCCGCGCCGATCACGAGGTCGTGGTGGTGCAGTTCTGGACCTTCGCCTGCCGCAACTGCAAGAACACGCTCGAGGCGATGGCAGCGATCCACGAGGAGTATCGGGATCAGGGCGTGGCGGTCGTCGGCGTGCACTCCCCGGAGTTCGCGTTCGAAGCGGAGATCCCCAACATCATCGAGGCCGCCGACGAGCTGGGCGTGACCTGGCCGATCGCCCTCGACACGGAAAAGCGCAACTTCCACCGCTGGCAGGAGGGCCGCTGGGGCTACTGGCCGCGGGCGTACCTGATCGACAGCGAGGGCCAGATCCGCCAGAACGAGCGAGGCGACGGCCTCGACGGTTACCGGGAACTCGCCGAGAACATCCAACGCCTGCTCGACGGCGAGGCCTGAACCCTCGATGGCGACCTTCCTCGAAGGCGTCGAGGCCATCACGATGGCCTGCACCCTCGTGATCGGGTTGCCCACCCTCTTCCTCGCGCTCGCGGCGCGGGGCCGCGCGTCGCTCGTCGTGGCCGGTTCCGTGCTCGCCACGGCGGTGATGATGTGGGCACGCGCCGCCGGGCACTGGAACGTCGCCAACGACGGCTGGATGGTCGTGCCGATCGCGATCGCGATCGTCGGCGCCTTCGCCGCCGCGTGGCGCTCCGACTCGCTGCCTCCTGCAGCGGTGTTCGGCGTCGGGGTCCTCGGCGGCGGTGTCGCCGGCTGGCTCTGGCAGCCCTGTGTGGGCGAGCAGCTGGCGAAGATCCTCAACGACGCGGACAGCGAGCCGTTCACCACGGCCCCGCTGATGGTCGTTTACACCGCCGGCGCGCTGCTCCCGGTGATCCTGCTCGCCGCGCTTCCCCACGCGTGGCCCCGCATCGAGGGTCGGCTCACCCATCGCACGGTGGGTCTCGTCGGCACCGGCGTCGGCATGGTCTACGCCGCCACGGTCATCTCGGGGCGCTACAACGACCTGGTCGGCGAGCTGTTCCGGATCTCGTCGACCTGATCGCGTCCATCACGCCGGGGCGGGCTCGGGCGACCGGTCGAACCACGGCAGCATCCACTGGACCGCCGGGCCGATCGCGACGACCGCCCACACACTCCCCCACCCGACCGCACCGCCGAGGACGAATCCGACGACGAACGCGGTGAGCTCGATCAGGAACCGGGCGAGACGGATCGACACGCCGCGCTGATGCAGCCCGGTCATCAAGCCATCACGGGGACCGGGTCCCCAATGGACCCCCAGGTAGAGACTGCTGCCGAACGCGATCACGAACGGCGACGCGATCGTCAGCGCGACGCGCGCCGGGGCGCTGTCGGGCTCGTCGAGGAGCCACAGCGTCGTGTCGGTCGCGGGGCCGATGATCGCGATGTTGAGGATCGTGCCGAGCCCGATCGGTTCGCGCATGGCGATCACCGCCACGAGGATCACCATTCCGGTGAGCACCGTCGCCCCACCGATCGACAGCGGGGTGTGTTGGGAGAGCCCGTCGTGGAAAACGGTCCACGCACCCTGACCGTTGGCGCCACGCACGACGAAGGCGAGGCCGACACCGAAGAGCCAGAGCCCGACGAGGATCTGCAGGGACGTGAGCACGGTCGGGCGCGGGTGATCGACGAACACCCGCGCACCCTAACCAGCGCCCCCGCTTCTCCTCACCGAGTTCCGCTTGACCGCGCCACCCGACCCCACGACACTTGGCGGCCGACCCGGCGGAGGGTTGGGCGGGAGGACGCCATGACCGAGGACATGCAACGCGAGGCGGGTCGAATCGGCCTGGTGTCGATGGCGGGGGTCGTGGTCGTGCTCGTGATCCACCCGTTCGGCACCACCGACATCTACGAGACCGGGGGTGCGTTCCTCGACCACGTGACCGGTTTCTGGGTGGTCCTCCACCTGGTCGCCGCACTGTTGTTCGCCGCGTTCCCGCTGGTCTTCGGCGCGTGGTCGCTCTCGCTCGAAGCCGGACACGCCAAGGTCCTCGCCCTCTGGGCGACGGTCGTGTGCGTCGCCGGGTACGGGATCGGCGCGCTTCATCTCATCGGCACCGACACGGTGACCTTCTGGGTGTACGCCGACACCTACGAGGCGACGCGCGATACCCCCGCGGGCGAGGTCGGCGCCGACGTCTTCCTCCGACTCCACGCCGCGACCCTCACCTCGTGGATCACCGTCTTCTGGTTCGCCGCACCCGCGATCGCCGGGCTCGCCGCGCTTCGGGCGAAGTCGGGCCCGGTGTGGCTCGGCGCGATGGCGCTCATCGGCGCGGCCCTCCAGGTGCCGGCCGTGATCCTCACGCTGTCGGAGGGTCAGTGGACGACGGTGTCGGAGCAGGGCTTCTTCCGAACGGGTGCGACGTTCACGATCCTGTTCACGATCGGCCTCGCCCTCGGACTGCGTCGGGGCGCGCCGATCGGTCAGCCGGCACCGGCGCCGGTCACGACCCCCGGTTGATCTCGCCGCCGTAGCCCGATGTGCCGGAGGCGCCCGCTGCGGAGCCGAGGCGCTCCATGGGCACCGTGTTGCGCGACGGCGTGGGCGTGAACGCCACCGGGAGCTTCTTGACGCCACCGATGAAGTTCGAGCGCAGATAGGCGATGTCGCCGTCGAGACGGATGTCGGGGAGTCGGGTGGCGATCTCGCGGAACATCAGCTTGATCTCCATGCGAGCGAGGTTGGCCCCCAGGCAGAAGTGCGGGCCGCCCCCGCCGAACCCGATGTGGTCGTTGGGCGAGCGCTCGATGTCGAAGGTCCACGGGTCGTCGAAGGCTCGGGGATCGCGGTTCGCGGCGACGTGCCACAGCACGACCTTGTCACCGGCCTTCATCTGCACGCCGTTGAGCTCGTAGTCCTCCATGCAGGTGCGGCGGAAGTGCAGCACGGGGGTCGCCCACCGGACGACCTCGTCGACCATGGTGTCCTCGTAGCGTGCGGGGTCGCTGCGGTACGTCTCCCACTGCTCCGGGAAGTCGAAGAACCCCATCATCCCGCGGGTGATCGAGTTGCGGGTCGTCTCGTTCCCGGCCACCGACAGGAGGAGGAAGAACATGTCGAACTCGTCCTCGGAGAGCTTCTCGCCGTCGACGTCGGCGGAGAGCAGGGTGGTGATGATGTCGTCGGCGGGCTGGTCGCGGCGCTCCATCTGCAACCCGCGGCTGTAGGCGAACAGCTCGGCGGCCGCGCTCGTCGCGTCGTCGGGGTCGGCGGCGAAATCGGGGTCCTGACCGCCGATCATGCGGTTGGTCCAGTCGAAGATCTTGGTGCGGTCCTCGATCGGGATCCCGACCATCTCGGCGATCGCCTGCAGCGGCAGTTCCGACGACAGCTCCTCGACGAACTCGGCGGTGCCGCGCTCACACACCTTGTCGATGATCGCGTCGGTGCGGTTCTGGAGGTAGTCCTCGAGCAGCTTGATCATCCGCGGCGTGAAGCCGCGAGAGACGATGCGTCGGAAGCGGGTGTGCTTGGGCGCGTCGAGTTCGATCATCAGCCCCTGGTTCATCGCCTGGGTCATCGGATTGTCGAAGTCCGGCTCGTGCATCTGGGTGCCGCGTGCGTTCGACGAGAACGTGTCCGCTTGACGGTTCACCTCCTTGAGGTGTGCGAGCCGGGTGATCGCCCAGTAGCCCGGGCCCTCGTCGCCTTCGGACACCCAGTGCACCCCGGGGTCGGTGTCGCGCAGCTGGGCGAGCAGGTCGTGGTGTTCCTGACGCTGGAAGGCGTCGTGATCCCAGAGATCCACGTCGATGGTCATGCGGCCGTCCCCCGATCGTCGCGTCCCGGAAGGATTCCCTTCCTGGGAAGCAAGTGTAGACGAGGGGCCGGCTCCGGTCAGGTCGGAACGACGCCGGGCGTCGGCTCGGGCCCCACGTAGCGGGCGCTCGGCCGGATGATCTTGCCCTCACCGACCTGCTCGATCACCTGCGCCGACCACCCGATCGACCGGCTGACCGAGAACGTCGGCGTGAACATCGCCCGGGGCAGACCCGCCAACTCGAGCACGACGCTCGCCCAGAACTCGACGTTGGTGACGATCCGCTGGCCGGGCTTCCACGCGGCGAGCACCGCCAGGATCTCCTGCTCGATGCCGATCGCCCGCTCGATCAGCCCGACCTCGTCCTCGGCGGCCAACGACTCCGCCGCCGCCCGCAACACGATGCCCCTCGGATCCTCGGCCCGGTACACGGCGTGGCCGAAGCCCATGATCTTGTCGCCGCGATCGAGGGCGGCACGAACCCAGTCCGCGGCGCGGTCCGGTGTCTGGATCTCGTCGATCATCTCGATGCACCGGCTGGGTGCGCCGCCGTGCAATGGGCCGGTGAGGGCACCCACCGCAGCGACGAGCGAACCCGCCATGTCGGCACCGGTGCTCGCCGCGACCCGCCCCGTGAAGGTCGACGCGTTGAAGCCGTGGTCGACGGTGGCGACGAGGTACTGCTCCACGGCGCGGGCCGCGGCAGCGCTCGGAACGACACCGGTGCACATGCGCAGATAGTCCGCGGCGTGGCCCAGCCCGGCATCGGGATCGATCGGTTCGAGATCCTGGCGACGACGGTGGTGTCGGGCGAGGATGGTCGGCACGACGGCGGCGAGCCGGACGGCGTCGTCGCGCAACTCCTCCGGTGTGCGATCGAGGGTCGGGCCGCGACCCTCCCGATCACCGACGCCCAGCAGGCCGACGCGCAAGGTGTTCATCGGGTCGGCGAGACAGTCGGCGGCGGCATCGACGAGGGAGCCGACCGCCGAGGGGAGCGCCCGATACGCGCCCCCGTCGATGGTGACGGCCGTCGGCGGGAGTGCGCCGTCGACCTGAAGGGTCCAGACGTCCTCGAGGGTGCGGTGCACGGCGAGTTCGGCCGCGTCGTACTGGCGGTAATGGAAGAAGCCCTCCTGACCACGAACGTCGCCGAGGACGGTGTCGGCGACGGCGAGGCCCTTCAGGCCGGGGGGTGCGAGTTGGGGTTCGGTCATGGGTCCAACCTGGCCGAGCGATGATAGGTTGACAATCTTGACCCAATCAACATTGATCCGATCAATATGAGCGGTTCGCGGATCTCGGCGGCCGAGGCGGCCAGCCGTCTCGGCGTCAAGCGCGAGACGATCTACGCCTACGTGAGCCGCGGCATGCTCACCTCGCAACGACACCTCGACGGCAAATCCTCGACCTTCGACCCCGCCGAGATCGATCGATTGCGCCGCAAGAAGAACGACAAGCAACCCGGGCGCCTCGAGGTGCCGATCGCATCGGCGATCACCGAGGTGCTCGACGGCTCCGTCGCCTACCGCGGCCACCCGATCGCCGAGCTCGCCGAGCTCGGCGTCGGCTTCGAGGCCGTCGTCGGGCTCCTGTGGACGGGCGAGCTTCGCGACGACGGCCCGTGGCCTCACGACGAACACATCGGGGCCGCAGTCCGGCCGGCGATCGCCGCCCTCGGCGACACCGCCACCCCCAGCGACCGCATGATGGCCGGCGTGATCGCTGCGGCCGCGGCGGACCCGTTCCGAGCGGATCGTTCCGAACACGGCGTCACGACGAGCGCGAGGGTGCTGCTCCGCACGATCGTCGATTCCCTGCCGGGACGGGCGCCGGCCGAGGGTGAACGCATCGCCGACCGGCTCTGGTCTCGCCTGACCCCCGAGGACGCGACGAACGCCGACCTGCTCGATCTCGCGCTCGTCGTGCTGGCCGACCACGGGATGGCGACCTCGACCCTCGCCGCCCGACTCGCCGCCTCGACTCGGGCCGCGCCCCACGCGGTCCTGCTCGCCGGCCTCGGCGCGGTGTCGGGTCCGTTGCACGGCGCGGCATCGGGCGTGGTGCACGACCTGTTCGTGCACGCCGAGCACGAAGGCGCCGATGCCGCGATCGCCGCCGTGATCGCACGCGACGGCAAGGTCCCCGGCTTCGGCCATTTCATCCATCGCACCCGCGATCCGCGCCACGACCTCGTGATGGACGCACTCGCCGCGGCGGACCTCCCCGACGATCGACTCGACGTGATCGCGACGATCGTCGCCCGCACCGCCGAACGCATCCCGGTGGCACCCAACGTCGACCTCGCACTGGGCGCGCTCACCTACACGACCGGGATGGACCGGGCGGCGGGCGAGGTCGTGTTCGCCATCGCCCGCACCGCCGGCTGGTTGGCGCACGCGCTCGAGGAGTACGACGAAGCCCCGATCCGGTTCCGCCCGGTCGGACGCTACGAACCCCGACCCACCCGGGCCTAACCCTTTTCTGAACGCCGCGTCGGGAGTACCGTGATCGGACCGGGCTGCGGCGGCCCGGAGAATCGAATGGCGGTGGAGGCGACGATGCGGCGGCGGCTGTGGTGTTCGGTCCTTCTCGGCTTCGCCCTCGTGGCGGCCGGGTGCGGCGGATCCGATGATGACGAGGGTGACGACGCGGTCGTGGACCTCGACGGTGGTGCCACCGACGACACGACGGGGGCGACCGACGACGCGGGCGATGACCAAGCCGGCGACGACCAAGCGTCCGACGACGAACAAGCCGGCGACGTCGAGACCCCACCGGCCGACGATGCGGACGCGCCGGACGACGACGATGCGGCGGAGATCACCGGCAACCCCGACCTCGACCTCGAGGACTTGCCCGACGACGCCGCCGGACTGCTCGACGAGATCGACGACCTCGTCTCGATCGGCGACTGTCGCTCCGAGGTGTTGGGCATCGGCTTCACGGCGCCCGACGGGTGGCAGTGCCGTGTGCTCGACGTCTCCCTCGGCGGGATCGACGGCTTCACGCTGTTCACCGACGGCAACGAGCTCAACATCACCGTCGGCACACCCTCGCCGATCCAGGCCTGCGAGGTGCTGCAGGCGTGCGACGCCGCCGTCGCGATCGATCTCGGACCGCAGTGGCCGGGCGGGCAGCAATTCGAACTCGCGGGCACCACGACGATCTGGGCATCGCACGCATCGGTCCCCGCCGAGGTCGTCATCACCAAGCTCTCGGCCCTCACCGACGACGAACTCGACTTCGTTCGTGCGGTGCTCGACACGACCACGGAGGTCAGCTGATGCGTCCCACGAAACGACTGGTCGCGGCGCTCGCGGCACTGGTGCTGTTCACCGCCGCCTGCGGTGGCTCCGGCGACGACGCCGGCGAGGATTCGATCACGTTCGACGGTGACGGTGGTGCGGATGGCGACGACGACGATTCCTCCGACGGCGACGATGCGGGCGGCGGGGACGACGACGGCTCCTCCGACGACTCCGACGGCGACGACGGGACCGACGGAGACAGCTCTGGTGGCGCCGGCGACTTCATGACCGTGTTCGGCCTGCCGCCCGGCGACGCGGTCGAGACCGACTACGCCCCGTACGAGTTCCGCGAGGACGAGTTCGGCACCTCGGAGTCGGTCACCTTCGAGGTGACGGGCAGCACCGTCGACGAGATCATCGCCTTCTACCAACAGACCGTTCCGGCGATGGGCTATGTGGTCGACGATCCGATCCAGTTGGGCGAGTCGATCGCACTCAACATCAGCGATCCGAACAACCCGGGAACCACGGCGGTGATCCAGGCCGGCGAAACCCAGGGCGTGATCACCGTCCATCACAACGCCAACCGGCTCAACCCGCCCGACGACACCGACGACGAGGACGACAGCGCATCGGCGTCCGGCAGCAGCGATGGGGAGGGCGACGACGCCTCCGCATCCAGCGACGCCGACAGCGCGGCCATCACGATCAACGGGTCGTCGGTCGACGTCGACTGGGCGGCGCTGACCGGCACGCCGTTCTACGCACCGGCCGACCAGGCGAACGACCCGTTCTTCCACATCCACACCGACCCGGCGGCGGACGGCTTCTTCCTGTCGTTGGAGATGTACACCGAGTGGGGTCAGGCGTGGATGGGCGAGACCGGCGGCTTCGAGATCAGCTGCAGCGACCCGGCGACGAGCACCGGCATCTGCCCGTACTTCGACCCCGACGGCCCCGGTCCGCTTCCCGTGCTCGGCGGCGACTTCATGACCACCGGCCAGATCATCATCAACGAACTCGGGCCCGGCGGCTACGACCTCGCCGTCGGCCCGATCATCTTCAGCGACGGCACCGTGATCAACCCGTTCACGATGACGGGTTGATGCGTTCCATCATCTGATCGACCGCCACCGAGGGGGTCAGCGAGCCGTCGGCCACCGCGGCTTCGGCCGCGGCGCGGGCGGCGGCGAACGCGTCGTCGGCGTCGAAGTGCGCCAGCAGCCTCTCCTGGAGCATCGTGCGCATCCAGGTGAGCTTCTGCGCTCGACGACGCTCGTCGCGTTCGCCGGTCTCCGCCATCGACATCCGGTGGCGTTCGACCTCGGCCCACAGCTCGTCGAGCCCGGAGCCCTCGAGCGCCGAACACGTCAGCACCGGCGGCTCCCACGACGCGCCCGGCGGCTGCACGAGGTGCAACGCCCGGCGGTAGTCGACGGCCGCCTGCTTGGCCCTGTCGACATTGGCACCGTCGGCCTTGTTGACCGCCAGGAGGTCGGCGAGTTCGAGGACACCCTTCTTGATGCCCTGGAGTTCGTCGCCAGCTCCGGCGAGCATCAGCACCACGAAGATGTCGACCATGCCGTGGACGACGGTCTCGCTCTGCCCGACACCGACCGTTTCGACGAGGACGACGTCGTAGCCGGCCGCCTCGAGCACGATCATCGCCTCGCGGGTCGCCCGGGTCACCCCGCCGAGCGTGCCGGCCGACGGCGACGGCCGGATGAACGCATCGGGGTCGACGGCCAGTTGGGCCATCCGGGTCTTGTCGCCGAGGATCGACCCACCGGTTCGGCTGCTCGACGGGTCGACCGCCAGCACCGCGACCCGATGTCCGGCGGCGGTGAGCCGCAGCCCGAGCGCTTCGATGAACGTCGACTTCCCCACCCCGGGAACACCGGTGATGCCGACCCGATGCGCGTCCCCGCTGTGGGGCAGGAGCACGTCGAGGAGGGCGGCGGCGTCGGAGCGATGGGCGGGCAGGGTGGATTCGACCAGGGTGATCGCCCGCCCGATGGCGGTGCGGTCCCCGCCGAGCACACCGGCGGCGAGATCGGATGCCGCAGCATCGCCAGAAGCCATGGAGCGACGCTACCTATGATGCGGCCCATGATCCGTCATCACGTCCTCATCACGCTCACCGACGACGCGAAGGACGTCGCCGATCAGATCGTCGCCGAGCTCACCGCCTACGCACCGACGTGCGAGACGGTGCGCGACTACAAGGTCGGCCGCGACATCGGGCTGGCGGAGGGCACGGCCACCGTCGCGGTCGTCGCGGAGTTCGACGACGTCGCCGGGTACCAGTTCTATTCCCAGGACGCCGGCCACGTGGAGATCATCGAGCGGCTGATCAAGCCCAACGCCGCCGGCCTCGTCCGCGCCCAGACCGAGTTCTGACCGGGCGCGAGCGCACGGCGCACGGTTCCCCGTCACCGGGGCGACCCGGCTCCGACCTGCTCAGCTGAGCCGGCGCGACACGCTCGGCCGACCGGACCGGAACAGCGCGGCCATCGCAACGGCGACCACCAGCGGGATGCCGACGAGAACGGCCGCGAGCGCCGGTCGGTGCAGATCGACGTCCTGTACCGGTTCGACGCTCCGGAACACCACCCAGACGAGGGTGATCGCGAGGGGGGTGGCCAGCACGGCTGCGAGGGCCGCGTGATACCCGGACTGCAATCCGATGAAGCGGCGCCGGATCGATGGCGGTGCCCCGATCGCCACCATCGTGCCGAGTTCTCGGTCGAGCTCGACAGCGCTGAGGGCGGCCCCGGCCCCGGCCACCAGCAGGGCGAGCATCATGGCCCCCAGCAACGCCAGGGAAACGACCTCGGCATTCGCGAGCCCCTGTGGCTCCGCCCCGACGTCGAACGCCCATCTCGACAAGGCGACCGCGTCGGTCGGTTCGACCCCGCGGTCGAACAGATCGCCGGCGAGGGCGGTCTGGACTCGCCGCCGCTGGTCATCACCCAGCGGCGAGTCGAGCACGACGATGTGCCCGGCCGTTGCGACCGTCAGTTCCAGGTCGACCGCCACGTCCGGCGAGATCCAGACCGCCGGGAGCGGATACCCGTTTCGCCCCTCCGGCAGCCACGCGTCGATCGGGATTCGCCGGTCGCCGAACGCCACCGCCTCGACGGGAGCACTGGAGCCGTCGGAGGCGAGCGACGCTGAACGGACCCGGAAGAGATTCCCCCCGACCGCTCCTCCGGCGGCCAGTACGTCCCTCGCCTCCGCATCGAACCCGAGGAGGTCCATGGTCTCCGCATCGGCGATTCCCACGACACCAGGCCCGACGAAGGCCCCGGAGGTCGCCGAGACCGACATGCCGACGTTGCGAACACTCACGGTCGTCGTGGCGATACGCAGCGCTCCGGAACGCGACGGCGACGAATGATCGGCCAGCGCGTCGGTGGTGAGTGCATCCAGTTCGACCGCGGTGGACGTCTCGATCAGTTCCTCCCGGTTCGGCAGATGATCGCCACCCCCGCCCGATTCGGCCAGGTCGTTGACGACCACCATGCGCCCACTCGTCCAGTTCGGTGTTCGGCCGATGTCGTCGTCGCTGCGAACGATCGTGGCGATCACGACCGGGATGGCGAACAGGATGAGGAGGGCGGCGATCGACGCGCCGGCTCGAACCGGCTGGCGCCCGCTGTCGCGGACGACGAGCCGCGCCAAGCCCGACACCGGACGAGCCGCCTGGCCGAGCATCGTCACCAACGGCCCCGAACAGATGACCGTGCCGACGAAGACGAGGACGAGCGATGCGACGATCGCGATCGGCACGACGTCGCCGGAGATGTCGGAGCCGGTCAGCACGGCGAAGGCGACGAATCCGAGCATGGTCACGGCGAGACCCAGGGCGGCCAGTCGCGGCGAGAAGCGGGCCGGGTCGAAACGACCGGTGAGCGCACGCACGGGCTCGATGCGTTCGACGCGGCGCGCCGGCCACCACGCCGCCAGGAGCGCTGCCAGCGTGCCGGCCACGAATGGGCCGATGAGATCGAGCGGCGACCAGTCGAGCGCTACGGGGGTGTGGTTGGCGATCGCGGCCAACCGATCCGAGGCGACGACGAAGGTACCGAGCCCCGCTGCGACACCGACGACGGCACCGACCCCGGCCAGCACCACGCTCTCGACGAGGACGAGCCGTCGCAGTTGCCGTCCGGTCGCTCCGATGACGGCGAGCTGGCCGAACTCCCGGAGGCGGCGTCGTGTGCCGACGGCGAAGGCGGCCGCCGCAACGGCCGCCGTCTCGAGGACGAGGAGCAGGCTCACCCACGTCGAGAGCTGCGCCGGATCCGAGAAGTCGATCCCCGGATCGTCGTAGAACGCGAGGAATCGGCCGCTCTCCACGCCGACACCCGGAAGACCGGAGTAGTCGCCCCAGCCGTCGGCGACCCCGTCGCCGGCGACGAGGACCGTGAATCGACCGCCGAAGCCGGTGGCGTCGAGGGCCTCGGCGGTGACGACCGCAGCCTCGTGATCGCGCTCGTACGGGTGCTCGACCTCGCCGACGACGTCCCACATGCGTCCGGTGAACGCGAGGGCGACCTCGTCTCCCACGCGTGCGTCGAGCACCCGAAGCGACGCACTCGACAGGGCGACTTCGCCGGGGCGTTCGGGGGCACGACCCGCACGCAGGTCGAGCACCCCGTCGGTCAGCGGATCCGCCAGGTCGATCGTCTGCAGCCGTCCGACGCCGGGCGCAGGAGTGTCGACGACCTCGTAGATCGAGACCTGATCGCCCCGCTCGTCCGCGATCGCCAGAATCCGTTCCACCGTCTGCTCCGCGGACACCGAGGCACGACTGGCCACGGTCAACGAGAGGTCTGCGCCCCCGAGGGCGGCGTCCGCGCGGTCCTCATCCGTGACCCCGAAGGTCCGCATCGTCGCCGCTGCGAACACCCCCGCCCCGACCGTGAGCGCGATCAGACCGACGACCAACGCACTGCGCGCCTTCGCCGTCGACGCGTTCCGGCGAGCGAGCCGGAGCAGCACCCGCCAGTCACGCATCGCCGTGGTCCCCCGACCAGCGCGAGGCGCCGGATCGCTCGCTGATCGAGTCGACCCGCCCGTCGCGCAACCGCACGACGCGGTCGGCCCACGCGGCCTGGGACGGGTCATGGGTGACGAGTAGGGTCGCCGCCCCCTCGTCGCACCGGCGCCGGAGCAGTTTCATGACCGCCTCGGCGGTCACTTCATCGAGTGCACCCGTGGGCTCGTCGGCGAGCAACAGGCGCCGCTGACCGACGAACCCGCGGGCGACTGCGACGCGTTGGCGCTGCCCGCCGCTCAGTTCGTCCGGGTACCGGCCGCCGAGACCGGCGAGTTCAACGTCGGCGAGTGCGAGGGCCGCCTCGGTCCGAGCCTCCCGAGCCCCGACCCCGTCGAGTTCCAACGGCAGGCTCACGTTCTCGGCGGCGGTCAGGGTCGGGAGGAGGTTGAGATCCTGGAAGACGATGCCGACCGATCGACGTCGCCGTTCGGCCTTCCCCCGACGGCTGGCGTGGGCCAGTGACTCCCCTTCGACCAGCACCTCGCCGGTCGTCGCATCGACGAGGCCACCGGCGACGTTCAGCAGGGTCGACTTTCCCGAGCCCGAGCGGCCGGTGACCGCGACCAACTCACCCGGCGCGACCTCGAGGTCGATGTCGACCAACGCATCGGTTCGATTGGGCCCCTCGCCGAGGGTCACGCCGACCCCGCGCAGCACCAGGATCGGATCGTCGGTTTCGGTCATGCCCTCGTCTCCTGTTGGTCGGTTGCTCGCGCCCCGTCATCGTGGGCGGATGTCGCGCCGTCGCCTGCGTGAAGCCGCTCCTCGACGAGATCGAGCCAGCGGATCTCCGCCTCCACCCGCAGGATCATCCGATCGGTCTGGAGGCGCCGAGCGAGGTCCAGGCCCGGCTCCTGTTTGATCGCGGTGAGATCCTGGAGGAGGGTCATCGCCGCCCGCCGCTCGTTGCGGATCAGATCGGCGGGAGCGGCGAACCCGGTCGCGACCGAGAGCATGACCTTCATGGGCAGTTCGTCTCGCGTGGCCACGATCTGCTCCGCAGGCCGATCGAACCAGCCGGAGAGGGCGTCGCGGCCGGCAGCGGTCAGTTGGTACGGCACTCGGCCGTCGGCGTCGGCGTCTCCGACGGGTTCGACCAGTCCGTCTCGCTCGAGTCGTTGCAGGGTCGTGTACACCTGCCCGACATTGAGCGGCCATGCACCTCCGGTGGCCGCGTCGAACTCCGAGCGCAGCTGGTACCCGTGGCGCGGACCGGGGGCGAGGAGGGCGAGGAGCGCGTCTCGAACGGCCATGGATACCGAGTATGCATACCGAGTATGCTTCCGTCAAGCGGTAGGGGGCCGAGGTACGGTCGCCTCGTGAGCGTGAAGCGCTGGACTCGCAGCGTGATGTCGTATCTGCCGGAACGGGCCGCCGATGCGGTGGCGCGGGTGCCGAGCCTCGACCGGGGCCCCCATCGCATCGACGATCTCGCGCTGCGCGACTTCCGCCGACCCAACCCCGTGATCGTGCACGCCGGCACGGAGATCGCCGCCAGCACCGCCTCGATCCGACGGCTGATCGGCACCAGCCAGATCCATGCCTTCGAACCCAACGAGCGGCTGCACGATGAACTCTGGCGGGCGGAGACGTCGGTGCACGGCGTCCTCCTCGCCGCACATCCCGGCACCGCGGAGCTGCACGTGCCGCGCTACGGCACGACCTGGTTCGACACCGAGGCCAGCCTCGACCACAGCACTGCGGCCATGTTCCTCGGCGAGCGACGCATCGCCGGCTACCGGCCCGACCGGGCCGAGATCGACACATTGATCGTCTCGGCCACGACGCTCGACCCGTACGACCTCGCTCCCGATCTCATCATCCTGGACCTGCGCCGCGACGCCTCCAGCGTGATCCGCGGCGCGATGGAGACCCTCGTTCGCCATCGACCACTGTTGCGGATCGACGGTGGCGACGGACGCGAACCACTCAACCTCGGAGTGGCCGAGTACGTCCCGGCGCGCTACGACCCCGGCGCCGATGCGGTCGTGCTCGAGCAGCCCGGCCTGCAGACCACCTGGTGGGTGCATCCCCACCACCACAGCCTGCTCGGCGTGCCGGTGGTCTGACCGCTAGACGGCAGGCTGCTGCTGCGTGGCGCAGTGGATCCCGCCGCCGCCGGCCGACACCGGGTCGATGTCGAGCGCGACGATCTCCCGTCCGGGGTAGGCGGCGCCGATCTGCTCCGCGGCCGCCGCGTCGGCGGCCTCGTCGCCGAACTCGGGGATGATCACCCCGCCGTTGCACACGTAGTAGTTGACGTAGCTGGCCAGGAACTCATCCCCCGTGCCGCGCGGCGCGGCGGGCTGGCGCAGGGTGATCAACTCGTAGGGCTCGCCGTCGAGGGTGCGGAAGCGGCGCAGCGCCGCCTCGGTGTCGACGGCCACGTCGTACCAGGTCTCCCCCGGTTCGACGTACGACGGAAGCTCGTGGATGAGCGTGCCGGGCTCGGTGAAGCGGGCCAGGGTGTCGATGTGGCCGTCGGTGATGTCTTGCCCGGCGATGCCGTCGACCCACAGCATCCGCTCCGCGCCGAGGAGCGCGACGAGCGTGTCGCCGATCTCGGCCTCGGTCCACCCCGGGTTGCGGTTGTCGTTGACCCAGCTGCTGCGAGCGGCCAGCAGGCTGCCCTCGCCATCGACCTCGATACCGCCGCCCTCCCCCACGACCCCGGGGTCGACGAGTTCGACCCCGAGGATGTCGGCGACGACACCGGCGAGGGTCGCGTCGCCGGCGTGCACCTGCTTGTCACCCCAGCCGTTGAACCGGACCCGCCCGGCCGCGAGGCCACCGCTGCCGTCGACGAGGAACAGCGGGAGCGTGTCGCGCGCCCACAGGTCGTCGACCGGCGCCTCGAGCTGTTCGACGTCGGAACCCATCAGGTCCCGGGCGAGGCCGAGATCGTCGGGGTGCACGAGTATTCGAACCGGCTCGAACGCCGCGATCGTCACGGCGATGTCCGCGATCGTCTGCTGCACGGCGGGGAGATCGCGACCCCACACGTCGGTGCGGCGGGGCAGACACATCCACGTGACCTCGTGGGCGTCCTCCTCCGCCGGCATCCACCAACGACCGTCGACCGGGCCCACGGCCACCTCCTCGGGAGTCTCGTCGCCACACCCGACCAGCCACAGGGCGGCCGCACCGGCGCCGGCGCCCGCCAACAGCTCGCGACGCGAGAGTGTCATCAGCCCAAGAGGTCGAGGAGTTCGAGCGCGGCGTCGGGGATGACGGTGCCGGGCGGATAGACCGCGACCGCGCCCATGTCGAGCAGCGCCGGAACATCGTCGGGCGGGATCACCCCACCGACGGTGATCTTGATGTCGGGCCGGCCGAGCTCGGCGAGCGCTTCGCGCAGGGCGGGCACCAAGGTGAGGTGACCGGCCGCCAGCGACGACGCCCCGACCACGTGTACGTCGGCTTCGACCGCCTGCCGAGCGACCTCCTCGGGCGTCTGGAACAGCGGGCCGATGTCGACGTCGAAACCGAGATCGGCGAACGCCGTGGCGATCACCTTCTGGCCTCGGTCGTGCCCGTCCTGGCCCATCTTGGCGATGAGGATCCTCGGCCGGCGTCCGTTCGCCGCGGCGAACTCGTCGACCTTCGCTCGCACGGCGACCACGGATTCGGCTTCGGCACCCACTTCGGCTCGGTACACCCCTTCGATCGTGCGGATGGTGGCGACGTGACGACCGTAGACCTTTTCGAGGGCATCGCTGATCTCCCCCACCGTCGCCTTGGCGCGGGCGGCATCGATCGACAGCGCCAGGAGGTTCGCGGACAGGTCGGAGGAGGCGCCGGAGGCGGCCGCGTTGGTGAGCGCGTCGAGCGCGGCATCGACCGTGGCCTGATCCCGCTCGGCCCGCAGCCGGTCGAGCTTCGCGAGCTGTGCCGAACGCACCTCGGCGTTGTCGATCTTCAGGACCTCGATGTCGTCCTCGTCGTCGGGGTCGAGCCGATACTGGTTCACACCGATCACGGCCTGCTGCCCCGAGTCGATCCGGGCCTGAGTTCGGGCTGCCGCCTCCTCGATGCGCAGCTTCGGGATGCCGGCCTCGATCGCGGCGGCCATGCCGCCCATCTCCTCGACCTCGGTGATGTGTTCCATCGCCTTGTGGGCGAGCTGGTTGGTGAGCCACTCCACGTGGTGGCTGCCGCCCCACGGATCGACGGTGTTGGTGGTGCCGCTCTCCTGTTGCAGGAACAGCTGGGTGTTGCGCGCGATGCGGGCCGAGAAGTCGGTGGGGAGGGCGAGCGCTTCGTCGAGGGCGTTGGTGTGCAGCGACTGGGTGTGGCCCTGCGTCGCCGCCATCGCCTCGACACAGGTGCGGGTCACGTTGTTGAAGACGTCCTGCGCGGTCAGCGACCATCCCGACGTCTGGGAGTGTGTCCGCAGCGACGACGACTTCGGATTCTGCGGCTCGAACTGGCTCATCAGGTGGGCCCACAGCAGGCGTGCGGCCCGGAGCTTGGCGACCTCCATGAAGAAGTTCATGCCGATCGCCCAGAAGAAGCTGAGCCGGGGGGCGAACGCGTCGACGTCGAGCCCCGCCGCCACACCGGCGCGGACGTACTCGACACCGTCGGCCAGCGTGTACGCCAGCTCGAGGTCGGCTGTCGCGCCCGCTTCCTGCATGTGGTAGCCCGAGATCGAGATCGAGTTGAAGCGGGGCATCTCCTGGCTGGTGAAGGCGAAGATGTCGGAGATGATCCGCATGCTCGGGGCCGGCGGGTAGATGTAGGTGTTGCGGACCATGAACTCCTTGAGGATGTCGTTCTGGATGGTCCCGGCGAGCTGCTTCGGCTCGACCCCCTGCTCCTCGGCCGCCACCACGTAGAGGGCGAGGATCGGCAACACCGCGCCGTTCATCGTCATCGACACGCTCATCTGATCGAGCGGGATGCCGTCGAAGAGCTGCCGCATGTCGAGGATCGAGTCGATGGCCACCCCGGCCATGCCCACATCGCCCGTCACCCGCGGGTTGTCGGAGTCGTAGCCGCGGTGGGTCGCGAGGTCGAAGGCGACCGACAGGCCCTTCTGCCCGGCGGCCAGGTTGCGACGGTAGAACGCGTTGGACTCCTCGGCGGTGGAGAAGCCGGCGTACTGGCGGATCGTCCACGGCTGGTTGACGTACATCGTCGGATACGGGCCCCGCACGAACGGCGACAAGCCGGGGAAGGTGTCGGGGAACGACAGGTCGGCGGTGGCGTCCCCGCCGAGGACGGGCGGGATGTCGATGCCCTCGGGCGTCGTCCAGGCGTCGACGACCGCGGCACCAGTGGCCGACGGAGCGACCGGCCGATCGAGCGTCGAGAAGTCCGGAACCGAAGTCATGCGCCACTCCCTTCGACGGCGCCCCTCAGCAGCGCCGCACATCCGACCAGGTAGAGGGCCCCGCCGAAGGCGACCCACCAGTCACCGCTGGCCACACCGACGCCGGTGAACACGACCGAACCGGCGACGAAGAACGCCCACCCGACCTTCTCCGCGTTGCCCATCACCGCACTCCCAGTCGTTCGTGGAGGTCGCCGAGGGCGGCGAGCACGTCGATGCCGACGTGGAAGAACGCGTCGACTCCTGCGTGCTCGAGTTCGGCGCGATGCTCGCCCGGGTGCCCGGCGAGGGCCACGAAGGCCGCACCGGCCTCCTTGAGTGCGACCGCCGTTGCGGCGGCCTGTTCGGCGTAGACCGCGTCGGAGGAGCAGATGACGGCGACATCGCCGCTCGACGACGTGAAGGCCGCCGCGGCGTCGGCCGGGTCGGATGCGCCGTCGGCATCGGCGCCGTCGGCCGCGAGCCCGCCGACGGCGAGGAGGTTGGTGATCCACGTCGAGCGGGCGGTGTGGTCGGCGAGTGTGCCGAGCGCGGCCAGGTGCACCGTCGGCGTGTTCCCGGCGGCATCGACCGCGTCGCGGAGCGCCTCGAACGGTGCTGCCGGACGACGCAGCGGGAACCCCGAGCCGCGCCCGCCACTCGCGCTGGGGGGCGAGTCGTCGGGGAACTCCGAGACACCGGTGACGGGATCGCGCCGGGTCGCCAACCGTTCGAGCCGTGCCGTCCACGCTGCGTCGATCGCTCGCTCGACGGCGCCGGATTCGAGGGCGGCGACCATCCCACCGTCGGCCTCGACCCGCTGGAACGCCGCCCAGCCCGCATCGAGGAGACGGCTCGTCAGAGACTCGACGAATCCCGACCCGGCGGCGGGGTCGACGAGGCGGTTGATCCCGGACTCCTCGATCAGGAGGTGCTGGATGTTGCGGGCGTTGCGACGAGCCAGCGCCGACGACGACCCGTCGAACGGCAGGACGGTGATCGCATCCGCACCGCCGACGCCTGCGCCGAACGCGGCCGAGGTCGAGCGCAGCATGTTCACCTCGGCGTCGCGTCGGCTGAACATCGCGGCGGAGGTGACCGCCTGGAACGGTGACGGCTGTGCGGTCACCCCGCAGGCGACCAGCACCGACCGCCAGAGGAGTCGGGCGGCTCGCACTCGGGCGATGGTGAGGAACTGGTCGGCATCGGCGGTGATGCGGAACCCGATGGCGGCGGCCGCTCGACCGAGCGACAGGCCGGCGTGCTCGAGGGCACGCAACACGGCGACGCCTGACGCCAGCATCCACGCGAGTTCATGGACTTCGTCGGCGCCGGCATCGGTGTAGCGGGTGGTGTCGATGGTGCAGGCGACGACGGCGGGATGGCTGTCGGCGATCGAAGCGGCCAGCGCAGCGGCGCCGTCGAGGTCGCCGATCGACCCGGAGCGGGCGAACTCGCCGAGCGGGTCGAGACCGAGCCACGAGCGGGAGGTCGCCGCGTCGCCCCGCTCGTCGACGAGCGCCAGCAGCGCCCGGGCCGAATCGATGTCGGCGTGCGGGCCGAGCGCGACGGGTGCG
This sequence comes from Actinomycetota bacterium, assembly GCA_039193795.1. Lineage (GTDB taxonomy): Bacteria > Actinomycetota > Acidimicrobiia > Acidimicrobiales > Aldehydirespiratoraceae > UBA11606. The sequence goes on along the minus strand of JBCCWI010000020.1, from coordinate 8,539 downwards.
ATGTCGAGCAGGACACCGCGCAGCGCGGCGCGAAGGGTGTCGGTCGTCCAGCCGGCGGGGGCGAGCTCGATCGAGGTGACGCCGTGTTCGAGGTCGTCGAGCACCGCGGCGCGGCAGGCGTCGAGATCGTCCACCGCATGGTGCTGCCGGAGATCCCAGCCGTGGGCGATGCGGTTCGCATCCACCGGCAGAGCCGATCGGGCATCGGCCGGCGGGTAGAGCGGCTGGATGTCGAGACCGCCCCGGGTCTCGTTGACCAGCACCTTCTCGAACGGCCGACCCTTGAGCACCCGGTCGACGGCGTCGCGCCAGTCGGCCTCCGTCGCCGGGGCCTGGTCGAGCCGGAACCGATCGTCGTTCGTCATCGGCGTTCACCCTAGAGCCCGAGCCATTTCCCACCCCAAGAGGAGGGCGTCGTTTTGGTCTCCGCCCCGACCGCACGGTTACGGTCGGCGCCATGTCGCCCTCGCCCGGATCCACGATGCCGTCCGGAATCGGCGTGATCGACACGATGATCGGGTTTCCGGACAAGGACTTCGCCGTCTACGACTTCATCCGGAACCAGCTCAAGGACGGCGAGTCGACCGACTTCGAGTTTCCGGTCGAGTACATGTTCAAGAACGTCCCGAAGGAGCTCTACGGCGTCGATGCCGATCCGATCGAGGTGACGCTCGGCGAGATGGACCGCTTCGGCATCGAGTACGGCCTGATCGGGGCCGAGGGTGAGCAGGGCCAGCGGGCCCTCACCGACCACCCCGATCGCTTCATCGGGTCGGCCAACGTCGACCCCAACGACGTCATGGGCGAGGTCCGCAAGATCCGACGCCTGAAGGACGAGTGGGACATTCGAGCGGTCGGCACCTTCCCGGTCGGGTGCACCCCGCAGGTGCCGATCGACAGCCCGCTCTACTACCCGATCTACTCGACGTGCTGCGAGCTCGACCTCCCGATCTTCGTGTGCGCCGGCGTCCCGGGGCCGCGCCTGCCGATGAGCCCGCAGCTGGTCGAGCGGATCGACCAGGTGATGTACGACTTCCCCGAGCTCACGTTCGTCACCCGCCACGGCTGTGAACCGTGGGACGACCTCATCGTGAAGCTGATGCTCAAGTGGCCGGGGCTGCACTACTCCACCTCGGCGTTCGCGCCGAAGTACTACCCCCAGTCGATCATCGACTACGCCAACACCCGCGGCGCCGACAAGATCATCTACGCCGGCTACTTCCCGATGGGCCTGTCGCTCGAACGGATCATGGGCGACATGCAACACGTCGGGTTCAGGGACGAGGTGTGGCCCAAGTTCCTCCGCGAGAACGCGGCCCGGGTGCTGAAGCTCAGCTGAGGGGCACACCGATCTCGACGAACCTCGAGCGACACAACCGGTCTCGAGGAACGTCGAGCGACACGACCCGACCTCGACGAACGTCGAGCGACAAAAAGGTGACACTCCCGGGAGTGAGCAGCTCCCGGGAGTGTCGAGCACAGAACGCACCTCGCTGGACAGGAAAGGGTCGGAGCGTTCTCCTCACCGGATCGGCCCGCGGCTGACCGTTGTGAAGCGATCAGCGCAGGAATCCGCCCCGCGACCCATCATCCATACGGTTTTCAGTCCCAGAGAGACTGCAACGATGCCCTGGTCAGATCGAGCGGCCGGCGTCGGCCCAGTACTCGTCCTTGAGGAGCCGCTTGTAGAGCTTGCCGGTCGGGTGACGGGGCAGCTCCTCGCGGAAGTCGACCGAGCGCGGACACTTCACGTCGGCCAGCTGCTCCTTGCAGTACGCGATGAGCTCGCGGCCCAGTTGGGCGGCGGCCTCGTCGTCGGCGGGCATGTCGACGGGTTGCACGACCGCCTTGACCTCTTCGCCGAAGTCCTCGTTCGGCACCCCGATCACGGCCACGTCGGCGACGGCCGGGTGCATGGTCAAGACGTTCTCGGCCTCCTGGGGATACACGTTCACCCCACCGGTGATGATCATGTAGGCCTTGCGATCGGTCAGGTAGAGGAACCCGTCCTCGTCGACCTTGCCGACATCGCCGAGGGTCGACCACCCGTTGGCCAGGCGTGAACCGGCGGTCTTCTCCGGGTCGCCGTGGTACTCGAACTGGGTCTCGGACTCGAAGTAGATCGTGCCCTCGTCGCCGGTCGGCACCTCTTCGCCGTCCTCACCCACGATGTGGATCACCCCCAGCACGGCCGAGCCGACCGTGCCGGGGTGGGCGAGCCACTGCTCGCTGTTGCAGTACACGAAGCCGTTGCCCTCGGTGCCCGCGTAGTACTCGTGGATCACCGGGCCCCACCACTCGATCATCTTGCGCTTGACCTCTACCGGGCAGGGAGCGGCGGCGTGGACACAGACCTGCAGCGACGACACGTCGTGCTTCGCCCGGGTGTCGTCGTCGAGCTTGAGCATGCGGACGAACATCGTCGGCACGACCTGGGAGATCGTGATCCGGTGCTCCTCGATCAGGCGCAGATAGTCGGCCGGGTCGAACTTCTCCATGACCACGACGGTGCCGCCGGTGACGTGGGTACCCATGCAGAAGCGCAACGGGGCGGCGTGGTACAGCGGCGCCGGCGACAGGTACCGCGACTCCTCGTTCGCGCCGAAGAGCAGCGACAGCAGTCCGGCGACGCCCGTGCCGGACTCCTCCAGCGGCGTCTCCGGAATCGTCGGCAGCACACCCTTCGGGCGGCCGGTCGTCCCCGAGCTGTAGAGCATGTCCATGCCGGCGATGCGATGCTCGAGCGGCGTGGGTGAGGCGTTCGCGACGGCGTCCTCGTAGGAGTCGTAGCCGTCGACCGGTCCGCCCATGGCGAGGCGGAGCTCGACCCCCGGCATCTGATCGAGGAGTTCGGCGGCCTGGTCGGCCTTGTACGGCGACGTGACGAACACCTTCGCCTCACAGTTCTCGATGATGTAGGCCATCTCGTCGGTGGTCAGGCGGCTGCTCATCGCCGTGTAGACCAACCCGGCGTAATGGGCGCCCCAGCACAGCGCGAGGAAGTCGGCGTTGTTCTCGAGACAGAAGGCGATGTGGTCGCCGGGCTGCAGGCCGATGTCGCGGAACAGGTTCGACAGGCGGTTGGCCTGATCGTCGAGTTCGGCGTAGGTGATGACCTGATCGGTGTCGGCCATCACGATGGCCGGATGGTCGGGACGGGTGGCGGCGTGGGCTCCGGGGTACAACGGCGTCTCCTCGTGGGTGGGCGAGAGAGAACCTAGTTGCGAGCGCCGATGCGGGTCGAACGTGGTCAGACCGTGAAGCCACCGTCGACGTCGAGGTGCTGACCGGTGATGAACGTCGCTCGTGGCGACGCGAGGAAGCAGACCGCTTCGGCGATGTCGTCGGCCGAACCGAACCGCCGCATGGCGATGTTCGCCCGCGCCGCGTCGAGCGCGGTCTCGTCGAGATCACCCGACGCCATGAGGCGTTCGGCCATCCCGTCGACGAGCATGCCGGGGCCGACGGTGTTGGCCCGAACGCCGAAGCGGCCCTCCTCGGCGGCGATGCCGCGCACCGCGGCCTCCACGGCCGCCTTCGGGATCGACGACAGCCCGTCGCGGACCGGGTAGCGGCGGGTCGCGGCGGTGGTGACCGCCACGATGCTGCCCTCGGTCTGGCGCAGGTGGGGGATCGCCGGCGCGGCGATGGCGAAGAAGCCCGACGCGTCGGCGTCGAGCTGTTCCTGCATCTCGGCGGGCGTCACCTTCGACAGGTGTTTCTGCGGGACGTGCGGCCCGGCGGCGTAGACCAGCGTGTGGATCCCGCCGGCCGCCTCGGCGATCGCGTCGACCGCTTGCGCGCACCCGTCGTGATTGCGCAGATCGAGACCGATCGTCCACGCCTGGCGTCCGGCATCGCTCACCGCCTCGGCCATCCGTGCGGCCGCCTCCTCGTTCTGGCGATAGGTGAAGGCGACGTCGCTGCCGCGGGCGGCGAGCTCACGGACGATGGCTGCGCCGAGTCCGCCGCTCCCACCGGCGACGAACGCGGCGCCGGGGCGCCCGGTGAAGTCGTCGGAGAGATCGAGGCCGTGTGCGGTCATGGGCGACAGCCTGCCTCCTCGGACGGTTCGGTGTCACACCCCCTTCGTAGGGTGGGGCCGTGAACTCGTTGGCGGGCGTGCATGAGACGGTGAAGGCGGTGGATCCCTCGCCGTTGTCGCGCCGCGAGCTGTACGGGCTGATCGGTGATCTGGAGAAGCTGCGGTCCCGCGTCGACGAACGGTTGATGGCGGCCAAGGCGGCGCTGGACTCGCTCGGCGACACGGGCGCCGACTCCGCGGTCGTGGGCCGGTCGGTCGGGCGGCGGTCGGAGCGGCAGGCCAGGAGGGATCGCACGACCGCCCGGGGTCTGGCCGAGATGCCGACACTGGCGGACGGGTTGGCCGAGGGACGGCTCAACGTCGAACACGCGGCGATCGTGGCCGAGGCTGCGGAGCAGACATCGCCGGAGCTCGCCGCAGCGCTGGTGCCGCTGGCAGAGTCGGTCCCGGCCGATCTGTTCGCCAAGAAGGCCCGCGAGTTCGTCGGCCGCCACACGACCGCGACCGAAACCGAGGCTCGGCACCGGCGGCAGCGAGCGCAGCGAGCCGGCTGGCACAGGGTCCACCACGACGGATCCGTCGAGATCCACGGCCGCTTCGACGAGGCCACCGGAGCAGTCGTACTCGCCGACTGGAAACGCCGCACCGACCACCTCTGGAACGCCGACGGCGGACGCGACGGCGCCCCCGACGACGTCCGCACCCAGGCACAGCGTCGCGCCGACGCCTTGGCGGAGCTCATCACCGAACCGCACACCGCCGGCGAGGGCAGCGCCGCCGTCGACGGGCCGATCCATCCGAGGTTCCAGGTCCACGTGGTCGTGAACCTCACCGACGGCACCATCACCTGGCTCGACGGCTCACCGGTGCCCGACACCGTGCTCGAGCGGATCGGGCCGACCGCTGACATGGTCGGCCACGTGTTCTCCGGTGACGGTCAACCGCTGTGGCAGGGCCGGACCAAGCGGCTGGCCACGACGGCGCAATGGCGATCGCTGATCGTCGCCACCCGCGGGTGCGCCGAATGCGGAGCCGACATCGACCGCTGCCACGCCCACTACGTCCTCGAGTGGATCGACGACAACGGACCGACCGACATCGACAACCTCCAACTCCTCTGCCACACCTGCCACGGCCACGCCCACCGAGGGTCACGCGGCGATCCCCGACACCACCGACAACCGCGAGCCGCCTGAGCAGTGGGCGGCCGGGATCTAAGGTCCCGGGATGCGCCTCGGGGTCTCACTCACATCGGTTCACGTCGTCGACGACCACGCGGAGGGCGCTCGCCACATCATCGAGCGGGCCCACGCCTGCGCGGCGGCCGGGCTCGACCTGTTGTCGATGGGCGACCAGCACAACGTGCCGGTCCCCTACTACCAGAACGTGCCGATGATCGGCCGGCTGATGGCCGACTGGCCCTCCGACCGGCCTGTGGGTGCCCTCTTCCTGCTGCCGCTGTGGCATCCGGTCACCGTCGCCGAGCAGGTCGGCACGTTGGCGACGATGACGCAGGCCCCGTTCGTGATCCAGACCGGCATCGGCGGCGGCGAAGGCGCCTTCGCCGCCATGGGCAAGACGGTCACCCGGCGAGCCAGAGATCTCGACGAGTCGATCCGGGTCATCAAGGCGCTGCTGGCCGGCGAGACCGTCGACAGCGAACGCTTCGGGCTCGTCGGATCCCACATCAGCCCGCGTCCACCCGTCCCCGCGGAATGGTGGATCGGCGCCGGTGCCCCCGCCGCGCTCGACCGAGCCGCCCGCGAGGGCGACTGCTGGTACGGCAACGCCGACCTCACGCCCGAGTCGGCCGCCGTTGCCCTCGAGGGCTACCACGACGCCTGTGAGCGACACGGCCGAACGCCGAGGGCCGCGATCCGCAAGGACGTGATCGTGCTCGCCGACGGCGACCGCGCCCGTCAGCTCGGCGACGAGCTGATCGCAGCCGGCTATCGCGGCATGCCCCGCGAGGCCGTGGCCTACGGCGGGGTCGACGACGTCGCCGAACAGCTGGCCGTGTTCGCAGAGCTCGGATTCGACGACGTGACGGTGCGCTGTATGGCGGTCCCACAGGCCGACGCGATCGAGACCCTCACCCTGTGCGGCGAGGTCAGGGCTGCTCTGGCCTGAACCGCTCGCGGATCACGTCGATTCCACTCTCCCCCTCGGCGGTGATCTCGACCGCCACCCGGTCGACCTCGTGGAACCCGAGTTTCTCGGCGACTCGGCCGCTCGCGACGTTCGCCGAGTCGTGCCGAATCACGATCCGGCAGACATCCGGCAGCGCCCATGCCGCCTCGACCAGCATCGCCGCCGCTTCGGTCGCCAAGCCCCGTCCGGTGTGGTCGGAGTGGATCCAGTAGCCGATCTCGATCGCCCCCGGCCCGCGCCGTCGCATCAGCCCGCACCCTCCGATCAATGCATCGGTCGACCGATCGAACACGTGGAAGCCGTAGGCCCGATCGTCGTCCCACTCGTGATCGCTGGCCACGAGGAAGTCGGCGTAGTCCTCCGCACTCGTCGGGTCACCCTGTGCCCAGTCCATGAACAGCCGAAGCTCCGAGAGGCTCTCGGCCACCGCATCCGCGAGGGCGCGGGCGTACGGCGCGGCGACCCGCCGCAACACGAGCGTCGGACCCTCGATGACCTCCGGCGGGCGCCTCACATCACACCGGGACGACCTCGACCGGGATGCCGTTGAGCACGCTCGTGCCCGACACCGGGTCCATCGCCAGCGGATCGGTCAACACGTTCGAGTTGACGCCGGCGTAGCGGGCGGCGACCTCGAGTCGAGCGCCCGGCTGTCCGTGGCCCCAGCCGTGCGGCAACGACACGACGCCCGGCATCACGATGTCGGTCACCTCGACCTCGGCGGTCACCTCGCCGACCCGACTGCGGATGGTCGCCTGGCCGCCGGCCTCGATGCCGCGCTCGGCGGCATCGACCGGGTGGATCTGCAGGGTGCACCGGGCCTTGCCCTTCACGAGCACCTCGACGTTGTGCATCCACGAGTTGTTGGAGCGCAGATGGCGTCGTCCGATCAGACGGAGCCGACCGTCGCCCGCCCACTCGACGGCGCGGGCCTCGAGCCGGGCGAGTTCGTCGAGGAACGGTCCCTGCCAGAGGTCGATCCGCCGGTTCTCGGTCTGCAGCGCTGCCGGCAGACGGGGTTCGAGCGGTCCGAGGTCGACGCCGTGGGGCTCGGCCCGAAGACGGTCGAGACTGAGTCCGCCGGGCTCGGCACCGAACCCGTCACCGTACGGACCGGTGCGCAGCATGGCGTCGAGCACCCGGTCGCTGCCGGTGTCGCCGGCGACTTCGCCGACGAGTTGCTCGACATCACGACCCTCGACGGGACTCCCGGTCGCACCGACCTCGCCGGCGAGGATCTGGTTGACCACCTGGTCGTGGATCATCGTCGGCTCGCCTTCGAGCCCCATCGCGATCAGCGCGATGCGAGCGATGATGTCGTCCTCGGCCGGCTGGTCGGTGTCGAACACCGGCGCGGAGTAGTTGGCGACATTGCGCACCGAGAGATTCGAGAAGGCGATGTCGAAGTGGCTCTTCTCCAGCGCGGACGCCGGCGGCAGCACGACGTCGGCATGGCGAGTGGTCTCGTTGAGGTAGATGTCGACACTGACCATCGCCTCGAGCGACGCGAACGCCTCGTCCATACGGTCGGCGTCGGGACAGGACAGGACCGGGTTGCCGGCCACGGTGAACATCATCCGCAGCCGTCCGTCACCCGGCTCGAGGATCTCAACCGGCAGATCCGCCGCGGGGAACTCGCCCTGGATCTCGGGGTTCGCGTTGACCCGGCTGTGCCATCGCCCCACGCGGTAGGGCCGACCCTGCCGCTCGGGGCGCACCCGCTCGACGGCCGAGCGCGGGAACATCGACCCGCCCGGCTCGTCGAGGTTGCCGGTGAGGATGGCGATCACGTCGATCAGCCAGGTGGTCAACGTCCCGAATTCGACGGTGGTCGTCCCGATCCGGCCGTGCACCGCTGCGCTCGGGGCGGCCGCGATCTCGTCGGCCAGTCGCTCGATCGTCTCCGCATCGACACCGGTGACGATCTCCGCGTACTCCGGCGAGAACGACTCGACGCCGTCACGGAGTTCGGCGAGGCCGTCGACCAACCCGGCGACTCGGCCGACCGACACCTGATCGGTCGCGATGAGCCGGTGGGCGATGGCGGCCAACAGCACCGCGTCGGTACCGGGACGGATCGCGATGTGTTGGTCGGCGGCCTCGGCGGTGCGGGTGCGGCTCGGATCGATCACGATCACCCGGCCGCCCCGTTCGCGGACCGCCTCGATCCGGCCGGGATAGTCCGGGGCGGTGCAGATGCTGCCATTCGACACGAAGGGATTGGTCCCGAGCAGGACCAGCAGGTCGGTGCGGTCGAGATCCGGAACCGGCATGCGCATGCCGTTGCCGTACAGATAGCCCGAGGCGACATGGCGCGGCATCTGATCGACCGTGCTCGCCGAG
>JBCCWI010000019.1:0-53916 GCA_039193795.1 Actinomycetota bacterium | reverse complement strand
GCCTTCTTGGCCGGTGCCTTCTTTGCAGACTTCTTGGTCGACTTCTTCGCCGCCTTCTTGGCCGGTGCCTTCTTCGCTGCCTTCTTTGCGCCGGCCTTCTTGGCGGGTGCCTTCTTCGCAGACTTCTTGGTGGCTTTCTTGGCCGCCTTCTTTGCTGCCACGGTTCGTCCCTTCGTTGGGGTCTTCAGGTCGGACTGATGTGTCGACGCTTCAGTTTGGTCGCTTGAGGCACCGAAGGGAACGATCCCTGCGTCGATTCCTCGGCGCGCCTCATCGAAGCGATGCACGACGAAGTCTCGCGCTTCACCGACCGTCACGGCGTCGCGGGCTCGTCGCGGCGTCGGATCGCCGAGCAGACGCAGCGGGAGATACACCGACGCGTCGCCGGCGCGCGCATACGCACCGTGGGAGGAGAACGACTCGACCGTGGCCCGGATCGAGGACCCCAGCGGGTGGTCGCGCCGGAATGCCTTCCAAACGCCCGCCGGGTTGGATCCTGGCCCGTCCTTGCCGGCGCGGGCCGATGTGTCGCGCTCGGAGTCTCGCCCGCGGTCGCGAGCAGCACGCTTCTTCGTCACCTTCTCGGCCGCCTTCTTGGCGGCTTTCCTGCCGGCCTTCTTGCCCGTTCGCTTGGCCGGGGTCTTCGCGTCGCCCGAGTCCCCCTCGGCCTGGGCGCGCGCCCGACGACTCACCGGCCCCTTCACCGGTGCTCGGGGAACGAAGACCCAGCCGAGACCCGGGATCGGCTTGCCGCCGATGAGGCGCCCCTCGTCGAAGAGCCACGAGTACGTGCCGTGGAACTCCTGGAACGAGTCGTTGCTCACGACGACGGCCTCCGCTCGGTGCGCGACCTGGAGGATGAACGTGTCGCCGCGGCCGATGACGCCTGCGGGTGGCGTGATGATCTCGTTGTCGTCGATGGCCTGGCGAGCGGCCTTGCGCTCGCTCTTGGCGACCCGGTGCTCGAACGACGCGTCGACGATGACGGTGACGCGTTCGAAGTCGTGCTCGGCGATGAACTGCGTGATCGCTTCGTCGAGTTGCTGCAGCGACGGTTCGCTGCGCCCCTCGGTGGCGATGTTGGATCCGTCGACGACCGCATGTCCGCTCGGCATGGAGGCCAGTCAACCATGTCGGTACGCTGCGCCGGTGATTCAGGCCGTCCTCTTCGACTTCGGTGGGGTGATCCTGTCGAGTCCCTTCGAGGCGTTCAACCGCTACGAGACCGAGGTGGGACTCCCGCTCGACACCATCCGTCGCATCAACGCCACCGATCCCGACACCAACGCCTGGGCCCGGTTCGAGCGCGGTGAGCTGTCGACGTCCGCGTTCGTGGAGGTGTTCGAAGCGGAGGCGCGGGCGCTGGGTTTCGCGGTCGACGGCTCGCGGGTCATCGCCTCGCTACGAGGCGTGATCCGGCCGGCGATGGTGGAGGCGCTGCGGCGGTGCTCGGCGGAGTTCAAGACGGCGATGCTCACCAACAACTTCAAACCGCCGGGCGAGGAGTCCGGCACCGAGGCGATGGTCGACGGTGACGGGGCGTCGCTGGTGGAGATCCACGAGTTGTTCGACGAGATCGTGGAGTCGAGTGTCGTCGGGGTCCGCAAACCCGAGCCGCGGTTCTACGAGATCGCCTGCCAGCGGCTCGGTGTCGAACCGTCCGAGTGTGTGTTCCTCGACGATCTCGGCATCAACCTCAAGCCGGCGAAGGCGATGGGGATGCAGACGATCAAGGTGGTCGATCCGGCGACCGCGATCGCCGAGTTGGAGGCGATCGTCGGCATCCCGCTCGGCTGATCCTGCCGCCGGGGCAGCTCGCTGACCGATCTCGTCAGTGGGTGAGGACGAGCGGTCGGTCGAAGTCGGCATTGTCGATCACCACGTCGGCCCGTCGTCGCGGATTCATCTCAGCGATGTAGATCGCCTCGGCCGCGCCGTAGCGGTCGCGATGGAGCTGGACGGCCTCGTCTCGCCCTTCCCGGTCACCGTCGCGGTCGACCCCGCGAGCCACGCTGAGGTCGGCGTCGATCTCGAGCCAGATCCGGAAGTCCCACGCGTCGTCGTACTCGGGCCGGAAGGCAAAGACGGAGTCGACGATGAGCACCGCGTCCGCAGGCGCGGTGACCGTGATCGATCGATGGTCCTCGCCGGTCAGTGGGTCGTGGGCACAGAGGGCGACCTCGCCTGAGCCGCCCGGGCTGGCGGGGTCGAGCAGGAGGGTGCGAGCGCTCGCGAAGTCGGGTGCGTTGCGGTAGTAGCCCTCACCGCTCGTGCGGTCGTAGCCCTTCTCGATCGCATCCCGCCACGGCTTCTTGAAGTCGTCGAGGCTGGCCCGGAGTGTCGGCCGTCCGTGAGCGCGCACGGCCGCCGCCAACTCGTGCCCGAACGAGGTCTTGCCCGCCGCCGTCCGCCCGTCGACCGCGACGCGGAGACGGCCGGGTCCGAGGTCGAGCACGCGGCCCGCCAGCCCATCGAGGAGCGCAGCGCGGCCCGAGGACTGCGTCGCTGGGATCGGTTGTCGCCAGGTGGAGACCGACTCGAACGCGGCCGGCTCCGACACCGGTCAGCTCAAGGCCTGGTCGAGCAGGATCTGGAGCTCCTGGGCGTGCACCGCCGCCGACCCGACCGCCGGGGAACCCGACTCGAAGCGGCTGACGCGGTGGATCTCGTGGGTCTCGCCGTGGGCCTCATAGAGACGACCCTTGATGAAGTTCCACGGACCCATGTTCTCCGGCTCCTCCTGCACCCAGCAGATCTGCTTGGCGTTGGGGAAGCCGTCGAGCATGCGTTGGACCGCTGCGAAGGGCCAGGGGTAGAGCTGCTCGACCCGAGCGATCGCGACGTTGGCGCCACGCGCATCTCGCTCGGCCTCCAGATCGAACGCGACCTTGCCCGAGCAGAAGATCACCCGCTCGACCGCGTCGGCCGGGGGTGGGTTGCGGTCGCCGAGCAACTCTTCGAACGTGCCCGACATGAGATCGGTGACCTTCGAGCGCGAATGCTTGGAGCGCAGGAGTGACTTCGGCGTGAAGATGATCAGCGGCGCCTGCGGCGACATCATCGACTGGCGTCGGATCAGATGGAAGAACTGGGCGGCGGTCGTCGCGTTGCAGACCTGGATGTTGTCCTCCGCCGCGAGTAGCAGGAAACGCTCGATGCGGGCCGAGGAGTGCTCGGGGCCCTGTCCCTCGTAGCCGTGGGGAAGCAACATCACGAGGCCGCAGTCCTGGTCCCACTTGTCCTTGGCGGCGACGATGAACTGATCGATGATGATCTGGGCGCCGTTGGCGAAATCGCCGAACTGGGCCTCCCACAGCACCAGCGCACTGGGGTTCTTCACCGAGTAGCCGTACTCGAAGCCGAGCACCGCGTACTCGCTGAGCAGCGAGTCGTAGACCCAGAAGTCCGACCCCTTGCCCTCGCCGAGGAGCTTGAGCGGGGTGTGCTCCGCGCTCGTCTCGTAGTCGACGAGGGTCGCGTGGCGGTGGCTGAACGTGCCGCGTCGTGAGTCCTGGCCCGACAGACGGACCGGGCGTCCCTCGAGCAGGAGGCTGCCGTAGGCCATCGCCTCGCCGAGCGCCCAGTCGATCTCGCCGCCGCGGAACATCTTGTCCCGGGTGGCGAATTGCTGGGCGAGCTTCGGGTGCATCGTGAACCCGTCGGGCGTGCCGGTCAGGGTGTCGTAGATCTCGTCGACCATCGCCTGGTTGATCGAGGTGCGCAGATGGGGTTTGACGCCGATCCCCTCGACGGGCGGCTGCGCCTGGCCCCCGTCGGTGCGGTCGTCTCGCGTCTCGTCGAGCGCGGCCTGCAGGCGGGACCGGAAGTCGGCGAGCGCGTCCTCCTCTTCCTCCCGGGTGAAGTCGCCGCGCTTGACCAACGACTGGGAGTACAGCGCCCGGACCGACGGCAGGGCGTCGATGCGGCGGTACATCTCCGGCAGCGTGTAGCTGGGGTCGTCGCCTTCGTTGTGGCCGTGACGTCGGTAGCAGATCATGTCGATCACGACGTCCTTGTTGAACCGCTGGCGGTACTCGAAGGCCAGACGGGCGACGCGGACGCAGGCCTCCGGGTCGTCGCCGTTCACGTGGAAGATCGGCGCCTGGATCATCTTGGCGACGTCGGTGGAGTACTCCGAGGAGCGGGCCGCCGCCGGCGAGGTGGTGAAGCCGACCTGGTTGTTGATCACGACGTGGACGCAGCCCCCCACCCGGTAGCCGCGGATCTGGGAGAGGTTGAGCGTCTCGGCGACCACGCCCTGCCCGGCGAACGCGGCGTCGCCGTGGAGCAACACCGGCAGGACCGGGTAGAGGCCGTACTCGTTGTCCTCCTGGCGGATCTCGTCCATCCGGGCCCGGACCATGCCGAGCACGACCGGGTTGACCGCTTCGAGGTGGGACGGGTTGGCGGCGAGTTCGAGCCGCAGCTCGCTGCCGTTGCGCGACACGAACGTGCCGGTCTGGCCGAGGTGGTACTTGACGTCGCCCCCAGCCATCGTGAGCTCGCCCATGTTGCCGCCCTCGAACTCGTTGAAGAGCTGGCCGTAGGTCTTGCCGACGATGTTGACCAAGACGTTGAGTCGGCCGCGGTGGGCCATGCCGATCACGGCCTCGGCCATGCTGTCGTCGGCGGCCGCACCGAGCAGGGCGTCGAGCAGTGGGATGGTCGACTCGGCCCCCTCGATGCCGAACCGCTTCTGGCCGACGTACTTGGTGCCGAGGAAGGTCTCCAGCGCCTCGGCCGCGTTCAAGCGGCCGAGGATGTGTCGCTGCTCCTCGGCGTCGATCGTGCGGTCGGCGCCCTCGAGCTTCTCCTGCATCCAGCGCTTCTCGACCGGGTCCTGGATGTGCATGTACTCGACACCGATGGTGCGGCAGTAGGCGTCGCGCAGCACGCCGAGCAGGTCGCCGAGGGCCATCTTGTCCTCACCACCGACCTGGGCGTAGATGCCCGAGTCGGATCCGGTCAGGAACTCGCGGTCGAGGTCCCAGATCGTCAGGCCGTAGGTGGCCGGATCGAGCTCGGAGTGCATCTGTGGTTCTTTGACCTGCAGCGGGTCGAGGTCGGCGATCAGGTGACCGCGGACGCGGTGCATGTTGATCAGCTGGTTGACCTTGGCCTGCTTCTCGAGCAGCGCCGACTCGCGATCCATCGGGTTGACGTCTCGGCGCCACTTGACCGCCTCGTAGGGCACGTCGAGGGCACGGAAGACGTCGACGTAGAAGTCGTCCTCGCCGAGCAGCAGCTCGTGGACCTTCTTGAGGAACATGCCGGACTCGGCACCCTGGATGATGCGGTGGTCGTAGGTCGAGGTGATCGTGATGACCTTCGAGACACCGAGTTCGGCGAGCTTGGACGGGTCCGCGGCCTGGAACTCGGTCGGGAACGCGATCGAACCCACACCCACGATCAGTCCTTGACCCGGCATCAGCCGTGGTACCGACTGCAGCGTGCCGATGGTGCCGGGGTTGGTGAGGCTGACCGTCGTGCCCGAGAAGTCGTCGACGCCGAGCTTGCCGTCGCGGGCCTTGCGGATGAGTGCTTCGTATTCGTCTACGAAGGCCTTGAAGTCCAGCGTGTCGGCCTTCTTGATGCACGGCACCATCAGCGTGCGGGAGCCATCGGCCTTCTCGAGGTCGACGGCGATGCCCAAGCCGACGTGGGGGTTCTTGACCAGGACCGGCTTGCCCTTGTCGTCGGTGGTGTAGGTGTTGTTCATCGCCGGCATCGAGTCGGCGATCGCCCGCACCACGGCGTAACCGATCAGGTGGGTGAACGAGACCTTTCCCCGCAGCTTGCGGCCGAGGAACCCGTTGATCACCTTGCGGTTGACCTCGAGGAGCTTGGCGGGGACCTGCCGGAAGCTCGTCGCGGTCGGCACCTCCAGCGAGGCCTCCATGTTGGTGACGATGCGCGCCGCCGCGCCGCGCAGCGGCTGGGTGTGGTCGGCGTCATCGTCGGCCGCGGGAGCGGCGGCGGCTGCGGGCGCAGCGGCGGCCGTGGGTGCGGCGCCGGGCGACGCCACCGGGGCGCTCGCCGGAGCCGGAGGGGGCGTCGGTGCCGCGGCTGGTTGGGCTGCGGGCGCGGGCGTGCCGTTGCTCATCGGTTCGGGGATCGTCACCTCGGGTCGCGGCGGTGCGGTCGGGGTGACGTCCTTGGACGGCACCTCGATGGGTTCGGACGCGGCCGGCTCGGCGCCGTTGCTCGCGCCGTTGGCGGCTTCGCCTTCGAAGAACGCTCGCCAGGTCGGATCGACCGAGGTGGGGTCGGCTTCCCACTGGGTGCGCATTTCGTCGGCCATCCAGGCGTTGGGGCCCAGATCGAGAGGATCGGTGGTGCTCACGCGTCCAAGCATACGGCGGCGCTGCTGTAGGGTCCCGGACGTGCGGATCGCGACCTGGAACGTCAACTCCCTCAACGCCCGCGTCGGCCGCGTCGAGCGATGGTTGGAGACCTTCGAACCCGACGTCTTGTGCCTCCAGGAGACCAAGCTCGCGGACGACGCCTTCCCGGCGCTGACGTTCGAGGCGCTGGGGTACGAGACCTTCCACCACGGTCAGGGACAGTGGAACGGGGTCGCCATCCTCTCCCGGGTCGGCATCGAGGATCCGATCGGCGGGTTCGGCGACGGCGGGGAGCCCGACCAGGACGCCCGCATCGCCTGGGCGACCTGCGGCGGGGTGCGGGTCGCGTCGTGTTATGTCCCCAACGGTCGGTCGCTCGACCACGAGCACTATCAGTACAAGCTGCGTTGGCTCGACCGGCTGGTGGGCGACCTCGACGGTCAGTGTGATCCCGGCGACGACATCGTGGTGATGGGCGACTTCAACATCTGCCCGGCCGACATCGACTGCTGGGATCCTGCGAAGTTCGAGACCGAGACCCACACCAGCCAGCCCGAACGGGATCGACTCGCCGCCCTCGAAGCGTGGGGGCTCACCGACGTCTTCCGCGAGCATCACGACGGCGATCGGCTCTACTCGTGGTGGGACTATCGCGGGGGCAACTTCCACAAGAAGATGGGCTTGCGCATCGACCTGCTGATGACCTCTCGTTCGGTGACGGATGCGACTGCGCTCGCCCTCATCGACCGCAACGAGCGCAAGGGTCCCAAGGACGACCCGCCCTCGGATCACGCACCCGTCTTCATCGATCTCGCCCGGTAGCGCTTCGTGCTGACCCCGCTCGACGAACACCAGCTCCTGGTCTTCTGGACCCAGTTGCTGGTCCTGGTCGCGTTCGCCCGCCTGTTCGGCGAGCTGATGCGCCGCGTCAACCTCCCGTCGGTGATCGGTCAGCTCGCCGCCGGCGTGGTGCTGGGGCCGTCGATCTTCGGCAAGGTCTGGCCCGACGGATTCCACTGGTTCCTGCCCGACTACGAGATCCAGTCGGGTGCCCTCTATGCGGTGTCGTGGCTCGGTGTCGCCCTGCTCTTGGTGACGGCCGGGTTCGAGACCGACCTCGGGCTGATCCGCCGGCTCGGCCGCGCCGCAGCGCTCGTCACCGGCTTCAGTCTCCTCTTCCCCCTGATCGGCGGGCTGGTCGTCGGCTCACTGCTGCCGGAGTCGTTCATCGGCGGCGAGGCCGACCGGACGGTGTTCGCCCTCTTCGTCGCCGCCGCCCTCGCCGTCTCGGCGCTCGCCGTGATCGCCAAGATCCTGAGCGAACTGGGCCTGATGCGTCGCGACTTCGGGCAGATCACCGTCGCGGCCGGGATGGCCAACGACGTCGTCGGGTGGATCATGCTCGCCGTGTTCACCGGCTTCGCCATCTCCGGTGAGGTGTCCGCCCTCGGCATCGTGCGCACGGTCGGCGGACTGGCGATCTTCCTCGCCCTCGCGATGACCGTCGGCCAGCGCGTCGTCGATCGGGCGCTGCGGTTCGTCCGCCGCGACGGCCCCAACATCCCGGGCGCCATGACCGTCGTGATCTTCACGATGCTGGTCTACGGGGTCGCCACCCAGGCGCTCGGCATCGAGGCGGTGCTCGGCGCCTTCGTCGCCGGGGTCGTGCTCCACCGGTCGCGGTTCCAGCAAAAGGAGGTGCTGAGTCACCTCGAGTCGATCACCGACACCTTCCTGGCTCCGGTCTTCTTCGCGACCGCCGGCCTACGGGTCGACCTCTCGCTGCTCGGCCAGGACGACGCCCTGGCGTGGGCGGGCGTGGTGGTGGTGGTCGCCGTCGTCGCCAAGTTCGTCGGTGCGTTCATCGGCGCCCGGCTCGCCGGTCAGTCCGCTCGCGCCGCCACCGCCCTCGGCGCCGGACTCAACGCCCGCGGCGCACTCGAGATCGTCATCGCCTCGGTCGGGCTCTCGCTCGGCGTGTTCACCGACACGGCCTACACCGTGATCGTCATCGTCCCCCTCGTCACGTCGATCTTCGCGGCCGTGAGCCTGCGCATCGTCGTACGCGACTGGCGCGGCACCGAGGAGGAGCAGGAGCGCCTCGACCGCGAGGAAGCGCTCGCCAAGAACCTGGTCGTCACCCCGCAGCGGATGCTGCTGCCCTCGAAGGGGCAGCCCGCATCGATCGCGGCCGCACAGATCGCCCAGTTCGCCTGGCCCAAGGAGGCCCCGGCGACGATCTTCACCGTCGACGGGCCCGACACCGACGTCAGCGTGCTGGAGGCGGTGCTCGACGAACGCCTGGTCGATCACAACCGGGTCGGTGCGGTCGACACCGCGTCGGCGATCGTGGCCGAGTCCAAGCTCGGGTACGGCGTGGTCGTGGTGGGGGTCGCGGCCCGTCACGAGGGCGTGCTGTACTCGCCGATGGTCGACGAGTTGCTGCTCAACGCGGTCACCCCGGTGGTGATCGTGCGGCGCGCCCGCGGGCTCGACCGTCCGCTCCCACCGGCGTTCTCTCGTGCGGTCGTGCCCGTCACCGGCACCACCTCGTCGCGTTCGGCGCAGGAGGTCGCGTTCGCGATCTCGGGTCAGCTCGGCACCGAGGTCCTGTTGACCCATGTCGTCAACCGGGTCAATCAGCTGCCGCGCATCTTCGCCCGCCGCGGCACCGATGCGGTCGACGATCCGGCGATCGCCGCTGCGGAGTCGATGATGGCCGTCGCGATGGGCCGCGCCGCCGAGTCGGGTCTCTCGCCGCGTCCCGTCGTTCGGGAAGGGCAGTCGGCGGGCGAGGTGCTGGTCGAGACCGCACGGGGCGAGCAGGCCGATCTGGTCGTGCTCGGTGCGCAACTGCGCAACGTCGACGGTCGCCCCTTCATCGGCCACACCGTCGAGATGGTGCTCGAACGGTCGGATGCGACCGTCGTGGTCGTCGCCCAACCCCGACGTCGCGAAGAGCCGACCGAGCACTAGCCCGGCGAGCTCACTCGTCGAGGCAGGTGATCTCCAACAGCTTCAGCCCGAAGCGGCGCGCCTTGCTCGGCCCGATCCCGTCGATCGCGGCCAGTTCGTCCATGCGGCACGGTCGTTCGCTGGCGAGTGCCTCCACCGTGCGATCCGACAGCACCGCCGTCGGGGCGATGTCGGCCTTGCTCGCCCAGTCCTCTCGCCAGATCAGCAGCTGGTCGCGCACGATCTCGCGCTCGTGTTGATCGGTGATCGTGAGGTCGATCTCGGGGACGGCGGCGATCTTGGCCCGGAGGCTGGCGATCGAGGGCCGGTCGTCGGGCAGCGGCGCCGCTTGGCCCTGGAAGGCGTCGATCCACGGCGATGGTTCGCGTTCGATCGTCTGGTCGCCGATGACCCGCGTGTCGGCCCACGAGACGTGGAGTTCGCGCTCGGCCCGCGTCGCCGCGACATAGAGCAGGCGCCGCTCCTCGGCGCGGGCGGCGGCGCTCGATGCGAAGGTGATCGGCACATAGCCGTCCTCGATGCCGGCCAGGTGCACGATCGGCCACTCGAGTCCCTTGGCTGAATGGAAGGTGCCGAGCTCGACACCGTCGGTGACCGACCCGACCCGGTCGTCGGAGCGCAACGACGACAGGAAGTCCTCGACGCTCGCGCGACGTTCGAGTTCGAGATGGCCGCGTGCGATGTCGAGGAAGGCCTGCAGCATCGTGCGTCGCTCCTCGCTGAGGTGGGCGTTCTCCAGCGTGTCGGGGAGCTCGGTGCTGGCGTCGGTCAGCATCTCCGACAGGGGCGCGTCGGGTGGCCAGGACTCGATCAGCTCCATCACCTCGGGCCGGCGCAGCAGGGCACCGTCGCCGCGGGAGCGCACCGGGATACCGGCCGTCTCGAGGGCGGAACGGATCGCCGGCAGCTGGGCGTTGGTGCGGGTGAGTACGGCTTGATGGCGCCACGGCGCGCCGGGCTTGTGGCGGCCGCGGACCGAGCGGGCGATCGAGATCGCTTCGTCGTCGGCGGTCAGCCGCCGCAGGCTCGGCTCGTCGCCCGACGCCCGGGCGGACGGCTGCGGCTCGATCTCGAGCACTCGGGCCGCGGCGGCGAGGATCTCCGGCGTCGAGCGGAAGTTCGTGCGCAGATGGATCACCGCACAGCCGGGCAGGTGTCGGTCGATCTCGTCCAGCAGCTCGGGCTGGGCGCCGTTCCAGCCGTAGATCGCCTGGTTGGGGTCGCCGACGACGACGAGCGAACTCTCGGGGCCGAGCCAGCTCTGCAGCAGGGCGAACTGGAGGGGGTTGACGTCCTGGAACTCGTCGACGAGCACGTGACGGTGTCGCCATCGTTGGGCTTCGGCGAACCGGGTGTCCTGGGTCATGGTCGCATGGCAGAGCGCGAGCAGGTCGTCGAAGTCGACCAGCTTGCGCTTGCGCTTGGCGTCCTCGTAGCCCGCGTACACGTCGGCGACGAAGGCGAGGCTTCGGCCGGGACGGCGTTTGGCCGTGGCGGCGGCGCCGGGGTAGGCCTCGGGGGTGACGAGTCGGGCCCGGGCCCACCCGATCTCGTTGTCGATGTCGGCGATCGACGCCCGGTCGAGGTTGCGATGCTGCCGGGCCAGGAACGACATCCGCCGCTCGAGCAGCTCGGGTGGTCGTCGGTTGGTGTCCTTCCAGTGGTTGCGGAGGACGGCCAGGGCGATCGAGTGGAACGTTCCGGCGGCGACGTCGTCGCGGAGCCCCAGCGCGCGGGTGCGGCGCCGGAGTTCGCCGGCCGCCCGCCGGGTGAAGGTGACCGCCAGCACCCGCCGGGGGTCGATCGTCCCGGTCGCCGCCTGCCAGGCGATGCGGCGCGTGAGCACCCGGGTCTTGCCCGAGCCGGCACCGGCGATGATGCACAGCGGGGTGGCGGCGGTCGTGACCGCGTCGCGCTGTTCGTCGGTGAGGTCCTCGAGCAGGACGTCGGCGTCGGCGAGGCGTTCGGCCACGCCGTGACCCTACCGACTTTCGCTGCTGGCCTCCTGGGCTGGGACGCTCCGATCAGGGGGAGTTCTGGAGCGCTTCGCTGAGATGTCGGACCGCCCTGTCGACCAGTGTGCGAGCCGATATGCGAATGGTCGGAGCGGTTCCGATCATGCCGCTCACTGCGAGTCCCTCACGTGCGACGATCGTTCCGATCTCGGGGAAGTGGGTGTCGAGGTCGTCGCCGACATCGTCGACCTCGGACCAGTGGCGTCCCTCCGGTCCGTCGATCGGGATCCTCCGGCGCTTGCGTCGGCCATGGGGGACGAGGGATTCCGCGTAGTGCAACATCGTGGCGCGGTTGAAGCCGACCCCGAGGAGGAGAACCTCGACGTCGAGCTCGTACATCCGTTCGAACGGGGAGCCGGCGCCCTGTCCCCACTCCAGCGTGTGGGGGACGGTGATCGCGGCTGCACGGGGTCCGCGAGCGATCACCGAGACCTGCGGGTGGGCGCTGCGCTCGCTGCCCGGCCAGTTTCGGAATGCCTCGGGGATCGCGCCCATCGTCGTCGGTGTCGTCTCGGGGTCGAACGCGGGGACGTGTCGTCTGGCCACCTCGACGAGCCCCGCGCCGATGGCGGGTTCCGACCAGGCCGAAGGGTCCGACACAGCCGGACTGAAGGCGGGCATGACCAGGGTGCCCTCGGGGCCCAGGATGTCGATCAGCGCTCGCACGCAGGTCGGGGCACCGCCGAGCACGTAGCCGATTCGTCGCAGCGATGAGTGCACCATGACCGTGGCGCCGGGCGAGACGCCGAGCGCTGCGAGTTGGGCTCGGATCGTCTCGAGCGTCTCCACCGTCGATGTACCCCCTTCAACGAGCTGAGACAGGTACACTAGTGAGCGATGCGAGGAGCTGTCGAGTCCCCGCCGGTCGCGTTCGTCGTCGAGCTGATCAACGGTTGGGCCGAGGTCGTCCGTCATCGCCCCGAGCCTCGGTCCGCCTATCCGAGTCGATCGACGTTGGCCTCGCTGGGCGGCGTCGCGATTCCTCGAACCGAGACCGATCGCAAGCTTGCTGCGCTCGGCGACACGTTCTACGACATCTTCGCCGCAGCGCCGCACGAGCGAATCGACCGGATGAATCGAGTGCTCGCCGATACGCCGGTGCTCGCGTCCCTGACCGGCTCGGGAATCGGCTGGCGCAGCGAGGCCGGTGTCGTGGCGACGCTCGCAGCCGCAGCGCTCCTCGGCCACGCACGGATCGATCCCGAACTCGCGCGCCTCGGGGTGTGCCGGGGCCACCGCTGCCGGGATGCCTTCGTCGACACGTCGCAGGCCCACACCCGCCGCTTCTGCACCGAACGGTGCCAAACCCGATCGAAGGCACGTCGGCGGCGAGCGGCGCGAGGCTAGGTTGCGGCGATGGAGCCGATTCCACCCCGGGCGTTCGAACGGCTCGTCGCCGATGCCCTCGACGCCCTCCCGGCCCCGCTCGGCCACCTGATGGAGAACGTCGCGATCGTGGTGGAGGACCTCCACCCCACCGAGGATCTGCTCGGTCTCTACGAGGGGGTCCCGCTCACCGAGCGCGGCGACTACGGCGGCATGGTGATGCCCGACGTCATCACCCTCTACCGGATCCCGCTGTGTGAGTTCGTACGCGACGAGGACGAGCTGGTCGAGGAGGTCACCGTCACCGTCGTCCACGAGGTCGCCCATCATTTCGGCATCGACGACGACAAGCTCCACGAATGGGGTTGGGGGTGACCGACTTCGCGCTCGCCACCGATCGGGCGACGCCGGGTCTCGACCGTGGCGCGGTCGGCGCCTGGATCCTCCGCCACGCGCTGGGCGAAACCGGACGGGCCAACAGCATGACGGCCCACGGCGACCCGGGCCTCCCGATCGCCGAGGCGATCGACCGGGCCGAGGCGTGGTACGCCGACCGCCGGCGGCCGGCGATCGTGCAGCTGTTCGACGAGACGCCGGCGCCGGTGGGCGACGAACTCGATCGCCGCGGCTACGAGACCGGGGCGATCACCGACGTGCTGGCCGCACCGGTCGCCGCCGTTCGCGGTCGCATCGTCGTACGCGACGGGTTGTCGACCGTCGTCGACCTCGACCTCCCGCCGTTCCTCGGCGATCAGCTGTCGCCGGCTCGGGCCCGCGAGATGCAGAGCACCGCCCTGGCGACGCGCTACGCGACGGCGACGATCGGCGGCGCGGTCGTGGGCGGGGGCATGGCCATCGTCGACGGCGACCTCGTCGGTGTCTTCGCGATGCGAACCGACCCGCAGCGGCAGGGTCTGGGCGCCGGGACGGCGGTGCTCGCCGCGCTGCTCGACTCGGCCATCGCCGACGGTGTCACGACGGCGTGGTTGCAGGTCGAAGCGGCCAACGAGCGGGCGGCGAGCTGGTACGAACGGCTCGGGTTCGAGCGCCGGACCGGGTACCGCTATCGCCATCAGTTCGTCTGATCGTCACCGCCGTCCACCCCGCTCCTTCCTATGCTCGGCCGGACCACCTCATCGACCAGGAGCATCCCGTGACCATCCGGATCGGCATCAACGGCTTCGGCCGGATCGGTCGCCTCGTCGTGCGCGGCATGGCCCGCCACGACACCCTCGAGCTCGTCCATGTCAACGAGCTCCACGGCGACGCCGCCACCGCTGCCCACCTGCTCGAGTTCGACACCGTCCACGGCCGCTACGACGGTGAGGTCGGGCTCGACGGCGAGACGATCACGGTCGACGGGCGACCCGTCACCTTCTCGTCCCATGCCGAACCCGGGCAGATCCCGTGGGCCGACCTCGGCGTCGATCTGGTGCTGGAGGCGACCGGCGCCTTCAAGACGACCGACGGCCTGACCCCGCATCTGGACAACGGTGCCCACAAGGTGGTCGTGGCCGCCCCAGTCAAGAGTCCCGGCGTGCCCAACGTCGTCATCGGCTGCAACGACGCCGACTACGAGCCCGCCCACCACGACATCGTGACCGCAGCGTCGTGCACGACCAACGCGCTCGCGCCGGTCGTCGGCGTGGTGCACGAGACGTTCGGGATCGAACGCGGCGTGATCACCACGATCCACGACGTCACCAACACCCAGGTCATCGTCGACGCACCGCATCGGGATCTGCGCCGGGCCCGTTCGGCGCTGAACTCGCTGATCCCGACCTCGACCGGTTCGGCGACCGCGATCACGATGATCTACCCGGATCTGCAGGGGAAGCTGGACGGGCTCGCGGTGCGGGTTCCGCTGCTCAACGCGTCGCTCGTCGACGCCGTGTTCACCCTCGACCGTTCGGTCGATGCCGACGCGGTCAACGACGCGCTCCGCGCCGCGGCCGCGGGTCGGCTGGCCGGCATCCTCGGGTTCGAGGAGCGCCCGCTCGTGTCCGCCGACTTCGTCAACGATCCCCGGTCGGGCGTGGTCGACGGCCCCTCGACCATGGTGATCGACGACCGGATGGTGAAGATCCTGATCTGGTACGACAACGAATACGGCTACGCCTTCCGCATGGCCGATCTCGCGGCACGGGTCGCCGCCGACCTCTGAGCTCGACCGGTGCAGCTGCGCGACTACGTCCTCGTCACCGCCGGGTATTGGGCCTTCACCCTCACCGACGGCGCGTTGCGCATGCTCGTGCTGTTGCACTTCCACGACCTCGGCTACTCCCCGGTGTCGCTGGCGTTCCTGTTCCTGCTCTATGAGTTCATGGGCATCGTCACCAACCTGCTCGGTGGTTGGGTCGGGGCACGGCGCGGCCTGAACCAGACGCTGCTCGCCGGACTCACGCTCCAGATCGTCGCCCTCGTCGTGCTGGCGCTGCATCAGCCGAGCTGGGTCGAGTGGGTGTCGGTCGCCTACGTCATGGCGGCGCAGGCGCTGTCCGGTGTCGCCAAGGACCTCACCAAGATGAGTTCGAAGAGCGCGGTGAAGTTCGTCGCCGGCGACGGCGACAACGCGCTCTTCCGCCTCGTCGCCGTGCTCACCGGATCCAAGAACGCCTTGAAGGGTGTCGGCTTCTTCCTCGGGGCCGCACTGCTCGGATGGCTCGGCTACGACACGGCGCTCTACGCGATGGCGATCGCGATCGCAGTGACGCTCGCCGCCGTGGCGATCCTGTTGACCGGCGACATCGGTCGGGCGTCGAGGAAGCCGCCACTGCGATCGATCCTCTCGCCGTCGGATGCGGTCAACCGGCTCTCGATCGCCCGGCTCTTCCTCTTCGCGTCGCGCGACATCTGGTTCGTCGTGGCGCTGCCGGTCTTCCTCGACGAAGTGTTCGAGTGGTCGTTCGAGGCGACGGGCGGCTTCCTCGCGGCCTGGGTGATCGGCTATGGGGTCGTGCAGTCCGCCGCGCCCGCCGTGCTCCGACGTCGGGGTGCGATCGACGAGATCGCGGCGGCGCGCACGTGGGCGTTCGTGTTGGCGATCGTCTCCGCCGCCATCGCGGTCGGGGTCACGCTCGACGACCTTCGTGAGGTGGCCGTGGTCGGCGGGCTCGTCGTGTTCGGCGTCGTGTTCGCGCTGAACTCGAGCCTGCACTCCTACCTGATCCTCGCCTTCGCCGGCGACGAGGTCAGCATGGACGTCGGCTTCTACTACTCCGCCAACGCGACCGGCCGGCTGGTCGGCACGCTGTTGAGCGGGGTGCTGTACCTCTGGGGCGGCCTCGAGCTCGCGATGTGGGGCTCGGCGGCGTTCGTGGCGATCACCTGGTTGCTGACCTTGCGCCTGCCCTCGGTGCCGTCGAGCGCGACGACCGCTCGCTGACCGGGCGGCGAGCCGGGCGATAGGGTCGGGCCATGCCGTTCCCGAAGCATCTGCTCACCGAGGACGAAGATCTCGTCCTCGACCTCCGTCCGCACTGGTGGTTCCTCGCGCCGGCGGGAACGCTGCTGGTCATCATGAGCCTCGCCGGGCTGTTCGCCCTGCTGAGCGACTGGTGGAGCCCGCTCAACTGGGTCGTCTTCATCCTCTGGCTCGGCGCCCTCGGGTACTTCGGCTGGATGTACCTCCAGTGGAACACCACGAACTTCGTCGTCACCAACGAACGGGTGGTGTCGCGAACGGGTGTCATCTCCAAAGCCGGCATCGAGATCCCTCTCGACCGCATCAACACCGTGTTCTTCAACCAGTCGATCTTCGAACGACTGATCGGCGCCGGCGATCTCGGCATCGAGTCCGCCGGTGAGGGCGGCCGCCAGCAATTCGCCGACATCCGACGGCCCAACATCGTCCAGAACGAGATCTACCGCCAGGTCGAGGGGCTCGAGGAGCGCAAGCTCCGCCGGCTCGGCGAAGCGGCCGCCGGCGGCGTTGCGGCGCCCGCGCCGGAGCCCCAGCTCTCGATCCCCGAGCAGATCGAGAAGCTCGACCAGCTGCGGCGCCAGGGTGTCGTCACCGACGAGGAGTTCGAGGCGAAGAAGCGCGAACTGCTCGACCGGATGTAGGCCGACCGCCGCCGCGGCCACATCGGTTCAACTGCCACCGATCGGGTCGCTCCGTTAGGGTTCGGCCATGAAGATCAGCTGGTTCGATTCCGCTTCCGAGGTCGACGCCGCGGTGGCGACCGCCGAACGGGCCCGGGCCGCCGGGTTGCATCGCTACTGGTCGCCCCAGGTGTTCAACGCCGACCCGATGGTCACGCTCGCGATCGTCGGGCGCGAGGTGCCCGACATCGGTCTCGGCACGTCGGTCGTCGCCATGCAGACCACGTTCGCAGAGACCTTGGCCGCCCAGTCCCGCACGATCAACCAGATCACCGGCGGCCGGTTCACGCTCGGGCTCGGGGCCAGCCACAAGCCGGCCCTCGAGATGCAGTACGGCATGGAGTGGCGCAAGCCCTACACCCACATGGTCGAGTATCTCGATGCGCTGCTCCCGCTGCTCAGCGAGCAGCGGGTGTCGACCACCGGCGAGTTCGTCACCCACCACACCCAGATCAACGTCCCTGCGGAGACGCCGGAGGTCATGCTCGCCGCCCTCGGCCCCAAGATGCTCGCGCTCGCGAGCGAGCGCACTGCGGGCACGATCACCTGGATGACCGGTCCCAAGACGATCGAGTCCCACGTGCGGCCCGGTATCGGCGGCGCCCGGATCGCCGCCGGCGTGCCGGTCTTCATCACCGACGACGTCGAGGGCGCTCGGGCGTTCGCGGCCAAGGCGCTGCAGATCTACGGCCAGCTGCCGTCGTACCGGGCGATGCTCGACCGCGAGGGCATGGCCGGGCCCGAGGACATGGTGCTCGCCGGCGACCCCGACACGGTCCGCGCCGGCATCGAGGCCTACGCCGCCGCCGGCGCCGACGAGATCGCGATGAACGTGCTCGGCACCGGAGAGTCGATGGACGCCGCGTTCGAGCTCGCTGCGTCGATGGCGGCCGACGCCTGATGCCGGGCGGGCCGCCCGCCAGCGGGTCGGGCAATCCCCAGCCGCTCGGCGGCAACGAGATGCCCCGCTTCGCGGGCATCACCACCTTCATGCGGCTGCCGGGTCGTAGCGAACCCGCCGATCTCGACGTCGCCGTCTTCGGGGTGCCCTTCGATCTCGGCACCTCCAACCGGCCCGGCGCCCGCTTCGGGCCGCGGGGGATCCGCGAGGAATCGGTGATGATCCGGCCCTACAACATGGCGACCCGTGCGGCCCCGTTCGACAGTCTCCGCATCGACGACGTCGGCGACGTCGCGACCAACGCCTTCGACAAGAACGACTCGATCGCCCGCATCGAGGCGTTCGTCGATGACCTGCTCGAACACGACGTGATCACCGTCGCCATCGGCGGCGATCACACGATCGCCCTGCCTCATCTCCGGGCGTTGGCCAAGAAGCACGGCCCCCTCGGCATGGTGCACGTCGACGCCCACACCGACATCAACGACGACATGTTCGGCGAGCAGGTCGCCCACGGCACCCCGTTTCGGCGAGCGGTCGAGGAAGGGCTGCTCGACGGCGACCGGGTCGTGCAGATCGGGGTGCGCGGCACCGGATACGCAGCCGACGACTTCGACTGGAGCCGTCAGCAGGGATTCCGGGTCGTGCAGGTCGAGGAGTGCTGGCACCGCAGTCTCGAGCCGCTGATGGCCGAGGTCCGCGAGAAGGTCGCCGGCGGGCCCGTCTACCTAAGCTTCGACATCGACGGGCTCGATCCGGCCTACGCACCCGGCACCGGCACCCTCGAGATCGGCGGTCTCACCACCGCCCAGGGGCTCGAGATCGTACGCGGCTGCTGGGGGCTCGATCTGGTCGGGTGCGACCTCGTCGAGGTCTCGCCGATCTACGACGTGTCGGGCATGACGAGCCGGATCGCCGGCGATCTGATCTACGAGATGCTGTGTGTGCTGCCCGGCGTCGACCGACGAAGCGACTGAGCGGCACCACGAAGGGGGACATCCGATGGCCGACTACCTGCACCTCACCCGCGACGACGGCGTGGCGACGATCACGATCGACCGGCCGCAGGTACGAAACGCCATCCCGCCCGGTGGGTGGGAGGCGCTGCACGACCTGTTCGACGAGATCGCTCGCGACGATGCCGTCCGGGTCCTCGTGCTCACCGGTGCGGGCGAGGACTTCTGCTCCGGCGCGGACGTCGGCGGCGGCGGCCGCACCGGCGACGCCGGCCGTCAGCGCACCCACCCGCTCGACGACATGCGGATCGTCGGGCGCTCGTGCCAGACCCTCCACACCCTGCCCAAGCCGACGATCGCCCGGGTCGACGGGGTCGCAGCCGGCGCGGGGCTCAACATGGCGCTGGCCTGTGACTTCGTGCTCGCCAGCGACCGCAGTCGTTTCAGCGAGATCTTCGCCCGGCGGGGCCTCAACATCGACTTCGGCGGGTCGTTCCTCCTGCCTCGCATCGTCGGCATGCAGCGGGCCAAGGAGCTCGTGATGCTCGCCGACGTCATCGACGCGCCCCGCGCCCTCGAGATGGGACTCGTCAATCGGGTCGTCGCCCGCAACGACCTCGACGCGAGGGTCGACGAGTTCGTCACCAAGTTGCTCGCGGGCCCGCCGATCGCTCTGGCGACCAGCAAGAAGCTGCTCAACCAGTCGTTCACCTCCACCCTGGAGGAGGCGCTGGAGGCCGAGGGGATCGGTCAGGCCTACCAGTTCACGACCGCGGACACCGTCGAGGCGATGACCGCCTTCGCCGAGAAGCGGACCCCCGAGTTCAAGGGTCGCTGAGGGCCGGCCACCACCGTTTGTGGCCGAACCGAACTGTGCAACAGTGGGCCCATGAGTCGCCTGTTGCATCCCTTCACACCGCCGGCCAAGGACACCGAACCGTTCGTCAACATCGCTTCGGGGCAGGGCGCGGTGCTCACCCTGAAGGACGGCCGTGAGGTCATCGATGCGATGGGGTCGCTCTGGTACTGCAACGTCGGGTACGGCCACCCGAAGGTGACCCAGGCGATCAAGGATCAGCTCGACACGATCCACGCTCACCACATCTTCGACCCGTTCACCAACGACGTGGCCGAGGCGGCCGCCGATGCGATCGTCGAGCGGGCGCCGACCGACGGCGGCAAGGTCTTCTTCGCCCAGTCGGGTTCCGAGGCGGTCGACACGGCGCTGAAGTTGGCCCGATCCGCCCAGGCCCAGGCCGGCCATCCGGAGAAGACGATCGTCATCTCACGCACCAACGGCTACCACGGCACCGCCTATGGCGGGACCTCGGCCCAGGGCTTCCCCGAGTACCGGGCCGGCTGGGGCGGGTTGGTGCCCGATCACATCCATGTGCAGGGTGACGACATCGAGGCGATGGCGTCGGTGTTCGCCGAGAAGGGACACGAGATCGCGGCGGTGATCGCCGAACCCGTCCAGGGGGCCGGCGGTGTCGTGCCGCCCCCGCCCGGCTACCTCGAGGGGATTCGCCGCCTCTGCACCGAACACGGCGCGCTGTACATCAGCGACGAGGTCATCTGCGGTTTCGGTCGACTCGGCACGTGGTTCGGCGCCCAGTACTACGACGTCGAGCCCGACATGATCACCTTCGCCAAGGCGGTCACGTCCGGCTATGTGCCCCTCGGCGGTGTGGTCTGCAGCGACCGGGTCGTCGGCATGCTCGAGACCAACCCCGACTGGAAGCTGGCGCATGGTTTCACCTACTCCGGCCACCAGACCGCCTGCGCGGCTGCGTTGGCGTGCATGGAGGTCACCGAGGAGGAAGGCCTGCTCGAACGAGCGACCGTGCTCGGCGAGCGACTGCGGTCCGGCCTGCAGTCCCTGGTCGACGACGGGCTCTTCGCCGGGCTGCGCGGCGCGGGGTTCGTCTGGGCGCTGACCACCCACGAACACCAGACCCCCGTCGACGTGCGCAACGAGATCCTGGCGAACGGGGCGATCGTGCGCCCGATGGCGGCGAGCCTCGGGTTCTGTCCACCGATGGTCATGACCGAGGACCAGGTCGACCGGGTGGTCGACGCGGTGGCGTCCGCCGTCTGACTCCGCCCCACCGCCTCCGCTACCGTCCTGCTCGGCGATGGATGCAACGGGGGCGGCATGGATGATCTGATCGACGGCGCAGCGAGGCGCGCCCTGGCCGACGGTGACGTGCTCGTCGCCGAAGGCGACGACGGCGACGACGTGTTCGTCGTCGTCACCGGCGGCCTCGAGGTCCTCCGGTCGACCGAAGGGAGCGTGATCACCGTCGGCCGACTCGACGCCGGCGCCCTGGCGGGCGAGGTGACCCACACGATGGGTGGGGTGCGGACCGCCACCCTGCGCGCCGTGGGCTCGACCGAGGTCGCGGTCATCGACCGGGAGTCGTTCTACCGGTGGCTCGACACCCACCCCGACGAGGCGGCGGCGATCGCGTCCGCCGCCCGCACCCGCCGGAACCGAACCCGGGCCGCCGGCACCCTCACCCGCTTCTTCGGACTCGAGGAGATCGATCTGGTCGAGGAGATCGTCGACGAGATCACGTGGGTCACGATGCGGCCCGGCGAGGTGCTGTTCGAGCAGGGCGACCCGGCCGACGCCGCCTACCTGGTCGTCGCCGGGCGGGTGCGGGTCCGGTCCTCGGACGACTTCGGCGAGCTGACCCTCGACGTCGAACTCGGTCGGGGTGAGATCGTCGGCGAACTCGGCATCATCCACGACGCACCACGGTCGGCGACGGTCCGGGTCACCCGCGACACCACCCTCGCTCGACTGTCGCGCGAGTCGTTCCGCCGGCTCAATGACCGCCATCCGTCGCTGGCGGTCCGGGTGTCGCTGCGGATCATCGACCGACTCCGTCGCGAGCACGTCCCCGATCAGCGAGCCCGCGTGATCGCGCTGGCGGTCACCGCGCCTGTCGACGACACGTTCGTCGCTCGAATCGAAGCCGAGATCGGTCGGTTCGGAAGCACCCGCGTGGTCGACGAGGCCGAGTTGCGGCGCCGGGTCCGCGATCTCGACGGCCCGGGCGGTTCCGATCGAGCGGCGGAGTTCATCCACGAAGCCGACGTCAACAACGACTACGTCCTGCTGGTCGACCACGGCGCCCCGACCGAGTGGGCGAGTGCGATCGCGCAGCAGTGCGATCGTTTCGTCGGGATCATCTCGGCCGATCCGCTCGCCCAGGAGGCGCAGCAGATGCAGCGTCACCTCGACGCGCTGCCCGCGGAGGTTCGCGACACCGCCTGGCTCGTACGGATCCACCCGCCGTCGACCGAGGTGCCGCGACACACGGCGGCGCTGCGCCGCGACTTCGCGGTCGACGAGGTCCACAACGTGCGGTCGGGTGCGGTCGGCCACGTCGAGCGCATCGCCAGGTTGATGAGCGGCAATGGGCGCGGGGTCGTGCTCGCCGGCGGCGGCGCCAAGGGCATGGCCCACGTCGGCGCGCTCGGAGCGATGCGCGACACCGACCTGATGTTCGATCGGGTCGGCGGGACCTCGATGGGGGCGCTGATGGCGGCGCTCGCTGCCCAGGATCTCGATCAGGCGACGATGACGACCACCGTCACGAACGAATTCCATCGGAGGATCTTCCAACCGACCGTGCCGCTCGTCGGCCTGATCACTGCGGAGCGGATCGCCGAGAGCCTGGTCCGTCAGTTCGGTGGACGCGACATGCTCGACTCGTGGATCCCGCTCTTCGCCGTGTCGACCAACCTCAGCCGGTCGGCGCTGGCGATCCATCGGCACGGGCCGATGGCCCGGGCGCTGCGGGCCAGCATCTCGCTCCCGGTGATCATGCCGCCCGTGCCGATCGAGGGTGATCTCCACGTCGATGGGGCGGTGCTCGACAACCTGCCGGTGGCTGCCATGGTCGCCGACCCGTCGATCGGCACGTCGATCGCCATCGACGTGTCGCCGTCCGACGGTCCGACCGCGTCGACCGACTACGGCCTCCACGTGTCGGGGTTCAGCGCCCTGTGGCGACGCCTTCGACGACGCCCGGCGCTGCATCCCGGAATCGGGCAGACGTTGCAGAGTTCGCTGCTGATCGGCTCGACCCGAGCCCACAACGACGCTGTCGCCCTCGTCGACTGCTTCATCCAGCTCGACGCCTCCGAGGTCGGGCTGCTCCAGTACGAGAACCACGACGCCGTGATCGCCGGTGGTCGCGCCGACGCCGAACCGGCGCTCACCGAGTGGCTGGCGGCGCGGGCCGAGCCGGTCTGACCGTCAGCCGTCCTCGTCGTTGAGCCTGCTTCGGAAGGCCGAGGGGTCGTGGGCGACCACGATCGAATCCGTGTGGGCGCGCGCCGATGCGGAGCGGGGGAAGCCGAGCAGCGGGCCGAGCTCGCCGAAGTAGGCGCCGGGGCCGAGCCGGGCGAGCTGTTCCTCGCCGCCTTCGGCGAGCACGCGCACGATGTCGATCTCGCCGTCGTCGATCGTGTAGATGACGTCGGCGGGATCGCCCTGTTCGAAGATCGATGTGCCGGCGGACACCGGCCGCGGGCCGAGCTCGCCCGTCGTCGGTTGGGTGTCGACCATCTGCACCACCCGGTCGGCGATGGGGATGATCCGGGTGTCGTGGGACGACACGATGATGATCCGGCCGGCGTCGCGCAGCTCTCGCAGCATCCGGATGATCTCCTCGGCCTGGATGTGGTCGAGGCTGGCGGTCGGTTCGTCGGCGAGGAGCACCGGCGGGTCGTTGGCGAGGGCCCGGGCGATCGCGACGCGCTGCTGCTGGCCGCCGGAGAGCTGGCTCGGTTGATGGCTTCGGCGGTCGGCGAGGCCGACCCGGTCGAGCATGGCGTCGGCTCGTTCGTAGGCACGGCGTCGGTCCCAACCCGAGAGCATCAGGGGGGTGGCGACGTTCTCGCGTGCGGACAGCGACGGAACGAGGTTGAACGCCTGGAAGACGAACCCGACGCGGTCGCGGCGATGGGCGTTGCGTTCGCCGGCGTCGGCGCCGACCAGCTCGGTCGGCCCGAAGCGGATCGACCCGGAGGTCGGGGTGACCATGCCGCCCAGGCACGAGAGCAGGGTGGTCTTGCCCGAGCCCGACGGACCGAGGAGCATCACGATCTCGCCGGCGTTGGCGGTGAACGTGAGCCCGTCGAGCGGCCGGACCGCATAGCCGTCGTGCACGAACTCCATCACGAGGTCGTCGACGACCAGCTCGTCGAGGACGTCGCGGCCCGGCGGAGTCGACTGGTCAGCCACCGGCGCCTCCGAAGGCTTCGACCGGGTCCGACGACGCGACCCGACGCAGGCCGAGTGCGCTCGCGAGCACGGCGACGACGACGGCGATCAGCGGGATCTGCCAGAATGCGCTGGCCGGGACCCGTACCCGGAGCGGGAACGCGGGTGCGAGGCCCAACTGGATCACCGCTCCGACCGCGACCGCGGCGAGGGCGATCACGACCGACTGCATCACGAGGCTGGCGAGCAGCGCCCGGGTGGAGGTGCCGACCGCTTTGAGCACGGCGAAGTCGCGTTGCCGTTCGAGCGCCGACAGGTAGACGACGGCGCCGATGATGATGCCGGACATGATCCACAGCAGCGCCCGGACGAGGTCGACCGACGCGACCGCCCCTTCGAGGGGTCGGCGGGTGTCCTCCACGACGGCCGGGCCGTCCACCGCCTTGGTGCCCGGAGGCAGTTCGCCCAGCTCACCGACGACCAACACCCCGCTGATCACCTCGCGGCTGGAGAAGGCGAGGTCCTGCCCGACCGGGAGGGTGACGAACGCGATCGGGAACCCGGCGAACAGGGTCGTGTCGGCGGTCTCGCCCACGACCGTGAGGGGCAGGCCGCCGATCAGCACGGTGTCGCCCACCGACGCGCCGGCCGATTCGTCGAGCACCACCTCGTCGTCGGCCGCGAGCGCCCGGCCGGCGGTGACCGCCGGATGGCCGAGCGCGTCGGGCTGGACCCCGACCAGGACGAGGTCGTCGGGCTCGACGGTCTCGCCGGTGAGGCTGGTTCGGCTGAAGACCGCCGGTGCGAACGACGTCCCGTCCGCCGCGACCGACGGGTTCGCGATGGTGGCGGGGAGCACCGACACCCCGTTGAAGGGGCCGGGAACGCCCTCGGCGATCACGAAGAGGTCGGCGCCGATCGCGTCGACCGTGTCGACGGGTTCCTGGCGGAACTGCTCGACCATGCCGGTCATGACGAACAGGAGTGCGAACACCATGGCACCCAGGAGGGTGACGACCGCGAAGCGCAGGCGGCGGTGCGCGAGATCGCGGAGGGTGAGCAGGAGGATCGCCATGGGCGCACCAGTGAGCCACGTCGGTTTTGCCAGCGCAAGCCGAACCGGCCATGGGTAGTCTGAGGCCACAACCGACAACACCGGGGAGCTCGGGGAGCCGGGCTGAGAGGTCGACCGTTGACGTCGACGACCCGACCGAACCTGATCCGGGTAATGCCGGCGGAGGAAGCCATGAAGAAGAAGCTGTTCCTGTCCCTTTTGGTCCTGGTCCTGTTCGCCGCCGCGTGCGGCGACGACGACGACCCGGTGGACGCGGGCGCAGACTCCACGTCCGACTCGGCGTCGGCCGCGGCCCAAGACGGGCTGGCCGAGGAGGATGTAGACGACGCCCACGACGAGATGGCCGAGGAGGATGTCGACGAGGCCGACGACGAGATGGCCGAGGCGGCCGGTTCGGTCACGCTGATGACCCATGATTCGTTCTTCGTGAGCGACGTCGTCTTCGAGACCTTCACCGCCGAGACCGGCATCACCGTCGAACTGCTGCAGGTCGGCGACGCCGGCACCATGGTCAGCGAAGCGATCCTCACCCAGGACTCGCCGCTCGCGGACGTGATGTTCGGCATCGACAACACCTTCCTGCAGCGGGGTCTCGACGCCGACCTCTTCGAGTCCTACGCGTCGGTCAACCTCGACGGGGTGTACGACGAACTCAAGCTCGACCCCGAGAACCGGGTCACCCCGATCGACTTCGGCGACGTGTGCGTCAACTACTGGATCGACGCCCTGCCCGAGGGCGCGGAGGCGCCGACGTCTCTCGAGGACCTCACCGATCCCGTCTACGCCGATCAGGTCGTCGTGCAGTCACCCGAGTCGTCGTCGCCGGGTCTCGCGTTCCTGCTCGCGACCATCAACGGCACCGACGACTGGGAGTCGTACTGGGCCGATCTCGTCGCCAACGGGGTCAGTGTCACCGCCGGGTGGGAGGACGCCTACTACGGCGAGTTCACGGCCGGCGGCGGCGATCGGTCGATCGTGGTCTCGTACGCCTCGAGCCCGCCGGCCGAGGTGATCTTCGCCGACCCGCCCGTCGACACCGCCCCGACCGGGGTCCTGCTCGACTCCTGCTTCCGGCAGATCGAGTTCGCCGGCATCCTCGCCGGCACCGAGAACCGGGACGCCGCCGAGGCCCTGATCGACTTCATGCTCACCCCGACGTTCCAGGAGGACGTGCCGCTGAACATGTTCGTCTTCCCGGCGCTCGAGTCGGCGGTGCTGCCGCCGGAGTTCGTCGACCACACCGAGATCCCGGCCGATCCCCAGTTCATCGCTCCGGCCGACATCGAGGCGAACCGCGATGCATGGGTCGAGCGCTGGGTCGAGATCGTCCTCGGCTAGTCGAGGGAGCCGAAACCCCGTGACACGGTCGGCCGGCGTCGGTGCCCGCGTGGCGCTGATGGCCGTGCCGGCGGTGTTCATCGGCGCGTTCTTCTTCTATCCGATCCTCACCGTGCTCTGGCGGGGGTTGGGGGGTGGAGGCGGTGAGACGTTCCTCGACCTCGCAGCGTCGTCGCGCCAGCGCGACATCGTGTGGTTCACGCTCTGGCAGGCCGTCGCCAGCACGGCCCTGACGCTCGCGGTCGGGATCCCGGCGGCGTCGGTCGTCGCTCGGCTGCCCGGCCGCCGCCAGCGGATGATCCGGGCCCTGGTGACGGTGCCCTTCGTGTTGCCGACCGTCGTCGTGGCCGGTGCGTTCACCGAAGTCTTCTCGGTGACCGGACTCGACGACGGCGCCTTCCGCTTCCGGCACACGGTGTGGGCCATCCTGATCGCTCACGTCTTCTTCAACTACGCCGTGGTCGTCCGGGCCGTCGGCGGGTACTGGTCGGGTCTCGACCATCGGGTGGAGGAAGCCGCACGGGTCCTCGGTGCGCGGCCGCTGGCCGTGTTCCGCGAGGTGACCCTGCCCCGGCTGCGGCCGGCGATCGCGTCGGCGGCGTCGATCGTCTTCCTCTTCTCCTTCACGTCGTTCGGGGTCGTCCTCATCCTGGGCGGACCCAGACGGGCGACGTTGGAGACCGAGATCTACCGGCAGGCCGTCACCCGAACCGATCTGGAGACCGCGGCGGCGCTGGCGGTCGTGCAGCTCGTCGCCGTGCTCGCGTTGGTCGTGATGTCGACCCGGCTCGAGCGGCGGCGACCCGTCCTCACCCGCCTGGCGCGCACGAGCCGTCGCCCGGCCGCTCCCGTCTGGCGATGGGGCAACGCCATCGTCGGGCTCGTGCTGCTCGGCGGACCGATCGCCGTCCTGGTCGAGCGGTCGCTGTCCACCGGTGGGGGCTACGGTTTCGATCACTACACGGCGCTGGCGGAGCGGGCCCGCCAGCTGCCCGCCCCGGCGACGACCGCGATCGGGAACTCGATCGTCTTCGCCGTCGCTGCGACCGCCATGGCCGTGCTCGTCGGATCGTTGGCGTCGCTGGTGGTCGTGCACGGGCGCCGCGCCGCGAGCCGCATCTTCGACCTCGGGCTGACCCTGCCGCTCGGCACGTCGGCGGTCACCATCGGTTTCGGCATGCTGATCGCACTCGACGAACCACCGCTCGATCTGCGCACCTCCTGGTGGATCATCCCGATCGCCCACGCGTTGGTCGGCGTGCCGTTCGTGGTGCGCACGATGGTGCCGGTCCTGCGATCGATCGATCCGGTGCTGCACGAAGCCGCCGCCGTGCTCGGCGCGACACCGACTCGCGCCCGCCGCGAGATCGACCTGCCGATCGGGCTGCGCGGTCTGGTGGTGGGTGCCGGTTTCGCGTTTGCGGTGTCGCTGGGCGAGTTCGGCGCGACATCGTTCCTGCCCCGCAGACCGGAGAACCTCACCGCCCCGGTCGCCCTCTTCCGTCTGCTCTCCACCCCCGGCGACCTGTTGCGAGGTCAAGCGATGGCATTGTCGGTCGTGTTGATGGTGCTGGTCGCGGCCGCGGTCCTCGTGATCGAATCGGCTCGCCGGACCGAGGAGGGGGTCTTCTGATGCTGTCGTTGCGCGATGTGGATGTCCGCTTCGGTGACGTGCGGGCGGTCAGAGACCTCGAGCTCGATCTGGCGCCGGCCGAGACCGTCGCCCTGCTCGGACCGAGCGGATGCGGCAAGTCGTCGCTCCTGCGGGCGATCGCCGGCCTCGAGCCGCTGGCCGCGGGGTCGATCTCGCTCGACGGCGAACCGATCGATCGGCTCGCACCCGAGGCCCGACCGTTCGGTCTGATGTTCCAGGATCACGCCCTCTTCCCGCACCGCGACGTCGGTCAGAACGTGGAGTTCGGGCTGCGCATGACCGGTGTCGGCAGCGACGAGCGGACGGCGCGGGTCGGCGAGCTGTTGGAACTCGTCGGGTTGGCCGGCTACGAACGCCGAGCCGTGTCGACGCTCTCCGGCGGTGAGGCCCAGCGGGTGGCGCTCGCACGGGCGCTGGCGCCGGCACCCCGCGTGCTGCTGCTCGACGAGCCGCTCGGATCCCTCGATCGGCACCTGCGCGACCGCCTCGTGGCCGAATTGCCTGCGGTGCTCGACGCGACCGGCACCGCCGCCATCCACGTGACCCATGATCACGACGAGGCCTTCGCCCTCGGGGATCGTGTCGGGGTGATGGCCGACGGCCGTCTCCACCAGACCGGTCCGCCGTCCGAGGTGTGGGCGGCCCCGCGTTCGCTCGTCGTCGCCCGGGTGTTGGGCCACACGAACGTGGTCCGGATGGACGACGGCGAGATCGTCGTCTGGCGACCCGATGCCGCGACGATCGACCCGGCCGGCGAGATCGAAGCGACCGTCGAGCGGGTGCACTTCCGAGGCGTCGATCACGACGTGCGGCTGCGAACCTCGGCCGGTGACGACCTGCGGTTCGCGCTGAACAGCGCCCCTCCGGTGGGGGAGTTCGTGCGGCTCCGGATCGACCCGGACCGGGTCATCCGCTTCGGCTCGCCCTGACCGGTGGGCGAGTACGGTGAGGTGGTGGTCGCACTCACCGTCACCGCCGGGGTCATCCTCTCGGTGGCGTTGACCGTCGTCGTGTTGGGCTCGTGGTGGTTCACCCCCGAGACGTGGATCGCCGACGCCACCGACAACGAACACAAGACCCCGGTGACCCCGGCGACGGTCGGGTGGACGGTGCTGCTCATGCTGGTCGCCGTCGGCGTACCCGTCGCCGCTGCGTGGATCGGCGCGACCGATCACGACGCCGGGTTCTGGGAGCGGGCGCTGATGGCCTACCTGATCTTCCAGATCTTCAACCTGGTCGACCTGGTCGTGATCGACATCGTGATCTTCGTGTGGATCCGCCCGTCGTGGATGACCATCGAGGGCTACGAGATGCCCGACGACTACGACCTCCACGTTCGGGGCTTCGTCAACGGTTTGGCGATCGGCATGCCGATCGCCGCGGTGGCGGCCGGCGTCTCGGCGCTGGCCTGAGCGCCCGGCGTACGCCGACCGACGACCCGACGGCCGCGCCTCGGGTTGGGTCGGGCGCGGCCGCCGGGTCAGATCCGGGTGTCGGGGGATCCGCCGCGATCGATCAGACGTCGACGATGGGTGCGTCGAACACCGCGGTGAGGCTCTTCTCTCCGTCGGTGTAGGTGACCTCACCACAGATCGACGAACCGATCGACGTCACGGTGATGGTGCCGCTGGCGTCGGTCGAGTCGCCGAGGAAGGTCCCTCCGACGTCGGCGGTGACGACGAAGGTACGGACGCCGAAGTCGCTGGTGTACTCGACCACCTCGCCGGCGACGACCGGCTCGACCGGTCCCTCGGCGTTGAAGGTCGTGATGGCGACCGCGACGATGACCTCGCCCGCGCCGGCCTCGGGGACCGAGATGATGCCGAGTTCGTCGGCCGAGAGGGCCCGGTCGGCGAGATAGATCGTGTACGCCTGGCCGTCCAGGATGCTGCCGGCGATCGCATCGGTCGGGGCCAGGGTCGTGGCGCCGTCGGCCGTCTCGAAGCTGCCGCTGGTCGCCGCGCAGTCCGATGGCGCCGGTTCCTAGGCAGCCTCCTCGTCGCCCCCGGCGTCGGCTTCGGCCGAGTCGTCGACGGCGGCGTCGGTGTCGTCGTCGCTGGTGCTGGTGTCGTCTTCGCTGTCGCCGCCGCAGGCGGCGGCGAATGTCGCCAACGCGAGGAGCAGGATGAAGAGTCGGGTCGATCGCATGATGTGAAGCCTCCGCCGGGTTTCGTAACGCTGTTTCGAAACACCGTACTCGAATCGGTCCATCGCCACCCAACTCCGGGGCCAGCTGTCAGACTCGGCGCATGGCCCGGCCGCGCGACCCTGAGCTCGATCAGCGGGTGCTCGACGCGTTGCGCACGATCTCCGAGCGCGACGGCCCGAGCGCGGTCTCGATCACGGCGGTCGCCGAGGAGTCGGGCGTGAGCCGCTCGGCCATCTACCGGCGCTGGCCCAACCTCGCCGCGCTCCGCTTCGAAGCGCAGACCCAACGAAGCTCCGAGGGCGGCTATCCCGATCTCGGATCGCTGCGCGACGAACTGGTCGACATGGTGGAACGACTGATCGCCTCCATGGTCGACGGCGATCGGAACCTCACCGCCGAGCAGCTCGGGCAGATGATCCGCGAACCGGCCTTCTCGGCCAGCGTGTTCGAGAGCCGCTG
Organism: Actinomycetota bacterium; assembly: GCA_039193795.1. Classification (GTDB taxonomy): domain Bacteria; phylum Actinomycetota; class Acidimicrobiia; order Acidimicrobiales; family Aldehydirespiratoraceae; genus UBA11606. Next base: position 23,380 of record JBCCWI010000019.1, on the reverse strand, counting down.
GGCCCCCGACCTCGACGCGATGTACGAGGTCTGGGCGCGCGGTCTGGCCCGAGGCGAGGCGAGGCCCGACATCGATGGGCGAGCGCTCATGGAGGATCTCGTCGCCAGCTGCATCTTCCAGGTCATGCTCGCGCACCGGACCCCCGATCATGACCGGTGTGTCGAGCTGGTCGACCGGGTGCTGGGCGGCGTCGCCCGCGACTGAGCCGGGCGGGCCCGGCACCGGCCGGACGGCGACGATCAGGGCCGGCCGGGCATGCGGTCGTCGGCGACGATCCGCCCGGCGTCGAGGCGGACGATGCGATCACAGCGCGCCGCCGTCTCGGGCCGGTGGGCGATCACGATGAGCGTGCGATCGGCGGAGACCGATTCGAGGGCGTCGGCGATCACCGCCTCGGTCTCCGGGTCGACGTCGGCGGTCGCCTCGTCGAGCACAAGGAGGTCCGGGGCCGCCAGCTCCGCCCGGGCCAACGCGATCAACTGCCGTTCCCCCGCGGAGAGGTTCGAGCCCCCGGCCTCCACCGAGGTCTCGAGCGTCAGCCGGGACTCGCCGACGATCCGGCCGGCGACGATGCGGTCGAGTGCATCGCGCAGGTCGTCATCGGTGTGCTCGCCGGGAACGAAGCTGAGGTTGTCGGCGATCGATCCGGCGATCAGGTGGGCGCTCTGGGGGAGGAAACAGACCCGGCGCCGCAGGACGTGGGGGTCCCACGCCTCGACCGGTCGCCCGCCGAGGGCGACGGTGCCGACGTCGGCCGCCCGCAACCCGGTGATCAACGAGGCGAGGGTGGACTTGCCCGAACCGGTCTCTCCGACGAGCGCGACGCGCTCGCCCGCCCCGATCGTCAGGTCGACCGCGACCACGACATCGGGTCCGTCGCCGTAGGCGAAGGTCACGCCGTCGACCTCGACACCGAGACCGCCGGCCGCGACCGATCCGGGTGACGGCGCGGCGGCCGGCGGCTCGGACGCGCCGATCGGGTCGAGGTCGGTGTCGCCCTGGAGCTGCAGGATGCGTGCGACGTGGGCTCGGGTGGCGAGCGTCGCCGCGAACACGCGCAACAGGTTGTCCATCGGTGTGAAGAGCTGTCCGGCGGCGAGGGCGAAGGTCGCCACCACACCGACCGTGATGGCATCGTCGGCGACCAGAATCCCACCGAACCACAACACGACCGCCAGCGAGGCCCGCTTGCCGAACTGGAGCGGTGACAGCCGGTTGTCGGCATGGAGGGCGACGACGACCCGCTCGAGCAACCGCTCGTCGGCGGCGTCGGCCCGATCGAGGACGCTGGGCTCGGCGCCGACCCCGGCGAGCGTCACGCGGGCCGCCATCGACTCGCTGATGATCGCCGTCATCTCCGCCTGGGCGTCGGCTCGTCCTGCGTAGGCGGCGCCTGCGATGCGTCGGTAGAGCAGCACGGTGACCGCCAGGAACGGCACGTAGACGAACAGGGCGAGCGTGAGCTGCCACGACAGGGTCGCCATCACGACGAACGCCACCGCGAGAAAGATCAGGTTGTTGGCCAGCTGCGGGGCCGCGCCCCGCACGAAGCCCGAGAGCGCCTGCACGTCGGTCGTCGCGCGGGCGGTGAGTTGCCCGGCCTCATGCCGATCGAAGAACGCGAGCGGCTGCCCGAACATCGACTCGGTCACGCCGTTGCGCACGGTCTGGAGGATCCGCTCGCCGGTGTCGTCCTGGATGCGGTCGCGGATCTGCTCGGCCAGCCACAGCACCAGCACCGAGGCGGTCAACAGGCCCGCGCTCCATCGCAGCTCGCTGCGGTCGCCGGCGCCGATCGCATCGATGGCACGGCCGGTGAACACCGGTGCGGCGAGCGTCAGCAGGCTGGCGGCGATCGAGCCGGCCGCCGCGGCGACCAGACGCCACCGATGCGGTCGGGCCAGTGGCCACAGTCGACGAAACGCCCGGTGGTGGGAGGGCTGCTCGGCGAGATCGATGCCGTCCCGCGGGGTCGTGCTCACGGGATCGGCTCCGTCGTCGTGTTGCGCGCGTGCGGCGTGAGGTCGATCACGGCGTCGGCCCGTCGCATCGGCGCGGGACGGTGGGTGGCGAACACGACCGTCGAGCCGGCCGTCTCGGTGCGCAGGGCGTCGAGAAGCGCGGCCTCGACGTCCTCGTCGAGGGCGGAGGTGACGTCGTCGAGCAGCAGGACGGGCGAGCGTCGCAGCAGTGCCGTGGCGAGCGCGAACCGTTGGCGCTGCCCGCCCGACACCGTTCGTCCCCGTTCCCCGATGCGGCCGTCGAGCCCGCCGAGCTCGGCGACGAACGCACCGAGCTGGCACACGTCCAGGACCCGATGGAGGTCGGCGTCGGAGGCCGCAGGGGCGACCCGCCGGAGGATGTCGGCGATCGACCCGTTCACGATCGTCGGGTTCTGGGGAACGAGGGAGACCAGACCCGAACGTGTGGGTCGCCGCAGCGCGGCTAGATCGACGCCGTCGATCGTCACCTCCCCCGACGTGACCCGCAGGTCCCCGGCGATCGCCTGGAGCAACGAGGACTTCCCCGACCCGGTGGCGCCGACGACGGCGGTCCAGGTGCCGGGCGCCGCGGCGAACGACACGCCGGTCAGGATCGAGAGGTCGCCGCGATCGATCGCGACGCGTTCCACGCTGACGGCGCCGGCCGCCCCGCCGGGGTCGGGTTCGGCCCCGCCGCCGGCGGGATGGGCCGGCAGGTGTTCGATCTCCGACAGCCGCTTGGCGGACGCGAGGGCCACGCCCCGCATCCCGAGTCGGCTCGTCAGGGTCGTGGTCGCCCCGGCCAGCAACCCCATCCAGCCCGAGAAGGCGAGGAGTTCGCCGGCGCTGATCGATCCGTCGATCGCGCGAGTCCCGCCGACCAGGAGACCCAGCGCGATGCCGAATCCGGGGATGGCGTTGGCGGTCGCATACCAACGGGCCTGTAGCACGGCGAGCGCATAGGCGCGATCGCGCGAGACCGCGACCCGGTCGCGGGTGCGGGCGATCACCACCGGTTCGGCGCCGAGCCCCTTCACCGTCTCGATGCCCGAGACCGACGCTTCGATCCACGCCGAGGTGCGGCCCGACGCCTCCATCGACTCGGTCGAGGCGGCCAGGTTGGGCGTGTTGCGGGTCACGGCCAACAGACCCGACAGCGGGACGACGGCGAGCGCGATCGCCGCCAGCCACGGATCGAGCGCAGCGACGAGCACGATGACGGCGATCAGCGTCGCCCCGGCGATCACCCCGGTGATCGACGCCGTGACCCACATCCGGATCCGGCCACAGTCCGCCGCCAGTCGGCTGATGATCTCTCCCGGGGCGTAGCGACCGGCCGCATCGGTGTCGGCGTCGAGCAGGGCGGTCAGGGTGCGGCGGCGCACGTCGATCATCGCCGTGTAGCCCGCCCGGTCGGCGAACAGATGCCGGACCGCATCGCCAACCCACAGGACGGCGCCGAGTCCGACCAGGACCAGACACCACCGGCGCAGTGCGTCGGTGTCGTCGGCGATGATGCCGTCGTCGATCGCCTTCTGGATGGCCCACGGTGTCCCGATCGCTGCAGCCCGCCATGCGAAGCCGGCGGTGAGGGCGACGGCCTGTTGGGGCGCCGCCACACGGAACGCCCGCCGGAGCACCCGTCGTCCCCCGTCGTTGGTCGGAGCGTTCGAGTCGGGGGTGGCCACGGAGGCGGGCGGGGGCGACGTCATCGGCACCAGGGGTCGGAGGGGGTCGGGATCCGGCCGCCCTGCGATGCGCCCGTCGTCGTCGAACCTAGGCGATCCGGCGCATCGGGAGGTGGGGGATTCCGTCCTCGACGAACTCTTCGCCGTCGTCGTCGAACCCGCGCGTGCGGTACCAGCCGACCAGGTAGGTCTGGGCGTCGAGCACCCACGGGCCGTCGCTGCTCTCGAGCACGTGATCGAGCAGGGCGCCGGCGAAGCCGCCGGAGCGGGCGTCGTCGCGCGTCGCGACCCGACCGATGCGGGTCTCGTCGTCGTCGTCGAGCACCCGCAGGTAGGCGACCACGCCGAGATCGTCGGCGATCCACACGTGGCGGGTGTCGGGTTCGGTGTCGCGACCGTCGAGCTCGGGGTACGGGCACTCCTGCTCGACGACGAAGACGTCGATGCGCAGTCGCATGATGTCGTGCAGTTCCTGGACGGTGAGCTTGGCGAAGCGACGGTCTTGGATCTTCACGCCGGTGACCGTAGTGGGGCGCGGCGCTGCGGGGGTGGGCCCTAGGGTGGCCCGATGCCGACTGCGAAGAACGGGGCTATCGAGCTCTACTACGAGACGTTCGGGATGCAGGACGATCCGGTCGTGATCTGCCTGCCGGGGATGGGCAACCAGCTCATCATCTATCCCGAGGAGTTCTGTTACGGCCTCGTCGATCGGGGCTTCTTCGTCATCCGGATGGACAACCGCGACTCCGGCCTGTCGTCGATCACCGACGAGGGCGACGGCTACACGCTGAGCGACATGGCCGACGACACGATCGCCGTGCTCGATGCGGTCGGTGTCGAGACCGCGGTCGTCCTCGGGCTGTCGCTGGGTGGCATGGTCGCGCAGCAGCTCGCCGTCGATCACCCCGACCGGGTGCGGGCGCTGGTGTCGCTCGCGTCGACGCCGGGCGAGGAGAGTCTGCCGTCGGCGACGCCGGAGGTCCTCGAGGCGCTGATGGCACCGACCGCCCCGACGATCGAGGAGCAGATCGAGGCCGACCTGCGCCACCGCAAGTTGTGGGCCAACCCCGACTGGTACGACCCCGAGCCGTTGCGGGAGTACTTCCACGAGCTGCATCACCGGGCGTTCGTGCCCGGCGGCGGCATGCGCCAGTTCACCGCCGCGATGGGATCCCCGTCGCGGATCGAGGCGCTGCAGGCGCTCCACGTCCCGACGCTGGTCGTGCACGGCGAGAACGACACCTTGCTGCCGGTCGAGCACGGCCGCCGCACCGCCGAGTTGATCCCCGGTGCGGAGTTCCTCGAGATCGAGGGGATGTCCCACGACTTCGTGTACCAGGTGTGGCCACCGCTCATCGAGGCGATGACCGCCCTGACCGCTCGCACCTTCGAGTAGCGCCGCGTCCGCCGCCGGGCGGGCCGCGGATCACTTCGTCGCCGTCACACCCGCAGGGCTAGGGTCCTCCGCGTTCGAACACTCGGGTTCGATGACGGGGAGGAGACACCCATGGGACCGCTCGCTGGCGTACGCATCATCGAACTCGCAGGGATCGGGCCCGGCCCCTTCTGCGCCATGATGCTGGCCGACATGGGTGCCGACGTGATCCGCGTCGAACGTTCCGGCGCGGTCCGCGGCGGTGACCCCGACGTCCCTCCGGCGGATGTCATGTTGCGGGGCCGCCGCTCGATCGGGGTCGACATGAAGTCGCCCGACGGGCTCGAAGCGGTGATGAAGCTGGTCGAATCCGCCGACGGGTTGATCGAGGGCTTCCGGCCGGGCGTCACCGAACGCCTCGGCATCGGCCCCGAGGACTGCGCCGCCCGCAACCCGCGCCTGGTCTACGGCCGCATGACGGGGTGGGGCCAGGACGGCCCCTACGCCCAGGCCGCCGGCCACGACATCAACTACATCGCCCTCGCCGGCGCGCTCGAGTCGATGGGCCGGCGCGGTGAAGCGCCGGTGCCGCCGCTCAACCTGGTCGGCGACTTCGGCGGCGGCGGCATGTACCTCGCCTTCGGCATGGTGTGCGCCATCCTCGAAGCCCGCGAGTCCGGTAGGGGCCAGGTCGTCGACACGGCCATGGTCGACGGCGCGGCGTCGCTGATGACGTTCTTCCACGGGTTCCGCGCCATGGGCATCTGGGCCGATGAGCGGGGCACCAACATGCTCGACACCGGCGCCCACTTCTACGACGTGTACGAGTGCAGCGACGGCGAGTACGTCTCGATCGGGTCGATCGAGCCGCAGTTCTACGCCGAACTCCGAGAGAAGCTGGAGCTCACCGACGAGAAGTGGGATCAGCAGATGAGCCGGTCGATGTGGCCCGAGCTCAAGGACGAACTCGCAGCCCGCTTCAAGGAGAAGACCCGGGACGAGTGGTGCGAGATCATGGAGCACACCGACATCTGCTTCGCGCCCGTCCTGTCGATGACCGAGGCGCCGCAGCATCCTCACAACGTCGCTCGCGGCACCTTCGTCGAACGGCACGGGGTCGTGCAGCCCGGCCCCGCACCGCGGTTCTCGCGCACCGAGGCCGAGATCCAGCGGCCACCCGCTCACGCCGGCCAGCACACCGACGAACTCCTCACCGACCTCGGCTACGCCGCGGACGAGATCGCTGCCCTGCGAGAGGCCGGTAGCGTCGCGTAGATGGCGACCGCGGTCTTCTTCCACGCTCATCCCGACGACGAGGCCATCGCCACCGGCGGCACGATGGTCCTCGGTGCGCGGCGAGGCCACCGGATCGTGCTCGTGTGCGCGACCGACGGCGCGGTCGGCGAGGCCGACCCCGACGTGATCCCCGCCGGTGAGACGTTGGCCGACGTGCGCGCCCGTGACCTGGCGGCGGCCGCCGACGAGCTGTCGGTCGATCGCCTCGAATTCCTCGGCTACAAGGACTCCGGCATGGAGGGCACCGACACCAACGCGGATCCGGCCTGCTTCTGGCAGGCCGACGTCGAGGAGGCGGCCGAACGGCTGGCCCAGATCTTGCGCGAGGAGCAGGCGTCGATCGTCACGATCTACGACCCGATCGGCGGGTACCGGCATCCCGACCACATCCAGGTCCATCGGGTCGGCAAACGGGCGGCGGAGCTGGCCGGCACCCCGCACGTGTTCGAGTCGACGATGAACCGCGAGCAGATGAAGTCGTTCGCCGATCAACCCGAATGGGCCGAGATGGGCGAGGGCGACAATCCGATGACCGACGACGAGATCGAGGCCCAGCGCCAGGACTTCCTGGAGCAGGATCTCGGCACGCCCGCGGCCGACATCACCCACGCCGTCGACGTCACGTCCGTCATCCCGGAGAAGAAGGCGGCGATGATCGCCCACGCGTCCCAGATCACCGAGGACTCCGTCTTCTTGAAGCTGCCCGACGACGCGTTCGCCATGGCGTTCGGCCAGGAGTGGTTCGTCCAGTATGGCGCCGATCAGGCCGGGGAGCCGTACCTCGACGACATCTATGCCGTCCTCGGCGACGGCGACTGAGCCGTGGCGCTGATCGAGATCGTCGACCCGGATCCGACCTGGCCCGAACAGTTCGCGGTGGTTCGTGCGGCGTTGACGGCGGCACTCGGCGAGGACGCGCTGCGCATCGATCACATCGGCTCCACCGCCGTCGCCGGACTCCCCGCGAAGGACGTCATCGACGTCCAGATCACCGTCGCCGCACTCGACCCGATCCTGCTCGACCGCCTCGAAGCGGCCGGCTACACCGCTCGGCGCGACATCACCGACGACCTCCTGACCGGCTGCGAGGAACCCGCCGAACTCGCCAAGCTCTACGCCCGTGAGGCGCCCGGTGATCGTCGGACGAACATCCACATCCGAGCGGCGGGCCGGCGCAACCAGCGGTACGCGCTGCTCTTCCGCGACCATCTCCGGGCCGACACCGTGGTGCGCGATGCCTACGGTGACGTGAAGCGTCACCTCGCCGCGCTCTACCCCGACGACGCCGAGGGGTACTACGACATCAAGGACCCGGTGATGGACATCATCTACCGGGGTGCCGAGGCGTGGGCCGCCGCGACCGGCTGGGACGGGGCGGGGGTGCCGCGATGATCGGCGACCTGTACGAGTGGTCGATCTACCCCTGGATCATCGCCAACGGCGCGGTCGGGATCTGGGCGCTGGTCGCCCACCTCGAGCAACGAGCCCGGCACCGGACGCTGTGGATCGCGGTGGCGGTGGCCCAGGCACTGATCGCGCTCCACGTCGCCTTCGGCGTGATCGCCCAGGCACAGGACGTCATCGAGCCGGGCGAGCCGCTGCTCTACGGGCTCGCGGCGTTCATGTCGTGCGGCATCATCTTCCAGTACCGAAACGAGATGCCCGGTCGCACGCACCTTCTCTATGGTCTCGGCAGCCTCTGGCTGATGGGGCTCGGCATCCGTGCCGCCTACCTCGTGCTCTGGTTCCCCACCTGATCCGTCCATGATCACCATCGACGACTTCCTGCTGTTCACCCGCCGCACCGTCACCGGGACGCTCGCCGCCGTCGACCGGCTCGGCGACGAGCGCATCAACGTGCGTCCGGATCTCGACGGCGTGTCGACGCCGTATCAGCTCGTCACCCATGCGTTCGCGGCGGCGGAGTTCTGGTGTTCGCACATCGTGTGCGGGCACCCGACCGAGCGGGTGCGCGACGACGAGTTCCTGGCGGCCGGAAGCGTCGCCGATCTGCACGCTGCGGCCGCCCGGCTGCTGGCTCGCCTCGACGACCTCGCACCGGAGATGGCGACCGCGACGGCGGTCGCGTTCCAGCCGCAGACCCAGACACCGCTCGAGGCGCCGTGGACGGTCGGCGCGGCGTTGATCCACGCCTACGAGGAGTTGGCGCAGCATCTCGGTCACCTGGAGATGACCGCCGACGTGTTGGGTGCCCCGCCGGGCGATCCGACCTGAGGTCGCGCCGCCCCGTTGAAGTGTGGCCCGTCCGAGAGTTGCACCCACCCGAGGGCGCCCTCCGGACGGTTCGCTACATCGCCGGTTCGATCCCCAACTCGGCGTAGTTCTGCGCCTCGAAGTTCTCGCGGAACATGTCGCGCAGGCGAGCGGCCGCCTCGTCGTAGGCGTCGGGGTCCTCCCACGTGTCGCGCGGGTTGAGGATCGTGTCGTCGACCGATGCGCACGTCGTCGGCATCTTCACGCCGAGCGTCGGTTCGGTCTGCAACTCCATGCCGTCGAACTCACCCTCGAGCGCTGCGTCGAGCAGTGCGCGGGTGTCCTTGAGCGACATGCGCTCGCCCTTGCCGTACGGGCCGCCGGTCCACCCGGTGTTGAGCATGATGCAGCGGGTGTCGTTTTCGTCCATGCGCTTGGCGAGCAGCTCTGCGTACACCTTCGGCTTCTGGGACATGAACGGCGCACCGAAGCACGACGAGAAGTTCGGCTCGGGCTCGGTCACCCCGACCTCGGTGCCGGCGAGCTTGGAGGTGAACCCCATCACGAAGTGGTACATCGTCTCTTCGCGGTCGAGGATCGAGACCGGGGGGAGCACGCCGAAGGCGTCGGCGGTGAGCAAGACGATGGTCTCGGGGTGCGGCCCCGCTGCGCCCTCGCGGACGTTGGGGTTGGCGGTGAGGGGATAGGCGAAGCGGGTGTTCTCGGTGATCGACCCGTCGGTGAGGTCGAACTCCTGGGGGTCGGTGTCGCCGATCGCCTTGCCGGGCAGCGACGGGACGTTCTCGATCAGCGTGCCCTTCATCGACATCGCGGCGGCGATCACCGGTTCGGCGTTCTTGTCGAGGTCGATGAGCTTGGCGTAGCAGCCGTCCTCGAAGTTGCTGATGCCGCCGTCGGTCCAGACGTGCTCATCGTCGCCGATCAGCTCACGATCGGGATCGGCCGACAGGGTGGTCTTGCCGGTGCCGGACAGCCCGAAGAGGATCGCGGTGTCGCCGCGCTCGCCGACATTGGCCGAGCAGTGCATCGAGAGCTGACCCTTCTCGGGCAGCACGAAGTTCATGATCGTGAACATGGTCTTCTTGTTGACGCCGCAGTAGTCGGCTGGGCCGAGCACGAGGCCGACCCGCCGCTCGATGTCGATGATGACGGCGCGGTTGGACTTGGTGCCGTCGCGATCGGGATCGCAGATGTAGGACGGCACGTTGATGAGCGTCCAGCCGGCGTCGGCGCGGTCGCTGTCGTCGCGGACCTGCTTCGGGAACATGATGTTGCAGAAGTAGGCGTGGGTCGCGAACTCGCCGATGAAGCGGTACGGCTCGGCGAAGCCAGGATCCCAGCCGCAGAACACGTCGGTGACGTAGAGGTGACGCTGGCGTTCGTTGAGATGCTCGATGACGCGGGGGAGCAGGGCGTCGAAGGCGTCGGCGTCGAACTTGGCGAAGCCGTTCTTCCACCAGACACGGTCGGTCGTGCCGGGCCGGTCGACACAGAAGGTGTCCGAGACCGGGCGGCCGGTGCACTCGGGGTCGGAGTAGTAGACGAGGGGGCCGTCGATGCCGAGCGAGGTGGCGAACGCCTTCTGGGCGTCGTCGGGCCCACCGACCTCGACCCGGCCGCGGTCGTTGGCGATGGCCTCGTGGAACAGCTCCTCCTGGCTGAGTCCGTAGCGCAGTTCCATGCCAGCGAGACCGAAGGCGGTCTCCAGCTGGCCGGCGAGATCGGCGGTCGTGGTCATGGTCGTAGGACTCCCCCGGTCGGGTTTCTCCGGACCCCGTCGGTCACCGCACCACCGAACTGAGCCCCGAAACGACGGAGATCAAGAGGTAGACAAGTGGAAGACAGGTGCTGTTCCCACTGTACGGAATTGGCCGTCAGCTAACCCAGCCGCCGCTGTCACCGAATGGAGATGAGGCGTATCGTTTCCAGTGATCCAGACGTGGATCGTGAACCAGGAGCCACCAACCGTGACGGTAAACGCTTACATCCTGATCCAGGCCGAAGTCGGCAGTGCGGCCGACGTCGCACAGGCGACCGCCGAGCTCGCGCAGATCACCCTGTCGGAGGTGGCCGTCGGCCCCTATGACGTGATCGCCCGGGCCACCGGCGAGGACATGGACGAGCTCGGCGGCGTCGTGGTCAACGCCGTCGGGAACATCCCCGGCGTCGAACGCACCCTGCTCTGTCCGATCGTCAACCTCTGACCCGGCACCGCATCGGCGGGAGAGCGGGGTGAGGTGATCGGCCGCGGACCAACGGCCCGTCCGGCGCTAGCCGTCCAGCTCGGAGAGGTCCGGTGTCGCCATGTCGGCCTCGGAACCGAGGGTCAGGTTGGTGGCCCGACCCTCGTCGTCGAGCACGAAGTTGACCCGCTGACCCTGGCGCAACATGCGGAACAGGGAACCCTCCAGGGCATCGGGAGCGAGGTCCACGTCGGCCAGGTCGGCCTCGTTGATCAGCACGCCGTCGCCGGTGCCGGGGTCGTAGCTCTTGATCACTCCCTGCATGCGGCGAAGCGTAGCCCGGTGAAGGTCCCGCCGACGACGTGGGCCTTGTACGATCGACCGCCGTGTCCCTGACCGCGCTCGATGCCGCCGCCCTTCGCCAGGTCGTCACCGTTTTCCGTGACGCGCTGGTCGACCATCGCGAGGCGGTGAACAACCTCAACGTCTATCCGGTGCCCGACGGCGACACCGGCACCAACATGTCGCTCACGCTGCGATCGGTGGTCGACGAACTCGACGGTGCCGACCCCGACATGGCCTCGATCTGCAAGGCGATCGCCCACGGCTCGCTGATGGGTGCACGCGGCAACAGCGGCGTGATCATGTCCCAGATCCTGCGCGGCTTCTCCGGCACCGCCAGCGACGCCGCCAAGATCGACGGCGCCCTGTTCGCCCAGGCGCTCGCCGCCGCGGCCGAGGGCGCCTACGGCGCGGTCGGCAACCCGGTCGAGGGCACGATCCTCACCGTCGTGCGCGAGTCGAGCGAGGCGGCGGTCGCCGCGGCCGATGGTGGCGCCGATCTGGTCGGCGTGCTCGACGCGGCCCGCATCGAGGGCGGCGCGTCGCTGGAGCGCACCCCCACCCTGCTGAAGGTGCTCGCCGATGCCGGCGTGGTCGACGCCGGTGGTTCGGGTTTCCTGCTCTTCCTCGACGCTGCGCTCAACGTGGTCGACGATCGCCCGCTCCCCGAACCCGATGTCCAGGCGCCGCCCGAGTTCGAGATGGAGCCGTCGTCCGAGGACGGCGAGAAGTCGATCGCCGATCTCCGGTACGAGGTCATGTTCCTCCTGGAGGCACCCGACGAGTCCATCCCCGGCTTCAAGGCGGCCTGGGCCGAGATCGGTGATTCGATCGTGGTGGTCGGCGGCGACGGCCTCCACAACTGCCACATCCACTCCGACGACATCGGCAAGTCGATCGAGGCCGGCATCGCCGTCGGCCGCCCGTTCGAGATCCGGGTCACCGATCTGCTCGAAGAGCTCGACGCCATCGCCCACGAAGAGGATTGGGTCAAGGGCGAGCTCGGCATCGAGCCCGAGGTGTCGGGCCCGTCGGTTCCCACCGCGGTGGTCGCGGTGGCGGTCGGCGAGGGCGTCGTGTCGATCCTCAAGTCGATGGGGGTCCATGCCGTCGTCACCGGAGGCCAGTCGATGAACCCGTCGACCGCCGACCTGGTCAAGGCGGTGGAGTCGGTACCGGCCCCCGAGGTCGTCATCCTCCCCAACAACAAGAACATCATCCCGGTCGCCGAGCAGGTCGACGCCCAGACCAGCCGCACCGTCCGGGTCGTACCGACCCGCGGCATCGCCGAGGGCATCGCCTCGCTGATGTCCTATGACCCGCAGGCGACGGCCGACGCCAACGCCGAGGGGATGGCCGACATCGCATCCGGTGTGCTCGCCGGTGAGGTCACCCAGGCCGTGCGCGAGTCGACCTCCGATGTCGGTCCGATCGCCGAGGGCGACTGGCTCGGCATCCGCCGCGAGGGCATCTGTGCGGTGCAGCCGACGATGGCGGAGGCGGCGATCGAACTGCTCAACGTCATGCTCGACCACGACCACGAACTCCTCACCGTGATCGCCGGCGAGGACGCCGACGACGACACCACCGCCCGCATCGAGGCGTGGATCGAGGAGCACCACGAGGACGTCGAGGTCGAGGTGCACGACGGTGGGCAGCCGCTGTATCCCTACTACTTCGGGCTCGAGTAGAGCGCGCCGTCGGGACGAGGGAGCATCACCGGCGTGCCAGCGGGCGACCCGCCACTCTCACTCCGGGATCTCGACCAGATCCCCGTCTCCCGGCTGCGCGGCGTCGGGGAGAAGAAGGACAAGGCCCTCGCCTCCGCCGAGATCCGCACGGTCCTCGACCTGTTGACCCACTACCCACGGCGGCATCTCGACCGCACCCGGGAGGCCTCGATCGGCGATCTGCAGCCGGGCGAGGAGGCGACGGTGTTCGGTGAGGTGCGGTCGGCCTCGACCCGCCAGCTGAAGGGGCGTCGCACTCTGACCGAGGTCGTGATCGGCGACGGCGGCAACCAGTTGCGGCTCACGTTCTTCAACCAGCGCTGGCGGGAGAAGCAGCTGACCCCGGGCATGGAGTTGCTGGTGCACGGCAAGTGCGAGCTCTACCGGGGGCAGCGGCAGATGACCGGCCCGGTCGTCGATCTGGTCGGGAACCAGACCGGGAAGATCATCCCGGTGTATCCGCAGTCGGAGAAGTCGGGCCTGCTGACCCGCGACCTCGCCATCTTCGTCGAGGAGTCGATCGCCCGATGCCGGCCCCGTGGTCTCGATGACCCCGTTCCGGAGTCGATCCTCGACCGCTACGACTTCGTCGACCGCTCGGCCGCCGTGTTCGGCATCCATCAGCCGGAGTCGATGACCGAGGTGAGCGAGGCTCGTCGCCGTCTCGTGTTCGACGAGCTGCTGCGGGTCCAGCTCGAACTCGTGCGCCGCAAACGCCGGATCGAACGGGAGACCGCCGGCATCTCGCACACGCTCGCCGGTGAGCTCACCGACCGGTTCATCGAGCGGCTGCCGTTCCCGTTGACCGAGGCCCAGCAGCGGGCGATCCGCGAGATCGGGGCGGATCTCGAACTCGCCCGACCGATGCATCGGCTGCTGCAGGGCGACGTGGGCTCGGGCAAGACGCTGGTGGCCGTGCACGCACTGCTCACCGCCGTGCAGGGCGGGTATCAGGGGGCGCTGATGGCGCCGACCGAGGTACTCGCCGAGCAGCATCACGCCGGCGTGACCGCAATGCTGGGCGACCTCTCGGTGCCTGACCCGACGACCCTCATGGGTGATCGACCGTTGCGGGTGGAGCTGTTGACCAACCGCATCGCCGCCGGCGATCGGCGCAAGATCCTCGCCGATCTCGTGACCGGCAAGGTCGACATCGTGATCGGCACCCACGCACTCATCCAGGAGAAGGTCGAGTACTCGTCGCTCGGCGTCGTCGTGATCGACGAGCAGCATCGGTTCGGCGTGGAGCAACGGGCGGCGTTGCGCGACAAGGGCGATGCGGTCACCGCGCCCGACGTGTTGGTCATGACCGCCACCCCGATCCCTCGCACCGCGGCGATGACGGTCTACGGCGATCTCGACGTGTCGGTCCTCGACGAGTTGCCGCCCGGTCGCACGCCGATCGTCACCGAGTGGGCTCGGGACGAGGCGGCCGAGGACGCCGTGTGGGATGTGGTGCGGTCCGAGGTCGCCGCCGGACGTCAGGCGTATGTGGTGTGCCCGTTGATCGACGAGTCCGAGGCGCTCGACGTCCGCTCGGCGGAAGACACCTACGCCGCGTTGCAGGCGGTCGAGCTCTCGGAGCTGCGGCTCGGTCTGCTGCACGGCCGGGTCACGCCGGCGGAGAAGGAGGCGACGATGCACGCGTTCCGCGAGGGGCGGCTCGACGTGCTCGTGGCGACGACGGTCATCGAGGTCGGGGTCGATGTTCCCAACTCGACGGTGATGGTGATCCTCGATGCCGACCGCTTCGGGATCGCCCAGCTCCATCAGCTCCGCGGCCGGGTCGGCCGTGGCGCCCATGCGTCTCGGTGCTTCCTCGTCGGCGACCCGACGACATCGGACGGTGAGGCCCGGCTCGAGGCGCTGGTCGAGTCGACCGACGGCTTCGAGTTGGCCGAGGTCGATCTCGAACTCCGGGGTGAGGGCACGATCATGGGCGAGCGGCAGAAGGGCCGAAACGACCTGAAGCTCGCGTCGCTTCGACGAGACAAGGAGTGGGTGGCCGCCGCTCGCGAGGTCGCGATCGGGATCGTCGACGTCGATGAGGAACTCGACCAGCACCCAGGTCTGGCCGACGAACTCGACCTGCTGCTCGGCGACGACGATGCCGAATTCCTGATGAAGGACTGAGGGCTGGGTCAGCGAGTGCCGAAGCGCGGAACGAGCGCTCCGGTCGACGACCGGTAGCGGGCCCAGTCGTCGGCGAAGCGTTCGGCGAGTTGCGCCTCCTCGTGGCGCAGCCGAACGCCGAGGACCCATGCCTGGGACCCGAACATGACGGCCATCAACGGCACGTTTCCGGTGAGGAGCCCGAAGCCGGCGAACAGCAGCAGGAACGAGGTGTACATCGGGTGGCGAATCCTCGCGTACGGGCCGCTCGTCACGAGGCGGTGGTCGTCAGGACTGTGCAGCGTGCCGCTGAAGTGCACGCCCAGTGCGAGGTGCACGGCGATGAGCAGGATCAGCCCCGCTTCCGCCACCGCCAGTCCGGCCCACTGCGCGGCGGCGGGGAGTTCGATCGTGCCGGGTAGGGCGTCGGGGTCGGCGATCCACACGCCGAGTCCGCCGAGGCCGCCGACGAGGAAGACCAGGCGGAGTGCGATCCCCACCACGACACCCCCCTCGCGTTCGAGTCCGTCGGACTGATCTCGCAGCATGCCGCCGGCCTGGCTGTGGGCGACGAGGCGGACGGCCACCACGAGGGTGATGATGACGACGACGGCGAGCCGTCTCAGCTCGGGGTCCATGGTTCCTCCAGGAGATGGTGGAGCAGGCGGTCGACCAGTGGGGTCACCGCCGTCGGGCGGGGAGAGAGCACGTGATGGGCGAAGATGCCGATCAGCGATGCCTGCAGCAGTTCGGCATCGACCCCGGGCGCGTCGGATGCGGCGGCCTCGAGGATCGGTGCCCAGGGATGGGTGTGGGGCGCGTCGCCGGTCATGTCGCCGGCGATCTCGCGGAACGCGGGGTCGCCGAGCGCGAGCAGATACATGCGGTATTGGGCGGGGCGGGCCTCGACGATGCCGGCGATCGCCCGCAGGGTGGCAGCGAGGCGTTGCGCGGGTGGATCTCCATCCGACGGCGCCTCCGCACCGGCGGTGGCCACCGTCGTCGTCCAGTCCTCGATGATCGCTTCGGCAAGGGCTCGCTTGCTCGGGAAGTAGTGGTAGAGCAGGCCCTTGGAGAGGCCGGCCTCGGTGGCGATGCGCTGCACGCTCGTGGCGCCCAGCCCTCCTTGGGCGAAGCACGTGAGCCCTGCGTCGAGCAGGCGACGTCGGGTCTCTTCACGCTGTTGCTCGTTGGCCTCGGCGTTTCGTCCCATCGCGACCTCCCGTCCAATGATTGACCACTTGGTCAATCAAAAGCAACCGGTCGCCGGGTGGTGTCGGAAATGCAGCCCTGCGCGGGGGTTGGGGCATGCTCGTGACATGAGCTCCCCCCGACCCGGCTGCGATCCCCGACGACTTCGAGCGCCACTACAAGCGCTCGCCCTTCACCGATCCATGGGAGCCGCTGTACTCCAAGACCGAGGTCGATCAGGTCCGCATCGGCACGGTGATCACCGACGCCCACTGCAACAGCCGCGGCCTGGTGCACGGCGCGTTCGTCGCCGCATTGCTCGACAACGCGCTCGGCCTCAGTGTCGGTGTCGTGCTCACCTCGCAGGGCCGGGACGAGGTCGACGGGCTCGTGACCGCCAACCTCTCGATCGACTATGTCGGCCGAGCGGGCGTGGGGGAGTGGATCGCGACCGACATCGAGGTCATCAAGGCCGGGCGCACCCTCAGTGTCGCCTCCGGTGTGCTCGCCACCGCCGCCCGTCCCGTCGCTCGCGCCAACGCGACGTTCCAGGCGATCAGGCTCTGACGGTCGCGGTCCCGAGGGTTCGTGCCCGGTCGTGGGTCAGTCGATCACGGCCTGGAGTTCTCGGACGTTGACGACGACATCGGCGAACTGGGAGATCGTGATCCACGGTTCGACGCCTGCGGTCTCGTTCGTGTCTCGGCTGAGGTTCCAGAAGACGGTCGCCCGGACGGTCACCGGCTCGCCCTCGCCGTTGGACTCGTAGAGGTAGGTGCAGTCCGAGGTCTGGTCGTCTCCGCCATCGGCGTCCCAGGTGGTGGCGACGTCGTCGGTGCAGGTGACCTCATCCCCGTTGCCCATGGTCCAGACGACGTGGCTGAACGTCGGGATGACGGTGGCGAACACGTTGCCGGCCTGCGCCGACACCGCCGGGTAGTCGAGCGTGCTGGTCACGGCGAGCCACGTCGGAATGCCGACCACCTGATCGAGCGTGGGTGAGGTCTCCGGTGTCGGGAGCTCGAAGTCGATCGAGTCGGCGGCGAACTGCGACACCTCCTCATGGGTGACGACATCGCCCGGCGGGTCATCGGTCGGATCCCACGGCTGCGGGTACGGCGGCAGCGGCAAGTTCCACGGATCGTCGAAGTTCCCGTTGTCGTACCAACAGTGGATGATCGGATTGTCGATTCGCTCGGCGTAGTCGCGAGGCACCGGGAAGAACTCGATGATGTCGACCACGAACTCGTAGAAGCCGCACCGGATCGGATCACCGACCGGCGGGTTCGGGTCGACCGACGTCACGATGTCCATCTCGCTCCGGAACGACGCCTCCACGGTCAGCGTCCCGTTGTTGTACCGCGTGCCCGTCGACCCACCGGAGTCAGCGGGCGGGTCGTCGACGCCTGTGTCTCCGGCACCTCCGCCGCCGGGCTCTGGGGCGTCTTCCTGCGCTGTCGCAAGAGAGGGGAACGCCAGACAGCTGGCCGCTACGAGGACGCAAGCAAGGCTTCTTCGCATACGCCTAGATCCTCTGGGAAGTAGTTACGAACGGCGCTGACGGTCGAGATCCGCCAGCCCGAGTCCGTGAGTACGGCCTGCATGGCCATGTGAGTGACGACGTCTGACTCTTCGACGGTCTCCCCCGTCGCCAGGTCGTAGGTCACGGTGGCGTCGTTGAAACACACGTCCACGAACGCCGCTTGCGCTCCCGCCAGTTCGACCTCACCTGCCAGCACGCTGTCCGCTGCCGGATCCGCGGGCCTGAAACCCGTGCCCCCGTCCAGGTTGTTCTGAGTGTTGGCCCGCACAGTCTCCTGGAGCCGAGGGGTCGCGACCTCGTCCCACAGCGGCGAAGCCGGGTCCGGTGGGTCGTTGGTCTCGTAGACGACATCCCAGTAGCGCTCGGCGAGGGCGGCGAGTTGCTCCTCGTCGGTCTGGGGAGCGGCGGTTGTCGTGGTCGTTGTGGTGGTGGTCGTCGATGTGGTCGTGGTGGTCGACGTCGTGCTCGTCGTCGTGGTGGTGGTGCTCGTGGTCGATTCGGTTTCGTCGGCGCGAGCGACGGTGTTTTCGGGCGCAGCGTCGTCGTCGCCACCACTGCACGCGGTCGCGAGGACCGCAACGAGTACGAGGACGGCCGCCGACCGAATCGCGTTCATCTCGCTGGACGGTAGCCGCACGGCGGTTCGGCCGACAGGGCGTGCCGGCCCATTGCTCGGCACCTCGAACCATCGGAACAACATGAAACTGCACGATAACACTGGAAACGGAGTACCGAAAGCGGTGCGAGGGTGCCGTTCGTTGTCCCGAGGCGCCACGGCACCGTGCTTAGCTTGGCGCTGCGCACGTGGACGATGAACCGAGGGTGGTGAGCGCGATGACGACCGTGCAGTTCGCACGCGATGAGCCGGTGGGGCGGTCCCGGTTCTACAAGGAGCCGCTGCTCGCGCTCGCCGGCGGGCTGGTCGGTGTCGTCTCCGTCGGTGGCCTCGCCGCGGTGCTGCTGGTCTACGTCATCGCCAGCGGGCTGTGGTCGGTGGTGGTCGTGCTGGCGGTGCTGGCGATGGTGCAGCTCGCCTTCCTGCGGTGGCGCTCGTCGGTGATCCGGCGGCGGCTCGCCGCGCACGGAGACGGCCGGGACTGGGCGGCGTTCGTCCGGGTGTCGCCGGTCGAACTCGCAGTGATGGGTCGTGGTCGGGGGATGGGTGCGTTGAAGCTGCTGACCCGATGGCAGTTCCGGTTCCTCGTCGTCGACGGCGAGGAGTCGTACGCCTCGCAGCGGGTGAAGGAGGAGGCGAGGGGGCCGGTGCTTCCGATCACCGAGGTGGCGGTCGTGCGCGAGAACGCGGCGGGCGAGATCCGACGGGTCCGGCTCGAAGGTGCGGGAGCGGTCGAGGTCGACGTGTTGTGGTCGACGCCGTTCCCAGCGAACGGCGCCGACCAAGACCGACGATGACGGATCACGAGCGAGGCCGTGATCGACGCTGAGTCGACCAGCGTGACGTTCAGCTCTTCACCGCGAAGTACTCGATCGCTCGGGTGACGACCTCGTCGCCGGCCTTCTCGACCGACCCGGCGTCGAAGGGCGGCTGGGGGTCGTACTCGGTCATCAGCTGCATCGCCTTGGCGGCGACGTCGTCGACCAGCAGCTCGCTCAGCCGCAGCGCCATGTCGATGCCCGACGAGACGCCGGCGGCGGTGATGATGCGCTTGTCGAGGTGTTCGACGACACGGGTGCCGGTCGGCTTGGCGCCGAGCTGCTCGAGCGTGTCGTAGGCGCCCCAGTGGGTAGTGGCCTCGAGGCCGTCGAGCAGGCCGGCAGCGGCGAGGATCAGCGAACCGGTGCAGACCGAGGTCGTGAATCGGGTGGTCTCGTGGGCGGTGCGGACCCAGTCGGTGAGCGGGTTGGGGCGATCGATGTAGGCGCGGGAGCCGGTGCCGCCCGGCACGACGATCACGTCGGGGTCGGGGAGTTCATCGAAGATCATGTCGACGCTGAGGCCGAGGAAGCCATTGTCGCTGCGGACCTCGCCCTTCTCCTCGCCGACGAAGTGCACGGTCGCGTCGGGGAGACGCTGGAGGACCTCGTAGGGGCCGATGCCGTCGAGGGCGGTGAGGCGGGGGAACAGGGGGATGGCGATGCGCATGGTGGTGCTCTCTTCTCGTGGTGGGGTTCGGGGGTGGTGGGGGAGATCGGTCAGGCCGTCTGAGGGCGGAAGCGACGGCGGTAGTCGGTGGGGGAGATGCCGAGCCGGCGTTGGAAGCAGCGCCGCAGGGATTCGGCGGTGCCGAGGCCGCTCTCGGCGGCGATGACGTCGACGCCGCTGCTCGTCTCCTCGAGGAGGCGTTGGGCGGCTTCGAGACGGACGGTTTCGACATAGCGGGCCGGGGTCATGCCGATCTCGGCTTCGAAGCGGCGGGCGAGGTGGCGGCTGCTGAGGCCGACGTGGGCGGCGAGGGTGTCGAGGCGCAGGTCACCGGCGACGTCGGCGTGGATGGTGTCCTGCGCCGCCCGCACCGGTTCGGTCTCGGCGGCGCCGGACCAGACCGGGCCGGCGAACTGGGACTGGCCGCCCGGGCGTCGTAGGAAGACGACGAGCCAGCGGGCGACGTGTTGAGCGACGTCGGCGCCGAGGTCGGCCTCGACCATGGCGAGGGCGAGGTCGATTCCGGAGGTGACGCCGGCCGAGCTCCACACCGGGTCGTCGCGGACCCAGATCGAGTCGGGTTCGACGGTGATCGAGGGGTGGTCGTCGGCGAGGTGGCCGGCCCACGCCCAGTGGGTGGTGGCTCGCTTGCCGTCGAGCAGGCCGGCCTGGGCGGCGAGGAAGGCGCCGGTGCAGACGGTGGCGATGCGGTCGGCTCGGGCGCCGGCGACGCGCAGCCAGTCGACGAGTTGGGGGTGGTGGCCGGTGCGGGCGCCGGTGCCGCCCGGGATCAGGACGGTGCCGGTGATGTCGTCGGGTGCCGGGAGGGGAATTCCGGCGAGTCGAATGGGTGATTCGGTGGCGACGACACCGTCGGTAGCCCCGACGATCTCGAGTCGGTACCGACGCCCGCTGACGCCGAGGGTGTCGGCGACCTGGTTGGCGGTGGCGAACACCTCGTGGGGACCGACGAGGTCGAGGGCCTGGATGCCGTCGACGGCGACGAACCAGATCGGGTGGGTGCCGTGGGTGCTCACGAGGGTCATCGTGCGGCGTCGGGACTGATGTCGTCAATGACACGGTTCCCACGTATCAAGACATCGATCTTGTGGGTGGCTTGCCGACGCCTTGACCGCCGCTCGACGTCGCCGCGAAACCATGAGGCGTGCCCGGTCGGACGCCGCGTCGACCGGGCCCCGCACGCCGATCTCGAACTCCTCGCCTCCGCCGCGAGGCATGTTCGCCGCGGCGGGCGGCGACCTCCCTGCACTGCGGGGAGGTGCTTCTCGCCTCGGGCTGGTCGCCTCCGGCCCGGGGCGAGGGCTCCAACGACCCGAGCAGCAGGTGTGACACCTGGCCGAGCCCGGGCAGCCGACCCGGGCGCCTGACTACGGTCGCCCCATGGCGACGGCGGAACAGCACAATCAACAACGGCAGGTCATCTGGACTCGCGAGATCGACGAGTCGGAGAACACGGAGCGATGGCGCAAGCTCGGGCTCTACTACGGCGTGCCCGTGGCGATCGCCCTCGTGCTCGGGCTCGTCTTCGGCGGCGTCGGTGCCTTCCTCGGCATCCTGATCCTCGCCGGGGCCTTCGGGTTGCTCGTCGTCGGCCTCGTCTTCTTCAAGAACGTCGGCGCCAAACAGAACGCCACCATCGTGAAGATCGGCGACGCGTTGGTGCTCGGGCAGAACCGCGTCGACCTGACCCGCGTCGAGGCGTGGGCGACCCGGGCGAGCGAAGAGGACTGGGGTGTGCGCGACCAGGCCATCTACGGCAACGCGATGGCGGGCGACGCGATTACCGCCCGTGTGACCTTCCGCCTCGCCCAGCTCGATGCGAACGGCGAGCGTGGTGTGCGTCATGACGGCGGCCCGGCGTTCGAGACCGTCATGTGGCAGTGGGCGATGATGCCGCCCGATCATCTCGACCGGATGCGCGACACGATCGCGCCGCACATCCCGGCACCGCTCGTCGACCCCGCCAACCTGACCGAGTGACCGACCGCACGTGTGCGTTCGCGGGTCGGCCTCGCCTCCGCACCGGTTGACCTCGCGGCTGGCTCGGCCGGCGGGCCCCAGCCCGGTTGCGCCGGTTGTGCTGCTAGTCGAAGCGGACGAGGCCGTTGGGCGTGTCGAGCTCGACACCGAACCCGTCGCGGTCGGCGGACTCGATCGGCACGTCGACGCCGAGCAGCTCGTGCACGGCGGCGGTGCGTTGCGGGTCCTTGGCGAGCACCCACAGTCGAGCGAGCGAGAGCCCGCCGACCAGCTTGGTGTCGAGGTCCTCTCGATTGCGCCACTCGATCAGGTAGGGGATCGACGGGTTGAGGTTCTCGCCGGCGATGCACCCGGCCCGGTAGGTGGAGTGGTCGGCGTTGTCCCACTCCTCGGCGGCGGCCGCCCACGGCTCGAAGCGCTCGTTGGCGGCGGCCAGTTGTTCGGCGGTTCGGTCGAGGTCGGCGCTGCGGGCGTACCAGAGCAGTAGGCGCGGCTCGCGCAGGCTGCTGAGCAGGCCGTGGAGGAAGTGGTCGGGACCGACATAGTCGGGGTTCGGCCCGTGGATCTCGAAGAAGCGTCCGTGGCCGAGGCTGATGGCGGCGGCCAGCGTCGGGAACGACGGCTCGGGCTGCATGCCGATGTTGGCCCGCACGCCGGTGCGCTCGGCGACCAGTTCGACGGCGGCCTCGGTGTCGGGCACACCCCAGAAGATGTGGTCGACCCAGCCGCCGTCGGGGAGGGGAGAGACGATCGTCATCGCAGGCGTCCTTCGTTCGGGGTCGGGTTTGGTCGGTGCTGCGAGTGGTCGTCGGGCCGGGGCCCGGTCTCATCATGGCACCCGCCGAGTCGGCGTCAAGCGGGTCGCTCCCGCTCTCCGGGAATCTGTCGGGGAGTGCACCGCGCCTCGCCGGGCACGCATAGGCTTCGCGCCGCGTCGCCCGGACCAACACCGGCAGAAACCGATGGAGCAGCGACCGTGACCGAACGCCACATCCGCGACTTCTCCCTCGACTTCTTCTCGCTCGCCGGCAAGCGGGCGATCGTCACCGGTGGCAACCGCGGGCTCGGCCAGGCCTACGCCGTTGCGATGGCGAAGGCGGGTGCTGATCTCTACATCCCGACCGTCGCCGACGACGACGGCACGACCACCGAGCTCGTCGAGGCGGAAGGGCGCCGCTGCGAGATCGTCCAGGCCGATCTGACCGTGGAGGGCGCGCCGGCCGAGGTCGTGCGCAACTGTGTCGACACGCTCGGTGGGGTCGACATCGTCGTCAACAACGCGGGCATCGGGATCAATGTCGACGACGTCCGCGACTTCGACCGCTCGAAGTGGGATCCGATGGTGGCGGTCAACCTCACCGCGGCGTTCGAGATGAGCCACGCCGTCGCCGCCACGTTCATGGAGCAGGGGAGCGGCAAGATCATCAACGTCTGCTCGCTGTTCTCGTTCCTCGGCGGGCAGCGATCGCCCGCCTACGCCGCCACGAAGCACGGCATCGCCGGACTCACGAAGGCCTACGCCGATGAGCTCGGCCCGTTCGGCTGTCAGGTCAACGGCATCGCCCCCGGCTACTTCGCCACCGAACTCACCGCCGAG
>JBCCWI010000018.1:0-54139 GCA_039193795.1 Actinomycetota bacterium | reverse complement strand
GGCTTGAACGACGAACCGGTCGGGCGTCCCTTCTGGGTCGCGATGTTGAACTCGAACACGTCGAACCCGGGACCACCGACGATGGCCCGGACCGCACCCGTGCCCGGTTCGATGGCGGCCAGGCTGGCGTAGAACTCACGCTCGTCGTCGGGGATGTGCGCCTCGACCGCCGCTTCCGCCGCGGCCTGCGCCTCGGGGTCGTAGGTCGTGTACACCCGCAGGCCACCACCGAAGAGGGCTTCGGCGCGCTCGTCGGCGGTCGCGCCGAGGCGCGGATCGTCGAGCAGACGACGCCGAACCTCCTCGATGAAGTAGTTGCTCGGCTCCCATTCCGCCGCGACGCGTCGCTCGGTCGGCAGCGGCTCGTCGAGGTAGCGGGTGTAGGAGGTCTCGTTGATGTGGCCGGTGTCGAGGAGGCGGGTGAGGGCGACCTCCCGCCGTTCCCGGGCGACGTCGGGGAAGCGGGTCGGGTCGTAGCTGTCGGGGTTGGAGATCAACGATGCGAGCAGCGCAGCCTGCGGCCACGACAGTTGGGCGGGCGACACTCCGAAGTAGATCTCGGCCGCCGCTCGCACCCCGTAGGCCCCGGAACCGAAGTAGACGGTGTTGAGGTAGGCCTCCAGGATCTCTTCCTTGGTGAGCTGGCCCTCGAGGCGGATCGCGAGCGCCGCCTCGGGGATCTTGCGGTCGAGTTGTTGCTCGCTCGACAAGACGCCGTTCTTGATCAACTGCTGGGTGATCGTCGAACCGCCCTGTTCGATGCCACCGGCGTTCACGTTCTCGATGAACGCACGCCCGATCGCCTTCGCGTCGACCCCGTTGTGGTCCCAGAATCCCTCGTCCTCGACGACGATCAGGGAGGTGATCATCTGCGGGCTGATGTCGTCGAGGGCGACCAGCTCCCGGTTCTCGACGTCGTAGAGGACGTCGAACTCCGCACCGTGCCGGTCGTACACGATCGAGCGGAGGGCGAGCTCGTTGAGGTCGATCTCGGCCGACGTGGAGTCGTTGGCCGCGTAGATGTCGGAGACGCGCGGCGCGAGGGCGGCCACGGTGAACGCCACCGCGAGGCCACCGCCGACGAGAATTGCGGCGAGTCGGAGCAGTCCGACGATCCCACGCACGGTGACCACGCTACTCCTCGCGACCCCTCCGCCCGGCGCGGCACCGACTGCCGGCGCGTGACACGATGCGCCTCGTGACCTCCATCGGCATCATCGGCGGCGGGAAGGGCGCGACCCTGCACGCCGACGCCGTGATCCACACCCGCGGCGCGGAGCTCGTCGGCGTCGGCGGACGCCCCGGCTCCGCAGAGGAACTGGCCGCCGTGGCCGATGCGCCGGATCGCTCGCTCCCCGACCTGTGCGCGGACGCCGACGCGGTGATCGTCGCTGTTCCACCACCCGAAGTCGGTGGGGTCCTCGAGGCGATCGGAGCCGAGGTCGAGCGGGGCGCGCGGGTCAAGGCGGTGCTCGTCGAACCGCCACTGCGTGACATCCCCGTCCTGTCGATCCCGGTCGTGCTCGGTGCGAACCTGCTCCATGCCCGAGTCGTGCGGCAGGCTCTGCGCGAGATCGCGGCGATGCACGAGCCCCATCACCTGCAGATGCGGATCCGTCAGCCGCGACCGGACTGGGGCGCCCACGGCACCCCGGCCTTCGGCGGCCCGCTGCACGACCCGGGCCTCCGCCTCGCCCCCGTTCTGTTGTCCGCCGCAGCGGAGCCGGCGGTGCACGTCGAGGTCGCCGACATCGCCAACGGTGTGCATGCGGCGATCGAGCTCGAATCGGGCCGCCGCGCCGGCCTGGACGTCGCGTGGACCGACGGATCGTCGCGCATCGAACTCGAAGCCGCCGACGCCGCTGGGGTGATCCTCCTCCAACTCGACCCCCTCCCCCATCTCGAGATCGACGGGCGAACGATCGAACCACCGGAGCTGCACCCCCTCGAGGCCCTCGGATTCGTGCCACAGATCGACCGTCTGGGTCGCACTGCAGCGGGCGCGGCACCGTGGCCCGACGTCTCGGTCGGCACCGCGATCGAGGCCCTGTTCCCCGGGGTGTGAGGGCCGCCGAACACCCGGCGGAAGGAATCGTCAGAACGGGGTTCGGGTGACTACAGTCCCGGTCGGCTCAAGGAGTACGCATGCTGGGGATTCGCACGCGCTGGTTCGGCGCGGTCATGGCCGCGATCACGATCATCGCCACCGCCTGCGGTGGAGGAGGTGACGACGACGCGTCCGGCGACATCGTGCTGCGGACTCAGGGCGACATCGAGGTCGACGCCGACGACGTTGCCGACACCACGACGACGGCCGCGCCCGCCGCAGCCGGAGCCGGTGCCGCCGAGGGCGACGAGGAGGCGGTCGAGCCGACCGCCGACGCCACCACCTCGACGTCGACCACCCTCCCCCAGGAGGAGCAGAGCGAGGGCGAGGCGCTGTTCGAAGCGGTCTCGGTCTTCCAGAGCTGCCTCGACGCCGAGGGCTATGAGTTCATCGGCATCCCCGACCCGACGTTGGGCGACGTACCCCAGAACGCCCAGCCCTACATCGACGCGCTGATCGCCTGCGCGGCCCGAAGTCAGGTGCAGGAGCGCCTCGCCGAGGCCGACGCCGCCCAGGCCGACCTCACGCCCGAGGAGGTCGAGGAGCAGAATCGGCAGTACGTGGCGTTCCGCGACTGCATGATCGGACGTGGGTGGAACATCCCCGACCCGGTCCCCAACGAGTACGGCCTCCTCTTCCCCGGCTTCGCCGCTGCGGCTGCGTGGGAGGGCCCACCGGGCGAGGACATCGCCCAGACCGACGACGTCGGTGACTGCACCAGCGAAGCCAACATCGACCTCGGCGAGGATCTGTGAGCCGAGGCCAGATCATGGGCGCGCTCGTCGCGCTCACCGTCATCGCCGGCCTCGTGATCGTCTGGCAGGCGACCGGCGACGACGACACCGCCGACGCCCCGGTCGAGATCTTGACCGACACGGTCGGGCGACAGACTCTGCGCGACGAGCTGACCCTCAACGGCGAACTGCGACGCGACGAACTCCAGACCATCAACTCCCCCTTCGACGGGCGGGTCAGCCAGGTCGGTATCGACGACGGCGAGGAGATCGCCGCCGGCCAGGTCATCCTCGCCCTCGACGGGCGTCCCGCGGTGGCCGCCAACGGTGAGTTCAGCTTCTACCGGCAGCTCGACGTCGGATCCGACGGTCCCGACGTGCTGCAGCTCGAACGCATCCTGTTCGAAGCCGGGTACGACCCCGGTGCGATCGATCGTCTCTACACCGAGGCGACCCGCACGGCGCTCCGCAACTGGCAGATCGACTACGGCTACGGCGGGGCGACCCCGGAACCGGAGGAGACGATCGTCATCAGCCTCACGCCCGGCAACGGCTACTCAGTCGGCGACAAGGACACCCAGGCGATCCTGATCGGCCCGTCGGTGCCGGGCCCGGGCGAGGGCGACGACGTCACCCGCACCATCACCGGTGCCGGTGCGGCGGTCGTTCCTGTGCAGGCCTCCACCGTGCCCGCCATCGGCGTGCAGACCACCGAAGCCACGATCACCGAGGGCGACACGCTCGACATCGTGCTGACCGCCGACCCGGCCCCGCTGGTCGACACCCAGATCGGGCTGACGTTCGGCGGCGACGCGACCGGCGGCGACGCCGACGACGTCGCCGACCCCGACATCGACGTCGACTACCTCGACGACCCGCTCGAGGACACCCCGATCGTGTGGCCCGCCGGCGCGGGCACCGTCACCCTCACCCTGGAGACCTTCGCCGACGACGTCGACGAAGACGATGAGGACTGGACCATCACGATCGCGGCCGAGCAGGTCATCGGCGAGGGCATCAACTACAACCCGGCACCGCTCAACACGATGACCGTCACGATCACCGACGCGACCCCCAACGAGGTGCCCGTCTTCGAGCTGACGGTCGACGACGACGACGCCGAGGTCGACGAGGGCGGCGCGGCCACCTACACCATCACCGCCGACCGCGAGCTCGGCCGGGCGACCGAGGTCCGCTACTCGGTCTCGGGCACGGCGACCGACGGCGACGACTACGCCGAGCAGGACGAGGACCCCAGCTTCGTGTTCCCGGCGGGCGCCGATGAGTTCACCCTCACGATCGCCACCACCCAGGACGCCACGATCGAGCCGGACGAGACGATCACGGTCACGCTTCAGCAGCCGAACGCCTCCGACGACCCGTACGGGCTCGGCGCCGCCATCAGCGGCACCGTCACCATCGAGGACGAGGACGAGCCCGAACTCACCATCGTCGGCGAGGAGGTCCGGGTCGCCGAAGGCGGCACCGTCGCGGTCACCATCCGCGCCGACGCCGCACCGAGCCGATCGATCTCGGTCGACTACCAGGTCGGCGGCACGGCGACCATGGGCATCGACTACGGCGTGCTCACCGGCACGGTCACCTTCCCGGCCGGTGCGCGGGAGGTGACGATCCTCGTCCAGACCCTCGACGACGACGTCATCTTCGTGCCCTCCGACATGATCATCGCCGACTGGCCGGCCAGGGTCGGCACCGTGTTCGTCGACGAGGGTGAGACGGTGCAGCTCGGGCAGCAGCTGTTGACGCTCACCGAGCCGGACTTCACGATCACGCTCTTCGCCAACCCGACCGATCGTTCCGAGCTGATCCTCGGCCAGGTCGTGACCGTCGAGCTCGAGGCGGGCGACCAGACCGTCGAGGGCCGCATCGTCGAACTCGACGACGCCGCGATCATCAACGAGAGCGGCAGCGAACGCTACGAAGGGGTGGTGGAGGTCGCCGGCGATCTCGCCGCCGTCGACGGCGCCAGCGTGTCGATCGAGGTGGTCCTCGACGAACGGGTCGACGCCATGGTCGTCCCGAGAGCGGCGATCTTCCAGGACGCCACCGGCAATCCGACGGTGCGGGTCATCGATCCCGACACCCTCGTGCAGTCCGAGGTCGCCATCACCACGGGCATCCAGGAAGGCTCGTTCACCGAGGTGCTGAGTGGCCTCGACGGGAGCGAGGTCATCGTGGTCGACGTCACCGGCGGGTGATCGACCGATGACCGAGCACGTCCCCCTGCTCCGCCTCGACGAGGTCTGGCGGATCTACGGCGAGGAGATCAAGGTCAACGCGCTCGACGGTGTCAGCCTCGAGATCGACACCGGCGAGTTCGTGTCGATCGTGGGCCCGTCGGGTTCGGGCAAGTCCACGATGCTCGGTCTGCTCGGCCTGCTCGACCTGCCGAGTCTCGGTGAACTGATCGTCGACGGGACCCCGGTCAGCGAACTCAGCGACCACGATCGCAGCACGCTGCGCGGCGACGTCGTCGGGTTCATCTTCCAGCAGTTCCACCTCATCCCGCACCTCGACGCCCGACGCAACGTCGAGACCGCCCTGCTCTACCGCAATCTCTCGCCTCGCGAACGCAAGCGGCGGGCGATGGAGGCGCTCGACGTCGTCGGCCTCGCCCCGCGGCACGAGCACCGCCCCGTCCAGATGTCGGGCGGCGAGCAGCAGCGGTGTGCGATCGCCCGAGCCATCGTGACCGAACCGAAGCTGCTGCTGGCCGACGAGCCGACGGGAGCGCTCGATTCGACCAACGCCGCCAACGTGATGGAGATCTTCCGTGATCTCAACGACGGCTCCCGGGCGATCGCGATCGTCACCCACGATCCGGCGGTCGCGGCCGCCGCCGACCGTCGGATCTCGATGCGCGACGGCAAGATCGTCGCCGACGAGGTGCTCAGTGGCGGCGACGACGTCTCGAACTTCGGTGGCACCCTCACCGAGGCCGATCCGGCGACGGAGTCGGCCCGATGAGGAGCGTCCGCGATCTCGTCGGCGTCGCGGTCGCGGGTCTCACCGCCCGCTGGAGCCGAACCCTGCTGATCATGCTCGGGCCGATCATCGGGGTGAGTGCGATCGTCGCCGCGGTCGGACTGACCGAGTCGGCCAAGGGCGACCTCCAGGAGACGTTGGCCGCCCTCGGCGACAACCTGATCCGAGGCGAGGCCTCGGCGTCGTTCGGGGCGGACGAACCGGTCTTCCCCGAGGACGTCGTCGAACGGGTCAACAAGCTGACGACGGTCGAGGGTTCCACCGCCACCAAGCAGATCAGCGGCGTCATCACCACGCCCTACGAGGCCGCCCGCGACTACTACACGGCGTTCCCCACGCCGATCCTGACCGCCGACGAGCACTTTCTCGACGTCATGCAGGTCGAGTTGGTCTCGGGTCGATGGCTCAACGACTTCGACTACGACACCGCCGCCCGCACCGCGGTCGTCGGGATCGGACTCGCGGATGAGTTCGGTTTCCGCGAGGGCAACCGCACCATCAAGCTGAACGACCTCGACTACGGCGTCGTCGGGATCGTCGAGCGCTACCCACTCGATCCGGTGTTCGACAATGCGGTGATCATTCCGGCGACGACCGCCGACGCCGACTTCGACACCGGCCTCGAGCCGGACACCGTGTACGTCCGCTCGGACCCCGACTTCACCCTCACCACCGAGGAGGCCCTACCGGTCGCCATCAACCTCGGCGGCAACGAGGAGACGGCGACGTCGGTGCTGAGCGACGCACTCGAGGCCGAGGCGGCCGCCGACTCCACACTGCAGATCATCGTCGCCGCCATGGGGCTCCTCGCGCTGATCGTCGGTGGTGTGGGCATCGCCAACGTCATGTCGATCTCGGTCATCCAGCGCTCGGCGGAGATCGGGATCCGTCGTGCGTTGGGACATGGCCGATCGCTGATCGCGTGGCAGTTCCTGTTGGAGTCGGTGGCGGTCGGCCTGATGGGCGGGTTGGCCGGCGCGGCGGTGGGGGTCGGGATCGTGGTGTACGCGAGCCGGATCGCCGGGTGGGTCCACGTGTTGTCGCCGGATCTCGACCTGTTCGGCGTCGAGTTGGCGTCGCACTATCTCGGGATCCCGACGCTGTATCTCATCGGGGTCGGAGCGGCGTTGATCACGAGCATCATCGCCGGCCTGTACCCAAGCGTGAAGGCGGCCCGACTCGAACCGCTGGAGACACTGCGACTCGGCTAGCCCGCTGCCGCCCGGAGTCCCTGCGCCTCGGCTAGCTCGCGGTGGCGAGACGACCGAGGGCCACGAGGCGCCGATCGATGGTAAGGAACTCGATCACGGGATCGAGTGAGGCACCGGTCGGGTCGGCGAACGCGGCGCCGATCCGTCGCTCGCCGTCGACGGGTGGCCCGACGTGGGCGACGCGAACCGTCGTGGCGACGTCTCGCCAGGCGCCACCGGCATCGGGGATGCGGAACTGCACGGTGACCTCGTCGCCGCTACGGAGGCGGCCGACGTCCTCGCTGACGATCAGGCCGCATCCACCGGTCGACAGGTCGTGCAGTCGCCCCGGGTGATCGTCGAGGCGGCAGCCGACGCCATCGAGACGAACCCGGTGGTTGCCGCGCCGTTGGCGTCGGGCGGCGACGTCGAAGAGTACGTCGGCGGCGACGATCAGGAAGCCGGCGCTCAGCGCCAGCGAGGCGGCTGCGGCGCCGGCCGGCATGCGATCAGCACCGTCTCGCCACACGGCGGCGGCGCCGATCGCGACGGCGAGGCCCACCGCCACGACCATCGCCCCGAGCAGTAGGACGTGGTTGCGGGCCGACCGTTCGCCCAGACCGTGACCGAACGCCAGGTCGACGCCGACGGACCGAAGCTCGCTCCGCAGCACGCTCACCCGCCCGAACCGTCCTCGTCCGAGCAGCGATCGAGCCCGCCAACGAAGTCCGTACGCAGGCGCGGCGAGCAGCGCGAGCGGCACCAACGAGGCGTTCATGGGCAGTCGGCCGAGACTCAGCACGAGCACGGCCACGAACACGAGCAGGACCCAGCGCACGGCGGCGAGCGGATCGGCGAGGGCGAGTCGGATCGGGCGCCGGACCGAAGCGGAGACGTCGCCGAGGCGCCCCCGGGCTCGACGGCGGAGCTCGGCGGTGCGATCGAACCGCTGCCGAACGCTCTCGTCCAAGGTGCGGGCGCCCCGCAGTCGGGCGAGCGTCCGCGGCACCATGGTCACCCGATAGCCGATGGACAGGGCGTGCAGCCCCAGGTCGATCGTCGACGCCCCGGTGTCGTCGGCGTCTCGGATCGCGGCCGGCCGCACCATGGCGGGCACGTCGCCGTACCACGGGATCGAGCCGGTGGCGGCGAGTGATGGCCGCACCACCTGGTGGTCGAACGGGGTGAGCGACCAGCGGCCCGTCGGGTCGTGCTCGAAGCTCGAGGGGTTCGCCTCCTCGACGCCGAGCTGGATGATCCCGGCGTCGGGTGACGAGCACGCGGCCGCCAGGAGTTCCAGTGCATCGGGTAGCGGCAGATCGCCGGCCCGGACGAGCAGGACCCACATGGCCGAGGTCTGTGCGGCGACCGTCGTGGCGACATCGTCGACCGTCGTCGCCCCGAACCGGTCGGCGACCGTGCGCAGTTGCGTCGAAGCCGCCGGATCGGCCACGACGATCCGTTCGAGCCCGCGCAACTGCCGGCACGAGACCAGCGTCGTCCGCAGCGCATCCGGGTCGGCGCCGGCGGCATCGACGACCACCGTCGTGGACGGCAACGGCGCGTCGGGCACCTCGACGAGCTCCGCGGGCGCATGCCACGCGCCTGCGGCGCGAAGGCCGAACACCGCGACGGCGAGCCCCTCGGCGGCCAGCAGGAGGAGGGCGACGTCGAGCGGCGCACCGGAGACGGTGAACACCACCCGATACGACAGATAGACGGCGCTGGCGACGAGTGCGGCTACGACCCAACGCCGGGTCGCGGCGATCGAGGTCGACGTGGCGGTCAGATAGGGATCGGTCTCGGCCACGGCCATGAGCGCCTCCCGTTCTCCTCGCCGCAACGATGCCCGAAGAGCACCGACCGCTCTCCATCGGCCGCAGCCCGTGCGATTGGAGGTCGAGGCGATGGCCGATTGTGGGCGGGCGAGCGGGTCCGCGAGACTCTGCGGCCATGCACGAGATCAGCGCCCCCACCGACTGCACCGTCGTCGAGATTCGGGTGGCCGCCGGTGATCAGGTGCGGGCGGGCGACATCGTGGCCATCGTCGAGATGATGAAGATCGAGCACCTGATCCAGGCATCCGACGACGGGGAGATCACGGCGGTGGCCGCCGAGTCGGGTCAGGTGCTGAAGGCCGGCGCCCGGATCGCCGTGCTCACACCGGGCGCTGTGGCGGCGACACCGACCACGACGTCGGCGGAGACACCGTCGGGGACGCGGGCCGACCTGGCCGCGTACGAACGCCGTCGGGCGCTGCTCGACGACGCGGCCCGGCCCGAAGCCATCGCCAAGGTCCACGCCCGCGGACGCCGAACGGCGCGCGAGAACCTGGCCGATCTCGTCGATCCGGGCAGTTTCCAGGAGTACGGGAGCTTCATGTACGCCGGGCAGCGGGCCCGTCGCGAGGTCGAGGATCTGATCGCGAACACGCCGGGCGACGGGATCATCGGGGGGCTCGCCACCGTCAACGCCGATCGCTTCGAGGGCTCGGCGGCGCACGTCGCGGTGATGTCCTACGACTACACGGTCCTGGCCGGCACCCAGGGGTTCCGGGGGCACGAGAAGAAGGACCGCCTGCTCGAGGTCGTCGATCGACTCGAGATCCCGGTCGTCTTGTTCGCCGAAGGCGGTGGCGGGCGCCCGGGCGACACCGACGCCGGCTATCTGGCCGGCCTGCAGCTGATGTCGTTCGCGTGGATGGCCCGGTTGAGCGGCCACGTTCCCTCGGTCGCGATCGTGAGCGGACGCTGTTTCGCCGGCAACGCCGCGCTCGCCGGTGTCTGCGACGTCATCATCGCCACGCCGGAGGTCAACCTCGGCATGGCCGGCCCGGCCATGATCGAAGGCGGCGGCCTCGGCGCGTACCGGCCCGAGGACATCGGCCCCATCGGTGTCCACACCGCCAACGGTGTCGTCGATCTCGCCGCCGACGACGAGGCGCACGCGGTCGATCTGGCCAAGCGCTACCTCTCGTACTTCCAGGGCTCGGTGGGCGACTGGGAGGAACCGGATCAGACCGCGATGCGCGACGTCGTACCCGAGAACCGCAAGCGCATCTACGACGTGCGCGACGCCATCCACACCCTCGCCGACGTCGACACGGTGCTCGAGCTCCGACCGACCTTCGGACGATCGATCGTCACCGCACTCATCCGCATCGAAGGGCGTCCGGTCGGCGTGATCGCCAACGATCCGGGCCACCTCGGTGGCGCGATCGACTCCGACAGTTCGGACAAGGCGGCCCGGTTCATGCAGCTGTGCGACGGCCACGGCATCCCGATCGTCTCGCTCTGCGACACGCCGGGCTTCATGGTCGGGCCCGAGGCCGAGGAGACCGCCCAGGTGCGCCACTTCGGCCGGATGTTCGTCGTCGGTGCGAGCCTTCGAGTCCCCTTCGTCACCGTCGTCTTGCGCAAGGCGGTCGGCCTGGGCGCGATGGCGATGTCGGCCGGGTCCTTCCACGCCACCCTGCTGTCGGTCGCCTGGCCGACCGGCGAGGTGAGCGGCATGGGGATCGAGGGGGCGGTGAAGCACGGTGCCCGGCGCGAGCTCGAGGCGATCGACGACCCCGTCGAGCGCGAGGCTCGGTACGAGGAACTCGTCGCTCGGATGTACGAGAACTCCAACGCGCTCAACGCCGCGTCGCTCGGCGAACTCGACGACGTCATCGATCCGGCCGACACACGCCGCCGCGTCGCTCAGGTGCTCGCTGCGGCACCGCCGACCCCGCCGGGCGGGCGGCCGATGGTCGACACCTGGTGACGGACTAGTCCGCGGCGTCGCGGAACGCTGCCACCAGCGCGGCCAGCTGTTCGGCCTGGGCCGGGTCGTCGCCGAGCCGGACGTTGCTGCGGAAGTCGGTCACGCCTGCGTCGACCAGGGCGGGCACCGCGGCGACGGTCGCGGTGACGTCCGGCGTCCCGTCGTCGAGGGTGACGGTCGGGAGCGAACCGACGACGCCGATCCCTGCGGGGTCACGGTCGTGAGCGGCGACGGCCTCCCGCATCCGGGCGATCCCGGCGGGAAGATCCGCGGCGTCGGGTCCCCATGGGATCCATCCCGACCCGAATCGGGCCAGCCGACGCATCGCGCGCGGATTCGTGGTTCCACTCACCCAGATGGGCACGGCACCACCGCCGGGCTTGGGTTCCTGCCAGACCCGTTCGAAGGCGAGTCGCTCATCGGAGAAGTCGACGTCGTTGCCCGACCACAGCGTCCGACACACCGAGAGGCTGTGATCGAGCTGTGCGCCGCGATCGGCGAACGAGAGGCCGGCGGCTGCGTACTCGGCGGCCTGCCACCCGACACCGACGCCCAGATCGAGACGACCGCCGGAGAGCACGTCGATCGTGGCGGCGGTCTTGGCCAACACGACCGGGCGACGCAGTGCCGCCAACAAGATGTTGGTGCCGAAGCGGATCCGCGTCGTCCGGGCGCTGAGGTGGGAGATGACGGTCAGCGGCTCGAGCCAGTGCCCGTCGGGTCCGGTCGGTTGGTGACCACCGCGGATGCCGCCCCGGGCCGGGTCGCCGTAGTCGTCGAGGCTCGGGCCGAACGCGACATGGTCCGAGACTGCGAGCCGGTCGACGCCTGCGGCGTCGGCCATCTCAGCTCGCGCGATCAGATGACCCCAACCGCCGGGGTCGGCCGCGGCGAAGGTGACGAGCGTGAGCGAGAGTTGTGGGCGATGCGCCATGCCCGATCGTCCCCGGCGGGGCGACCGTGGCGCAAACCGTCAGCGCCGGCGGCGACCGCCGCGTCGACCGCGCGGGGCGTCGACCGTCACGGGCCCTGCCGGCTCGGGAACGACATGGTCGACCTCGGGGACGGGGATCGTGCCATCGAGCACGGCGCGCATCCGCGCGAGGTGCACCGGCTCGTTGCCACAGCAGCCGCCGATGATCGTCGCACCTCGATTGCGGACACGGTCGGCATGGGCAGCGGCGACGTCGGGCGTGCCCGAGTAGACGAGCTCGGCGCCACGCCACTGCGGAATCCCGGCGTTGGCCTTGCAAATCACGGGGATGTCGCCCGCGACCGCCACCATCTGGTCGACCGCAGCCTCGGTGTCGACCAGGTTGTTGCCGCAGTTGGCTCCGATCGCGTCGACCTGGAGCTCGGCGAGACGGCGACCGGCGGTGGCGCCGTCGACGCCCATCATCGTGCGCCCGGCGGTGTCGAAGCTCAGGGTCACGGCGATCGGCAGATCCGAGGCCGAGCGAGCCCCTTCGATCGCCGCTTCGATCTCCTCCATGGAGCTCATCGTCTCGATCCAGAGCACGTCAGCCCCGCCCTCGGTGAGCCCCTTCGCCTGATCGGCGAAGCCGGCTGCCGCGACGGCGGGTTCGAGCGCGCCGAGCGGTGCCAGCAGTTCGCCCGTCGGGCCCATGGAGCCGGCGACCAAAACTCGTCGTTCGAGCTGGTCGACGACGTGGCGAGCGTGCCGCGCAGCCTCGCGGTTGATCTCGACGACGCGGTCGTCGAGCTTGTGCAGCTTCAGGCGAAACGCCGAACCCCCGAACGTGTTGGTCAAGACGATGTCGGAGCCGGCATTGACATACGACTCGTGGAGGCCGTACACCGCCTCGGGACGGTCGAGGTTGAGCCGCTCGGGGGCGTCGCCGGCCTCGAGGCCGGCGGCCATCAGTTGGGTTCCGGTGGCACCGTCGACGAGGAGCACCCCGCGTTCGGCGATCAATTCGGTCAGCACGGACTGGGCCATCAGTCCACGCTACGTCCGATCCACCGGCTAAGTGAGGGTCATTCGGCCTATCGGTCGCGCAGTTCGCGGCGCAGGATCTTGCCCGATGCGCTCTTCGGGATGGCGTCGATGACCTCCATCAGCCGGATCTGCTTGTAGCTGACGAGGTGCTCTGCGACGAACGCCTGCAGCTCGTCGAGCGTCAGTTCGACACCGGGCGCGAGCTGCACGAACGCCTTCGGGAGCTCTCCGGCGGCATCGTCGGGCACGCCGATCACCGCGACGTCGAGCACCTTCGGATGGGTGGCGATCAGGCCTTCGAGCTCCGCGGGCGGGACCTGGAAGCCGTTGTACTTGATCAGCTCCTTGATGCGATCGACGATCGAGAAGTAGCCGTCTTCGTCGACGATCGCCACGTCGCCGGTGTGGAGCCAGCCGTCCTCGTCGATGGTCGCCGCGGTCGCCTCGGGGTTGTTGAGGTACCCCTTCATGACCATCGGGCCGCGCACCCAGAGCTCGCCGCGCTCGCCCGCCGCCTGATCCTCGCCGGTCTCGGGGTCGACGATCCGGCTCTCGACATTGCTGACCGCCACGCCGCTGGTGCCGGGCTTGTTGCGTCCTTCCGGGGTGCAGTGGGTGACCGGGCTGAGTTCGGTCATGCCGAAGCCCTGCACCACCTCGCAGTTGATCCGCTCGGCGCACTCGTTCTGGAGTTCGACCGTGAGCGGCGCAGCACCCGAGAAGACCTGCTTCACCGAGGACAGGTCGTACTGGTCGACGATCGGCGCCTTGGCGAGACCGAGCACCATCGGGGGCACGGCGAAGAAGCGGGTGACCTTGTGGGACTGCACCAGCTCGAGCGCCTGCTCCATGTCGAAGCGGGCCATCGTCAACACGGTCACCCCGTTGGTCAACATGCCGTTCATCAGGACCTGCATGCCGTAGATGTGGAAGAACGGCAGCGCCGACAGGCCCACCTCGTCGTCGGTGTAGACGAGCACGTGCTCCATCTGGGCGATGTTGGCGACCAGGTTGTGATGGGTGAGCATCACCCCCTTCGGCAGACCGGTGGTGCCCGACGAATACGGGAGCACCATCACGTGCTCGCGCACGTCGACCGGCACCTGCTCGATCGGATCGCCCATGAACGCGGCGAGCGGGGTGGAGCCCTCGGCTGCGTCGATGGTGACGATCTCGGTCACGTCGGTGCCCTCGATCGCTTCCTGGGCGACCTCGAGGAACATGCCGATCGTGACGAGCACGGTGGCGCCGGCGTCGATGAGCTGATGGCGGACCTCGGCGGCGCCGTACGTCGGGTTGATCGTCGTGAGGGTGGCGCCGGCGGTCGCCACACCGTGGAACACCACCGGGAACTGGGGCAGGTTGGGCGCCATCAGGGCGATACAACTGCCCGGGCCCATGCCCCGGGCGGCGAGCCCGCCGGCGAGCGCACGCGACGCCTGCTCGAGCTCGGCGAACGTGTACTGATTCCCTGCGCCATCGGACACCGCGATGCGGTCCGGGTAGGCCGACGCCTTGTGGAACACGTAGTCGGTGATCGACATCTCCGGGATGACGACGTCGGGCAGGCTGCTGGCGTGGATCAGACTCACTGGTTTCTCCGGTCGATGGTCGGCCGCAGCGTACCGTGAGCGCCGGGCGCGGGCGATCCGATCGAACACGGCTCAGGTTCGGCGACGAGCGGCCGAAAGAACCGTATGGACCCCAAGGCTCTCGACCGGCTCCTCCCCCGTCACGAGGTCGCGCCCATGCGGGCGACCATCGAGTGGAACGTCCGCGCCAAGCGTTCGAAGCTGAAGCGTGAGGAGGTCGCGGACGAGGGCACCGTCCTCGACCTGTCGCTCGAGGGTGCCCTGATCGAGACGCCGCTCGACGCCAAGCACAAGACGGGCGATGTCGTCCCGGTCCGGCTCGGTGGTGCGGACGGCGAGGCCACCATCCGCCACGTGCGACTGAGCGACGACCGCGAGACCTGGCTGTACGGCATCAGGTGGGTGCCGAGCCCCGAGCTGCGCGAAGCGGTCGAGAACGGTGTCGAACAGCTTCGTGATCAGGCCGGCGAACTCCGCCGTTCGTGGGAAGACCAGCGCCGCTGACGCATAGGGTCGGCGGGAGCGGTACCGTTTGGCATGCGTGGCATCGCTGCACGGGTCGGTCGCTTCTTCCGAGAGGTCAGAGCCGAGTGGAAAGGTCGTCGGGCCGGACGCCGAGCCGTCTCGCGCGACGCCCATCCGATGCGAGAGATCGTCGGCCCCACCGGCAACATGTTGTCCAACGGATGGTCTCACGCGGCCCAGGGGCAGGAGGCGTTCCAGCGCTCCTTCGACCCGCGCATTCCGCCGAGCATCCACATCTCGCACCGAGACGCGACCCGCGCGAACCACGCGATCCCGCTGGCGGAGCGGTGCATCGAGGACTGGAACGACGAGGTCGAGTACCCCGACCCCCACGAGATGCTCGATCTCAGGTCAGATCGACGACCAGAGACTCCAGACCCCGCAGGTTGATCCGGCCGTTCCAGGTCGGCTCCTCGACGATGTCGACCTGACCGAACCGCCGCACGAAACCCCCGATCGCGATCTCGGCCTCGAGCTTCGCCAGCGACGCACCGAGGCAGTAGTGGACCCCGGAGCCGAACGACACGTGGCGCCCCGCATCGGCCCGATGCAGGTCGAGGATCTCGGCGGTGTCGCCCCAGAACGCAGGATCGTGGTTGGCGGCGGCGAGCGACGTCAGCACGAACGCACCGTTCGGGATGGTCTTGCCGGCGAGTTCGATGTCGGCGGTGGCGATCCGGCGGCTGATCTGCACCGGTGAGACCCACCGCAGCAACTCGTCGACCGC
This sequence comes from Actinomycetota bacterium, assembly GCA_039193795.1. Classification (GTDB taxonomy): domain Bacteria; phylum Actinomycetota; class Acidimicrobiia; order Acidimicrobiales; family Aldehydirespiratoraceae; genus UBA11606. Next base: position 38,533 of record JBCCWI010000018.1, on the reverse strand, counting down.
GGTCGGCGGGAACGTGTCGGCCGACCGCAACACGGCGAGCTGGTCGGGATGGCGGAGCAGTTCGTACAGACCCGTGCCGATCAGGTTGACGGTCGTCTCGTGGCCGGCGATGAACAGCAACGACACCTGGTCGCGAAGCTCCTTGGGCGTCATACGGTCGCCGTCGACCTCGGCCTCGATCATCGCGGTGAGCAGGTCGTCGGCCGGGTTGGCGGTCTTCCACGCGATCACATCATCGATCAGGGCGTCCATGTTCGAGCCGGCGGCCATCGCCTCGGCGATCTCGGCTTCGGTGATGACTGGGTCGAGGGTCTTCACCAGCGCGGCCGACCAGTGCTTGATCTGTTCGGCGTCGGCGTCGGGCATCCCCAGCATCTCGGAGATGACGTCGAAGGGAAGGGGGAACGCGAGCCGAGCGACGACGTCGCTGTGACCCTCCGCCTGCATCGTGTCCAGCATCTCGTCGACCATCGCCTGGATCCGGGGCCGAAGACCCTCGATGGTGCGCGGCGTGAACGCCTTGCTCACCAGACTCCGGAGGCGGGTGTGGTCGGGCGGATCGATGTTGAGGATCGAGCGGTTCTGCTCCTCGAGCGGGATCTCCTCGATCAGGTCGGCCCGCTGCAGCTCGCTCAGGTCGGCGTTGCGATCATCGACGCTCAGCGACCGATCCCGCAGGATCGCGAACACGTCCTCGTAGCGGAACAGGCCCCATTGTCCGGTCAGCAGGTGATGCACCGGGTCCGCGCGCCGGATCTCCGCCAGATGAGGCCAGGGGTTCTCGATGTAGCCCGGCTCGAGCGGGTTGAAGAACACGGGTTCGGCGGCTGCGGTCATCTCCCGAGGGTAGGCCCCCGCGGTCAGCGGGGCGAGATAGCGTGCGGCCATGGCAGCGGGCGACGGCGATCATCTCGACGACATCGACGACGGCATCGCCCCGTGGGACGGCCGCCGGGTGCCGATGACGCTGCTCGGCGGCTACCTCGGCAGCGGCAAGACCACGGTCCTCAACGACCTGCTGCGCCGTACCGACCGACCCATCGCCGTGCTCGTCAACGATGTCGGCGAGGTCAACGTCGATGCCGCCCTGCTGCGCCGCCGATCCGGCGACACGATCGAGCTGACCGACGGGTGCGTCTGCTGCTCGATCAAGGACAGCCTCAGCGCGACGCTGGCCGAACTCCGGGCCCGCCCGGTCGCCCCCGATCACGTCATCATCGAACTCAGCGGTGTCGCCGACCCCACCCAGGTCGTGCCGTGGGCGAACAGCGACGGCTTCCGGCTCGACGGGGTCGTTGTCCTCGCCGACGCCACCAGCTTCACCGAGCGCATCGCCGACGAGCGCACCCAGCCGCTGCTGCTGCGCCAGCTGGAGCCCGCCGATCTGGTGATCGTGTCCAAGAGCGAGCTCGTCACCGCCGACGAGCGGGCTGCCGTCCGCCAGGCCGTGCACACCCATGTGCCCGACGTTCCCGTGATCGACGATCTCGACGGATCGATCGGTCCCACCCTGATCGACCTCGCGACCCGACGCGACCGCGACGCCACCGCGATCCCGCCGCCGTCGCTGCTCGATCGACACATCACCGAGCTGGTCAAGCTGCCGCGGCCGACCACCGGTGCTGCGCTGATGGACCTCCTCGAGAAGCTGCCCGACGACGTCGTGCGAGCCAAAGGCATCGCCGAAGGCCCCGACGACACCCGGCTGCTGATCCAGCAGGTCGGCCGCCGTCGACGCGTCGGTCCCCTGCCCCGGTCGGAGGATCAGCCGCCGACCGATCTGGTCGTGATCCGGGTGGCCGACCCCGAACCGGTCCGGTTGGAGCTCGGCGCGACCCGCAGCTGATCGGTCAGGTTCCCGCGAGGGCGCCGATGACCTCGTTGAACCGCTCAAGTCCCTGGCCGCCGTTCTGCTGCACGACGACATAGTTGAAGCCCCAACGATCGCGGCGTTCCTGCAGGGTCTCGACGATCTCACCGACCGACCCGGCGATCAGCGCCGGAGACTGGGCGACGACCTCCTTCGGGGCGTTGAAGATCTGCGCGAAGAACTCGAGCGCACCGTCGCGGTCGTCGGTGATCGAGGTGTTCATCGCCAACGAGTTGATCTCCATCGAGTCGAAGCGATCGCCTGCGACCTCCTTCACGCGGGCGATCTTGCGGTCGTAGGCCTCCGGCATCGAGTCGGCGATGGCGTCTTCGCCGACGGCGCCGGCGCGCAGGTTGGCGGTGATGGCCACGATGTCGGCGTGTTGTGCGGCGACGCCGAGCATGCGGGGCCCGCCGCCGCCGATGATGACCGGCGGGCCGCCCGGCGTGTACGGCAGCGGGAGCCCGTCGTAGTCGGTGATCTGGTAGTGCTCGCCCGCGAAGTCGAACGAGCCCTCCTGCCAGCAGCGCTTGATGACCTGGAGGCTCTCGAGCATGCGATCGATCCGCACGCCGGGACGGTCGTAGGTCATGCCGGACTCGTCGTAGTCGGTGCGCATCCAACCGGCGCCGATGCCGAACTCGACCCGCCCTTCAGCGATGTGGTCGAGGGTCGCCATCTCCTTGGCGATCATCACCGGGTGCCGGTAGTCGTTGCCGAATACGAGGGCGCCGACCTTGATCTCGGTGGTGACCGCGGCGGCTGCTGCGAGCGCGGTCATCGGGCCGTACTGCCCGTGGAAGTGGTCGGGCAGCATGATCGAGGAGTATCCCTGCTGCTCGGCGAACATGGTGGTGTCGGTCCACGACATCCCCTCGATGGGGCCGTGGGTCTGGAGTCCGAATCGGAACGGTTGCGGCATGGCGACCGACCCTACGTGGCGGTCACGCCCCGGGCCAGGTGTCGGCGACGCGGTAGCCCGTCGGCCAGGGGTCGTCGGGGTCGACGAGATGATGGGTGACGCCGGTGATCCACGCTCGGCCGCTGATCGACGGGATGATGCCTGCGCGACCGTCGCCGAGATCGTCGCGGGTGCCGTGGATCGTCCCGACGAACTCCGAACCGATCACCGATCGCATGCGGAGCGTGTCGCCGACCGCAGCGAGACCGCGGGCGTGCAGGACCGCGAGCCGGGCCGACACACCGGTCCCGGTCGGCGAACGATCGAGCTTGCCGGGATCGATCACGCTGGTGCTCTGCAGGACGAACCCCTCGTCGTCTCGCTCGAGCGGGCCGGCGATCTGGCAGAACGACAGGTGCGACCACTCCGGGTACTGGGGATGGGTGAAGCCGAGCTGCTCGTTGGCGGTGGCGGTGATGACGGCTCCTGCCTCGGCGAGTTCGGCTGCGGATCCCGGCTCGACCGAGAGGCCGATGTCGACGGCGTCGACCAGCACGAAGCTGTCGCCGCCGAACGCGGTGTCGACCCTGACGGCGCCGATGCCGGGCACGTCGAGTTCTGCATCGAGTCGGTCGGCGAAGGACGCCAGGTTGAACACCCGGATGCGCTCGGCCTTGCCGTCGCGACACTCGGCCTCGACCGAGACGGTGCCCCCGGGCGCCTCGATCGTGAATCGGGTGATCGGCTCGTGCATCGGCACCCGGCCCGTCTCGAGCAGCACCGTGGCCACGCACATGGAGTTGCTTCCCGACATCGGCGGCGTGTGACAGGGCTCCATGATGATGAAGCCCCAGTCGACCTCCGGGAGCCGTGACGGCACAAGCAGGTTCACATGACGGAACACCCCGCCTCGGGGTTCGTTGAGCACCGTGTCGCGCAGGGTCTGGTCCTGATCGATCCAGCGAGCCTGCTCCCACAGCGTGGCACCGGGCGGCGGTTCGACACCGCCGACGATCACGTCGCCCACCTCGCCTTCGGCGTGACAGCCGACGATCTCGATCGCATCGGTGAGGTCGAGTCCGTGGGTGGAAGCCATCGCGTGAAGAGTGTCGCACGACCGCCGAGCGAGCGCGTACGCTGCGCGCCATGGCCGCCCGCTCACCCGTCCTGGTGGTGTCGATCGACGGAGTGGCGCCTCGCCACGTCACCCGGGCGACGATGCCGACCCTCACGACGCTCGCGCTGCAGGGTGCGTCGTGCTTTCGCTCTCGGGCGGTCTGCCCGCCGTGGACCCTGCCGGTCCACACTTCGATGTTCCGGGGCGTGGATCCGTCGGCGCACGGGATCGCCGACAACACCCCGGTGCCGCTGCGAAGCGAGGCCGCCTCGTTCCTGAAGGTGGCCCGCGACGCCGGTCTGGCGACCGCATCGTTCGTCAACTGGCTGCCCCTCGACCACGTGATCGAACGTGACGCGGCAGAGCACCGTTTCGTGATCGACGGAGGCTACGGCCCAGACGACGACCGGCGCTCCGTCGACGCCGCCATCGCCACGCTCGGCGACGGGGTCCACGACCTCGTGTTCGTCTACCTCTCCCAGCCCGACGTCGACGGGCACACCTATGGCTGGGACAGTCCCGAGTACGTCGCGGCGGCCGGACGATCCGATGCCCTGCTCGGCCGGCTGCTCGATGCGGTCGGCGACCATGCTCGGGTGCTCGTGACCACCGATCACGGGGGGATCGGGACCGGGCACGCCGACGTCGTGCCCGAGGTGCTCGAGACGTTCGTCGTCGTCCGCGCCCCGGGCCGGGTCGAGGCGGCCACCCACTGGCCGAACGCATCGACGCTCGACATCGCGCCGACGGTCGCGGACCTCTGCGGGATCGACCCCGACCCCCGTTGGGAGCACGGGTCCCTCCTCGGCACCGAGACCGCCATCGTCGACGCCTTGATGGATCACCTGGCAGCGACCGCCGAGGAGTCCTATGGCGAGCGGGTCACCATGCTCGACCATGCGCTGCAGTCGGCCGCGCTCGCCCAACGCGACGACGCCGGCGAGGAGATGGTGCTCGCCTGCCTGCTCCACGACATCGGTCACGTGCTCGGAGACGCGGGCGACTGGGGCGATCCCGGCCACAGCGAGATCGCGGCACGCACGCTGCAGGCCTGGCTCTCACCCGGCATCGTCGAGCCGATCCGGCACCATGTCGACGCCAAGCGCTACCGGGTGACGGTCGAACCCGAGTACCACGAGCGCCTGAGCGTCGCCTCGCAGATGTCGCTGCAGGAGCAGGGCGGGCCGCTCGATCCGGAGCGCGCCACCGCGTTCGGCGCCCTCCCGTTCACGACCGAGGCGATCGCCCTGCGGGCCTACGACGACGACGGCAAGGTCGCCGGGCTCTCGATCCCCTCGCTCGAGACGTACCGGTCCCGTCTCGCCGCCGCGCTCGCCGCCGTCCGCCCGATCGACCCGGCGTGGGCCCGCGATGCCTGCCGATGCGCCGAGTGCCGCGACGCCGGCAACGACCAGCATCTGATCGACGCGACCGCACTCGCGGGCTGGACCGTGATCTCACAGCGCACCGTCGGCGACGCGCTCCACGTGCTGCTCCATCACGCCTCCGGCGAGCGCCATGCGTGTCGCATCCCGGCCGACATCGCGACGGGCCTGACGATCGACGACTGGCCGGCCCGCTTCGCCGAGACGATCCGCGCCGAAAGCACCGACTGGCACGGCGATCGGCAGTGCTTCGTCGACCAACTCGCCCGGCGCGGGATCGCACTGTTCCACGGTTGCGGGACCGATCCCGAAACGGTCACGACGGTCGGGAACACCGTCGGCTTCGTGCGGGAGACGAACTACGGCTCTCTCTTCGACGTGGTTGCCGAGCCCGATCCGATCAATCTGGCCTACACACCCCTCGGCCTCCCGGCGCACACCGACAACCCGTATCGCCGGCCGTGTCCGACGGTCCAGCTGCTCCACTGCCTGGTCGCCGCCGACGACGGCGGTGCGAGTCGCTTCGTCGACGGTTTCGCTGTCGCCGAGGACTTCCGGCGACTCGACCGGGCGGGATTCGAGATCCTGACCACGACCGATGTCACCTTCCGGTTCCACGCGGACGGCACCGATCTGCGGGCGAAGCGCCCGCTGATCGAACTCGACCGGGCCGGTGCGGTCCACGCCGTCAGCGTGAACAATCGTTCGATGGAGCCACTCCCGCCGGGCGATCACCGGGCCGACGCGTTCTACGCCGCCTACCGAGCCTTCGTCGAGCTGCTCGATGACGACTCCCACGCCATCGAGATCACCCTGCGCCCGGGCGAGCTCGTCGCCTTCGACAACCGGCGGGTGCTCCACGGCCGCCGGGCGTTTCGTTCGACCGCTCGACGCCATCTCCAGGGTTGCTACATCGACATCGACGCGATCCGTTCCTCGGCCCTGGCCGCCGCGGGCTGACGTCGCTCCCGGCGCTCAGAAGCCGAGGAGTCCGGGGAGCTCGGCGAGGGTGTCGATGCGCACCGACGGGGCGACGCGTCCCGGCGGCGCGTGGACGAGCACGGTGCGGCAACCGGCCGCCTCGGCCGCCCCCAGATCGGTGTCGGTGTCGCCCACCATCACGAGTTCGTCGGCGCTCACCCCCGCCCGGGCGACGCTCGCGCTCACCATGCCCGGGTCGGGCTTCTCCCCGAAGCCGCTGTCGTAGCCGATCACACTGTCGAAGGCATCGAGCCAGCCGAGCAGTTGGAGCTGGTCGCGGGCGGACTGCTCGGCGTCGTTGGTCGCCAACCCGACCCAACAACCGCCCGCCTTCAGCGCGTCCAGCACCGGCCCGACGCCGGGCAACGGAGTGACGAACTCCGAGGCCCGGGCGAAGAGGTGATGCTCGAAGGTGACGACGAGTTCCTCGGGATCGATCCCGAGGATCGGTCCGAGGCGAGCACAGATCTGTCCGTTCGACTCGGCGATGATCGGTCCGTCGGGCACGAGGCGTGCGGTATCGAGATGCACGCCGATCGCCTCGGCGGCGCGACGGCGCGTCGAGTCGTCGGGCACGAGCGCGGTGAGCGCCGCCACCATCGCCGGCCCCCAGGTCGCCTCGACGTCGACGAGTGTGCCGTCCTTGTCGAAGAGCACCGCTCGGACGTCGGGGAGCGCGACCATCATCGGATCGGCGGTTCGGGTACGCGGGAGAGCGGGCGCGAGGCCTGGAACCCGCGCTGGGTCGGGAGCGAATCGCCGAACGACTCCCCCATGTGCGTTGCATCCGGGGTCATGGCGCCATCATCGCCCGCAATCGGGCCACGAAGGGGACCTGGTTCCTGGCGAGCAGCCGCTCGGCCTCGTCGAGATCGACCCAGGCGGCGCGATCGACCTCGGGGAACACCTCGACACGACCCGACCCCCTCGGCCATTCGAGTTCGAACGTGTTCGAGACGGCGGCCGACGCGTCGAAGTCACCGGGCCGAGCAAAGAGTCGGATCGTCTTGCCCGACCGTTTCACCTCGCCGAGGTCGACCGATTCGCCGGGCGGCGGTGGGGCTCCCAACTCCTCGTGGAACTCTCGTTCGGCGGTGGCGAGTTCGTCCTCGCCGGCATCGACGAGCCCTTTCGGGAAGGTCCATCCACCCTCGTCCTTGCGGGCGAAGAACGGACCACCCATGTGGCCGATCAACACCTCGGTACGCCCGGCTGCGCCGGTGCGGTGGAGGGCCAGGCCGACGCTGCGGCTCACCGGGCCGTCACCATCAGCGACTGGTTGGCGGTGCCGAGGGGTCCCTGCTCGTCGAACAGTGCGGCGGTGGCGGTGCCGTACCCGTCGGCGCGCACATGGGTGACGGCGTCGCTCAACAGCCATGCCGAGGTCGGCAGCCGATGGAGGTTCACGCTCAGATCGGGGTTGATGTAGAGGTGGGTGCCCATGTCGACGATGTTGGAGATGCCGTTGCCGAAGTCGGCGATGGCGAGCACCCGGTCGAGCGGACCGATGTCCTCGCCGAGAAACGTCGGCACGAGGAGCCGGAACCAGCACGCCGACGCGCCGAGCGGCCCGAAGCTGAGGCCGTCGGCCGACCGGATCTCGAACGCGTCCATGTAGAAGCCGCCCGGCTCCAGCGGATAGCCGTGCTCGTAGCGGGTCGAGGCCGCCGGGGTCGCCACGGCGGGGGGAGCCGAGGTCGGGAGGTCACCGGCGTCGAGTCCGTTGTCGCCGCGGCGGATGCGCATGCCGCGGGCGTAGACGACGTCGAACCCGGCCGCGTCTCGCACGACGGCGTCGAGAAGCTGGATCCGGTGACCGGGCCGGGTCTCCGTCACCTCCACGGTCAACGATTCGATGGGGACCGGCCGCACGAGCTCGACGGTCACGCGGGCGAGGTGGAACTCCGCCTGGCCCGCGCCGTGGTCGGCGAGCAGGCGGCCGCACAGCACCGTCGGAGGTCCGCCGTGCATGGCGGAGGGGTCCCACGGTCCGGTGCAGAGCGAGGTGGGTCGGACACGGTCGCCGTGCCGTTCGAAGAGCGCGTCGGGCATCGGTGCGACCCTAGGCCGTCTACGCTCCTCGGCCGGAGTCGCCATGCCCCACGACGATCACCTCATCGCCGCATTCGACGCACTGATGGCGTCGGCACCGTCCCTCGACGGTGTCGCGGACGCGATCTCCGCTGCCCGCACGGCCATGCAGGGCACGGTGACCACGCCGGAGCCGCGCGACCTCCCGCCCGCCCTCGCCGAGTCGGTTCAGCGTCATGCGGCCGCCAGCGGGCCCGCCGGCGGTCTCGTCGAGGCGGTGGATCGCCTGCGCGACGAACTCGTGTGGTCGGTGGCCTACGACGACCACGACGAGCCCGACATGCAGATCGTGCGAGCCAACTATCGCTACACGCCGCTGGTCGGACCCGAGCCGTTCGCGCGACACCACAGCGACGAGGTGGCCGTCTTCATGACCGTCCAGGGGCCCGGGGTCACCTACCCGCCCCACGTGCACAAGGCGCCGGAGCTGTACGTCGTGGTGGGCGGATCCGGCGACTGGCAGATCGGCGATGGCGACTTCGCGTCGAAGGCGCCCGGCGACTGGATCTGGCACCCGACCGGCACGCGTCACGCCATGCGCACGCACAGCGAGGCGATGAGCGCCCTCGCGGTCTGGACGACCGACCCGCGTTCGCCCTCGGTCATCGTGCGCGGCTGACCTACGCTGCCCGGCCATGGGACTCGATGACCTCCTCGGCGACTTCGGTGACGACCTCGGCAAAGCGAAGGACCTCGCCGACCAACTGTGGGACGACCGGGACAAGATCAGCGAGGCGGTGTCGCTCGTCTGGGAGAACAAGGACGAGCTGACCGGCGTCCTCGACTTCGTTCGCGACCACGGTGACGACCTGCTCGACCTGCTGAAGAAGGTGCCCGACATCTTGGGCCAGGCCGGGGACGGGCTCACGCTCGCGGGCTCCAGCGCCGTCCAGGCGGGCGGCTGGCTGGTCGACGAGAAGGGAGGTGTCGCCAAGTTCGCGGAGATCGCCGCGGACGCGATCGAAGCGTGCCTCGAGCAGCTGGGTCGGGCGGTCGACCTCCTCGCCGACCTCGGCGACGAGATCGACGACATCTCGATTCCGTCGTTCGAACCGAAGTTCACCGACGTGATGGGATTCAGCGTGGTCAGCGGTCTCGACATCGGTGAGATGTCGCTCACCGATCGGGCGGCCGGCAAGATCCGCGACGGTGGCGAACAGCTCGACGGCATCGCCTCGCACCTCGCCGGGGCGAGCGACGCGTTGCGTGCGCTCGGCGGCAAGGTCGCGGACGCCGGCGGCGAACTCGAGTCCGTCGGCCTGCAGCTGCACGACAGCGGCCAGACGCTCACGACGGTGACCGGATCGGGCAAACGCAAGAAGCCGCCGAAGACGGCCACGCGCACAGCCGGTCGCACTGCGAAGTCGAACGCGAAGAAGGCCAAGAAGCCGAAGGCGAAGTCCACCAAGAAGTCGAAGGCGAAGAAGGCCAAGCCGAAGCCGCAGACCACCAAGAAATCGAAGACGACGAACAAGAAGACGAGCGCCACGGCCACGAAGAAGACAACGACGGGCGCCACCAAGACGAGGGCCAAGACCACGAAGGTGACGAAGAAGGCCGGCACTCGAGCGACGACCAAGAAGCTGCCGTCGCGGGCTTCGACGGCGAAGAAGACCAAGAAGGCGAAGAAGGCGAAGAAGGCCGCGACGCGTTCCTGAGTCCGGGTCAGCGGGGCGGTCCGACGCCGACCGACGCCTCGGGAGTCGATGGGTCGGCCAACGGTCGCGCCAGCTCGGCTCCGACCGCGGCGAGCAACCCGAGGAACACGAGCATCATCGACGGGTCCTCGATGACGTGGTCGGGATGCAGCGTGCCGATCGACAAGACGGCCGAACCGGCGAGGGCCAGGCCACCGAGTGAGACCACCGACGCCAGCCCGCGGGCGCGCGGGGATCGGCGATCTTCGATCACCCAGAGGAGGACGGCCAACTGGGCGAGCAGGTAGAACGCCGAGGGCGTCACCGCTCCGGCGAGCACGAACGCCACGTTCATCGCTATCCCGGTCAGCAGTGCCGGCACCCGGTGCCGGCCGAGGACCAGGGCCAGCCCCACGACCAGCTGGACCAACGCGACCGCCGCAGCGACGGCGATGAGGTTGGGGGCGACGACGAGGTCGACCACGACGTGGAACCACGGCACCCGTGCGGCCTCGGTGTCGGCGAGGAAGGTCACGAGCGCGTCGCCGCGCCACCAGTCGATCGAGATGGCCTTCTGCGCCCAGGCGCGCAACCACCCGGCCCCGATGAAGCACTCGATCACGAGGACCCAGGAGGGGATCGCGAGTGTTCGGGACCGGATGGCGGCGACGAGGGTGTCGGTTGTCGAGACGTTCACGGCGACGATGCTCACCCCGGAGGGTGAGCGCGCCGTGAAACCCTCGTGAGAATCAGGTGAGTTCGGAACTCAGCGGTTGAGCGGGCGGGTCGCCTGGTGCAACAGCTTCTCGGTGACGCCGGCGAACTGGAGACCGGGACCGATGGCAGCCCGCAGGGCCGCCGAGGTGGTGAGGGTGGGGGTGCTGGGGGTGTGCATGACTCCAGTATCGACATCGCGGCCCCATGACACAATCAGGACAAGCTTCTACTTTGTTGCAATTTCTGTCATGTGTCGCCGGCGCCGATAGCCTGCCCTCATGCAGCTCGATGTGGAGTCCCTGCGGACCCTCGCCGCCGTGCTCGACCAGGGTTCGATGACCGCCGCCGCCACCCAGCTCGACCTCAGCCAGTCGGCGGTCAGTTGGAAGATCAAGCGGCTCGAGGAGCGGGTCGGTCGGGACCTCCTCGTGCGCGAGGGCCGAACCCTCTCGCCCACCCGCGACGGGCGGGAGCTGCTCGACTACGCCCGAACCATCATCGACGCCCACGACGAGGCCGTCGCCCGGCTGAGCTCGACCACGCTGGAGGGCAAGGTCCGTCTGGGGTCCACCGAGGAGGCCAGCGCCAAGTGCACGGGCGAAGTGTGCGGGCGGTTCAGCCGGATTCACCCCAACGCCGTTCTCGACTTCCATGTCGATCGTTCGAGCCGGCTGGAGGCGATGGTGCGGGCGAACCAACTCGACGTCGCCGTCATCCAGCTGCTCCCCCACCAGGTCCAGGCTCGCGACTCCGTCCTGTGGCACGACGAGCTCCGCTGGGTCTCCTCCGCAGAGTGGACCTACGACGAGGGCCGGGTGCCGCTGATCACGTTCGGCGAGGACGGCTTCTATCGCCCGATCATGGAGGCCGCCCTCTCCGACGCCGGGATTCCCCACCGCGTCGCCTACTCCGGCCCCAGTGCGGCGGGTGTGGTCTCCGCCATCGAGGCCGGCATCGGCGTGGGCCTGCTCTCCACACGTGCCATCCCCGAGGACACCTCGATGATCGAGTGGCCGCGTGCGGCCTCGATCGACCCGCCCCCGGCGGTGGTCAACGTCGCTCGGGCGGCCAAGGGAGCCACGAGCGAAGTGGCGGCCACGCTGCTGGCCGACCTCCGCGCCGAACTCGGCGAGGTCCCCGCGAACACCTGACGCCGGTGCAGGCCGGGCGCGATCTCGACCGGCTACGACGAGCGGCCGTAGAACGTCGCCAGCGCCGACGACGACAACCGCACCCCCGGTCGGTCGTTGAATGCGAACACCACCAGAAGGCGGGTCACGTCGCCCTCGGTCGGTGTCACCCGGTGAAGTGCGTCCCGCCCGCGGAACAGCACCAGATCACCCGGGGCGAAGTCGAGCCGAGCGACGTCGGCGCCGGCCTCACCGTCGAGCACCGCATCGACGATCCCGAACCCCTGCTCCCCCGCCGCACTGTCGCGTGCCCCCGGCACGTACTCGAACGCCCCGCCACCCGACGGCGCCTGCAGCAACATGGTGACAGCGAACGAGGAGTTGTCGAAGTGCCACCCGAGCTCCCGGCCGTTCGGCGCGAAGTGCACATTGATCGACGAGAGCGAGTCGGCGTAGGGGTGCACGGCCTCGATGCCGAGCACGGCGCAGAGGAACGACCGCAGCGTCTCGTCGCCGTAGATGGCACGCAGTGCCGAGTCGGCCGGGATCTGATCGTCGGCCAACAGTCCCTTCGTGCTGTCGACCTGCCGGTTGACTGCGTGGCCCGCAGGCCACGACGGATCGGGATCGGTGAGATAGACGTTGTGGCTCGACCCGGCGAAGAACGCCTCCGACTCCCGTGGCGCCATCTCGGCGACGATGGCGTCGATCACCGAGGCCGGCACCAGGCCGGGAACGACCAGGGCCCCGTCGACCTCGAGCCGAGCGCGGCTGCGGGCGCGGTACGTCGCGTCGTCGAGGGGGTGGCGGTCGAGGTCGAGAACCGAGGTCACGACGCGACACCGGCCCATCGACAGAAGTTCGCGATCAGCCGTTCGCCGGCGGGCGCATCGTCGGTCCAGTACTCGGGATGGAACTGGGCACCTGCGAGCGGACGGTCCGCGTGCGCCGCCAGCTGGATGGGGCACGCCTCGGTCTCGGCCAACCGCACGAAGCCGGGCGGGAGTTCGGGAAGGTGGTACGAGTGAGCGTGTCGGAAGACCGGACGAGGATCGATCCCGTCGTGGAGCGGATGGTCACCGATCAGCGTGACCGGCTCGTACCCGAGTTCGGTGATCCAGCCCGGCTGGTAGTCCGGGTGCGGATCATCGACCCCTTCGGGCAGCCGCCCCATCCGGACCGGCTCGACTCCCAATGCGGATGCGATGAACTGCAGCCCGCCGCAGAACCCGAAGATCGGCAGTTCGCCGTCACGGATGATGGCCCGCAGTCCCTCGCGATCGCGTTCGTCGTAGGCCTCGGGCGGGGCGCCGTGTCCCGAGATGAACATCGCCCGGATGCCGTGCCGCTCGACGAGGGCGGCGTCGACGTCCTGATACCGCGCCAGCAGGCACACGTCGTCGACGAGATCGCCGAGTCGGTAGGTGATCCGAGCGCGGGCGGCGAGCAGCCACTCGGTGCCGGGACGCTCGTAGGTCGAAGCGTGCTCGTTGTCGACGTAGAGGATCACCCGTCGAGTGTGCACGACCCGTCGACCGAACACACCAGGTCGCTCGCCGGGGTGTGATCGATCGCTCGACTGGTCCACCAGCCGTGCGGCCCGTCGTTGCTGAAGGCGTAGGCGTTCGTGCGGGTCGGGTCGCCCGCGACGGCGATCCGGAACCGCTCCGGTCGGGTGGCGACCGGCACGAGACGGTCGGGATCGCCGGACTCGGCGTAGACCGCAGGCAGATGACCCTCGTCGACCAGATCGGCCAGTCGGCGCCGCCCTGCGGTGAGGTTGCTCCACGCTCCGATCATCTGCTCGAACGTCCGAGCGGGGATCCGGGCGTGCTCGAACATGGCAGCCTGCACCGCAGCCTTGTCCCACCCGGCGTCGTGGAACACCCGAGCGAGGACGGGCGACAGCACCAACAGCGGCGAGAACTGATCGTGGCCGAGTCCGTGCACATGGGTGAGATCCCACGCTGCGGTCCGGGCGAGACCGTTGCCGAGGTAGGCGACGATCGCCTCCGGCGTGCTCCCGAACACGCTGCCGATGATCGTGCCGCTGTTCATCCGAGCGATGGTGACGGCGTCGGACGTCGTCGGGATCCCGAAGTCGTGACTCAGCGGCGCCCACCCGATCTCCTCCAGACATCGGTGATCCTCGGCGAGCACCACCCGGGCCGAATTGCCGAAGGTCGCCCGGTCGTGTTCGTCGGCGGTGAAGCCGAAGACGTTCCGCAGGTACAGGCGGAGCCAGCGCCCGATCGCGGTGTTCGCGTGGGCGCCCTCCCGCAGGGCCCCGGCGGCGTGGTTGAAGCCGAGCGCCTCGCTGTTGGGACCGTCGACGATCACCAGCGCATCCGCACCGGTGGTGTTGCCGCTGTGCTCGGCTCCGTACTCGGGGTCGAGGAGGGCGTCGGCGAGGGCCAACAGCACGGGGAGGTGCTCGGGGCGACACCCGGCCATGACCGCGTTGACCGCGATCGACCAGACGGTCACGTCCCGGCCCGACGACGGTGCCACGCCCAGGACCTTCCACGGATCGTGTCCGGAGCGGTCGAGCATCGCATCGACCCGCTCCACCGTCGGTGGGACGACCGGATGGCCGTCGGTCCACCCCTCGCGCAGGAAGACCGCCTGGATCTCGTCGATCGCGCCCGAGGCGACGATGTCGAGCGCAGCCGGTTCGGCGGCGTCGGCCTCGGCCCCGACCTCGCCTGTGGTCAGACCGCGGACGACCTGCTCGACGACGGAGGTGCGAAAGGCGCTCGTGAGCACCGCGGCCGGCTGCGCGTCGACGTGTCCGTCGATGACGGCGAGCGGCAGCCGGTCGTAGCCGTGGCCGCGACCGGTCGCCGTCGCCTGGCCCGCGAACCCCTCACAGACGATCGACACCGAGGCGATGCCGGCCGATTCCGCCGCGATGGCGGCCCGCATCACGGCGGGCGTGCAGGAGCCTCAACAGCCCATCCCCGAGACGACGGCGTCGACCCCACGCGTTCGCAGATCGTCCGGCAACCGATCGACCCGGTCCTTCTCGTCGGCGCCGTGCAGGTTGCCGAAGACCTCGTAGCCCACGATCTCACAACCCGGATGACGGGCTCGTAGCTCCTCCTCGAGCAAAGGGAACAGCTCGTCACCCCGGAAGAGGTAGTCCCAGAGGAAGGCGATCCGGGCGCCGTCGAGGCGCTCGAGTCGAGGCGCGAGGCGCCGATGCTGGACTCCGCGAGCGGAGCGGGGCCAGACGACGTGGTAGGGCGGTTCCATGGCCCCAGCCTGCCGCAGCGGCATCGGCACGCGCTGGCCTTCTTCGCTGCCGAGGCTCAGGTCAGTAGCATCATCTGCCATGGATTCGATCGATCGCGCAATCCTGCGTGAGCTGCAGCGAGATGGGCGCATCTCCAACAACGAGCTGGCGGACCGGGTGGGGCTCAGCCCTTCGCCGTGCCTGCGCCGGGTTCGGCGCCTCGAGGCCGAGGGCACCATCACCGGGTACACGGCCCTGGTCGACCGGGAGGCGGCGGCCTGTGCCTACGAGCCGATCGTCTGGGTCACCCTCTCGTCGGTCACCCGCGCATCGATGGTGGAGTTCGAGTCCTCGATCGCATCGATCCCCTCGATCGTCGAGGCCGCTCGCATGATGGGTCAGCCCGACTACCTGCTGCGGGTGGTGGCCGCCGACGCCGACGCGTTCGAGGAGCTGTACATGGACGTCCTGGCGACACTGCCCCACGTTCAGACCCTGACGTCCCAACTCGCGATGAAGGTCGTCAAGCGAACGCCCGAACTCCCGATCCCCTGAGCGGCTCAGCTCGAGACGAGCTCGAATCCCTCGTCGAGCCAGCCGACCTTGCCCCCGATCATCTTCTTCACCGGCCGACCCAGCCGGGCCAGCGCGAGCGCACCGCGATCCGCACCGTTGCAGTGCGGCCCCGAGCAGTAGACGACGAAGTGGGTGTCGCTCGGCCATTCGGCCATCCGCTCCTCGGTGATGTCCGCATGCGGGAGGTGGATGGCTCCGGGCACGTGTGATTCGGCGAACGACTCTGGCGTGCCGTTGGTCTGCAGCAGCACGAATCCGGGATCGCCGTTCGTCATCGAGGCGTGCACGTCCCAGCAGTCGGTCTCGAGTTCGAGCAGGCGGGCGAAGTGCGCTTCGGCGGTCGTGGGATCGGCGAAGGGAACGGAGCGGGTCGGCGAGGTCATGGAGCGATGTTCGCTCGACGGCATCCGTCGGCGCCACCGGGTTTCACGGGCAGACTCTTCCCATGGCGATCGAACGTGACCCGCACGCCGGGCCCGTGCCGTCTGCGGCGTGGGCTGCCGACGCCCGAGCCCGCAAGGAGCGACACCGGGTCGAGATCTTCAACGCCACTCGTCCTGGCGGACTCGACGGTTGGACGATGGATCTCGACCAGTACCAGGCGGTCCGAACGGTGATTCTCGACATGATCGACGACGAGGGGGACGAGGAGGGCGAGATCTTGTTGAAGGACGTCGTCGCCGGCGCGCAGGATCGCCTCGGCGACGATCCCCTCTTTCCGAACGGTCGGCTCACGAACTTCGTGCGGTATGCGAAGACCGACATGGAGGCACGCTGCGAGGTCGAGCGGGTGCCGCGCTCGCAGCCCCAACGCATCCGGCGCTGGCGCGACGACTCAGCCGAGGGCACGGCGCAGCGCTGAACCGTCGAGATCGATCGCCAGCCAGTTCGGCCGATCGACCTCGACCGTGTCGGTCGCCGTGGTGGCGAGCGCCAACCGACCGGCCTCGGCTGCGTCGAGCAGGAAGGCGCGCGCTTCGGGGAGCGGGAACGCCAGTGCGAACGCCGCCGTGACCGGCGATGTC
Source organism: Actinomycetota bacterium (assembly GCA_039193795.1). Lineage (GTDB taxonomy): Bacteria > Actinomycetota > Acidimicrobiia > Acidimicrobiales > Aldehydirespiratoraceae > UBA11606. The sequence continues at coordinate 21,868 of JBCCWI010000018.1, read as the reverse complement.
ATCGACACGCCGAGCAGGAACAGGGCGGCGCCACCGGGTCCCGCCCCGGCCACCTGTCGACCGGTGGTCCGGATGTCGCCGATGCCGTCGATCGCATGCACACGGGCCAGATCGGCGATCTCGGGATGACCGGCGACGTCGAGGACGGCCGTCGGGGTCATCGAGCCGTCGTCGCCCACGGTGAAGCCGAGATCCTGGACCAGGAGCAAAGGCGGTCGGTCGGCAGGCACCGTCAGAGTCTCGGCGGGTGACGCACGGCACGCCCAGCCGGGCGGGCAGGAGTGGGCACAGCGGCCGGCCGCACCTACCGTTGGGTCATGGCCGCCGTGCGTTTCGAAGTCGTCCAGCCCTTCACCGCTCCCGCCCGCGACGTGTGGGATGCCCTGATCGACTGGAAGGGTCACGAGGCGTGGATCCCCGCGACCAAGGTCGAGATCCACACCGACGGCGACCCGACGGCGGTCGGCGCCGAGTTCACCGCCACGACCGGCTACGGCCCGTTGGCCATGCCGGACCGGATGAGCGTCGTGCGGTGCGAGTGGGACGCGGCAGCCGGCTCGGGCGACTGCGAGGTGGAAAAGCACGGCCCGGTGCTGCTCGGACGGGCCGGGTTCACGGTCAGCCCCGTCGGCGAAGGCGCTGAGGTCGTCTGGCTCGAAGACGTGACCGTGCGCTACCTGCCGGGTGTGTTCTCGCCGGTCGCCCGCTGGATCGGGGCGTTCGGCTTCAAGATGGGCATGCGGAAGCTGGCCAAGCAGCTCGACGGCTGACCGAGCGCTGGCGACCCGTCAGGGGATCAGCACGAACTTGCCCACGTGGGCCTTCTGGAGGAACTCCCGCTGGGCGGCGACGATCTCGGTCAGCGGGAACGTCTTCGCGACCCGCGGACGGATCTCTCCCCGCTCGATGTAGCCGACGAGGTTCGGGAACACGGGCTCGTCCCAGGCGGTGCAGCCGATCAGCCGCACGTCACGCAGGTACACGGTGCGGAAGTCCAGATCGACCACCGGGCCGGCGATCGCACCCGAGGTCACCAACACCCCACCGCGCGTCACGGCCTCAAGGGCGTCGGGAAATCCGGGACCGGCCACATTGTCGACGACCACGTCGAAGGCCGTCACCTCCGGGATCCCGCCGCGGGCGATGACCTCGTGCGCCCCGAGGGCGAGCACGTCGTCGGCTTTCGCCGGTGATGCCATCGCGACCACATGGGCGCCGCGCCGGGCGGCGAGTTGGACCGAGGCCGAGCCGGTGCCACCCGAGGCACCCGTGACCAAGACCCGATCGCCTTCGCCGACGCCGGCTCGGTGGATCATGTTCTCCGCCGTGGCGTAGGCGCACGGGATGGCACCCAACTCAGCGTCGCTCCAGTCGCACTCGACGGGGAAGACCTCCGACGCGGGCACCGTCACGTACTCGGCGAACGCTCCGTCGAAGTCCGACGCCATCCACACGTTCTCCATCGAGCCGAAGCCGTCAGGACGCATGCAAGCCCGCACGATGATGCGCCGGCCGAGCAGCGCAGGATCGGCGCCGTCGCCGAGCGCATCGACGAGACCACAGCAGTCGGTGCCCTGGATCAGCGGCCAGGGCGTCGCGGCGTTCCAGCCACCGTCGTCGCGATGCACCGCCTCGTTCGCGTCGGCGGCTTCGACCGAGGTGTCGTCGGTCGAGCCACTGACCGTCGAGCTGTACCAGCCCAGGCGCGTGTTGATCTCGGTGTTGTTCATCCCCGCGGCGAGCACCTTCACCCGCACCTCCCCGGGGCCGGGCTCGGGGATCGGCACCTGCCGCACGTCGATCATCTCGAAGCCGCCGTTGCCGAGGGTGACGGCGGCGGTCATGGTGTCGGTCATCGGGTCACGAATCTGCAGACGACAGCTGCAGTTCCGACGCCATCTCCTCACGACACTGCGCACAGACCGCAGCGTCGATCGGCGGCGCATCGCTGGATTCGAGCAGCCGCCGGCGGGTCGCGAGATCCTCGAGCTCGAGCCACTCGCCCTCGTGCTCGCCGCGACCACACCACGCACACAGCAGCACCGGGTCGAGCGATGCGTCGCGGTCCGCATCGATGGAGAGCAACCACATCTCGTTCCGGGACTCTTCGTGGACGAGATCGGAGCGGAACCCCACACCTCCGTCGGCGAGCGGCGTGACCGTCATCTCGAACCACCGACGGGCGGTCGGGCCGTCGCAGCGGAACGGGACGGTCGCCTCCCGGCCCGAGGATCGGGCCCGGCGAACCAACATCTGCCAGATCTCGCGGGTGCCGCCGGGCGCCATGTGGCTCCACAGCGTACGGCCGGCGATCGGGACGACCAGCTCCGGCGTCTCGTCGATGTCGGCGTCGTCGGCCAGCACGGTGTCCTCGGCGTCGATCCGGTAGCGGATGCTCAGGCGGGGCCGGGTGCCCCGGCTGGGGGCGCGTCGCGGCGCCTCCCGGCGCTCCTCGGCGAGCGCGGTCTCGATGCCAGCCCAGATCTCCGGAGGCGGCGCAACACCGCGTACGTCGTCGGTGTGGAGCTCGCGCAGGATGCGCTCGATCCGCTCGACGTCTCCGTTGTCGCCACTGCGGTCGCTGCGGGGCACGGCCCCACACTACCCAGGACGATGATCGACGACCGCACCCATCACCGGGCCGCGGAGCACGACGGTCTGCCGAACCGGCTCGAAGCCGACGCTGCGATAGAGGTCGCCGGCCGCCGGGTTGTCGAGCTCCCAGCAGATCTTGATGCGCTCCGCCCCAGCGACCACGAGCGCGTCGATGCCTGCGGTGAGGACGTGGCGCGCCAGACCCCGACGCTGGTGCGCGTCGATGGTGCGCATGGGCTCGACCATCCCGATACCCGTCGCCGGATCGAGCCAGAACAGCCCGTAGGCCGCGACCTCCCCGTCGTCGGTGCGGACGACGAGATCGAGGTCGGGCCGATACAGGGAGGTCTCGCCCAGCCGCCGCTCGAACTCGGGCTGCTTGTTGACGTTGTGATGCGGACCGGAGTCGTCGATCCTGCGACGCAGCCGGTATCCCGCCGCCAGCGGGCTGACGACGGGTCGGTCGAGCGCCGACAGCCAGGACTCGGCGTAGGCCTCGCTCGGGTCGACGGCGAACCCGCATTCCTCCAGAAAGGTCCGCAGTGCGTCGTCGTGCTCGTCGACCTCGACCTCGAGGGTCTCGACACCGGCTGCCGCAGCCTGGTCGAGACCGCACGCGGTGATCACGATCCGGTCATCGTCGCCGATCGACGGGATGGCGAGCGGGGTGAGCGCGACGTGCGAGGTCCAGCTGGTGATCATCGCCGCGGCGATCGGGCTGCCCTCGTCGTCGAGCCAGAACGTCTGCGGGTAGGCATCGGAGTGACGCTCCGCTCGCCACCACCACTGGAAGTCGGCGGCCTCCCACAAGCCCGCCGTGGGGTGGGCCAGACGCGCCCGTTGCAGCAGGGTCGTCACGCTGGTGAGCGCATCGAACCCGGAGCGCGTCGTGCGTGAACCCAGCGTCATGGGTCGACCCTACGCCTCCTACCCGAGGACCCTGACGCTCAGCGCCGCTCGAACAGATAGTCCATGCTGACCGGCTCGGTGCGATCGCGGTACCGATCAGCCGCTCGGCGTCCGATGAGCATCGCCGGCGCGATCAACACCACCGTGCCCGCGGCGGCTCCGGTGCTCCCACCACCGGCGAACCACACCAGCGCGAGCGGGAAGGCTGTGCAGACCCCCACGAACACGACCCCGGCCCAATCCCGTCGATCCAGCAGACCCAGCGCTCCACCGCACACCAGACCACAGGTCGCCCCGATCGTCGCGGCCACGGCCGTGCCGAACACCAGCAGCAGGATGAGCCACGATGCGACGCCGTCCCGCGCTCCGGCGAACACGAACAACACCGAACCGGCGAGGAGCACGACGTTCGCCTCGATGCCGGCGCAGGCGCCGGTGACGAAGCCGTCGGCCGCGCCACGCCGGAGACGGGTGAGGGGACCGGGCCTCGCTGCGTCGTGCGGCTCGGGCATGGCGACCCCATCGGTCGACCCGGCCGAAGTGTGAGCGATCCGCAGCCCGGAGCCTGGTTGACTGAGCGGGTGAGCGATGGCAACGACTACCTCCGCAGGATCCTGACCGCCGACGTCTACGACGTCGCCAGCGAGACCCCGCTGGACTCCGCTCCGGCGCTGTCGGAACGCACGGGCAACCGGGTCCTGCTGAAGCGAGAGGACCTGCAACCGGTCTTCTCGTTCAAGGTCCGCGGCGCCTACAACAAGATGACGAAGCTGAGCGCCGCCCAGCGCGAGCGCGGCGTCATCTGTTCCTCGGCCGGCAACCACGCGCAGGGGGTGGCCCTCGCCGCGGCGCAGCTCGGCTGCCGAGCGGTCGTGGTCATGCCCGCGACGACCCCGGCGGTCAAGATCGACGCGGTGCGAGGCCGCGGCGCCGAGGTCGTGCTCCACGGCGAGTCCTACAGCGACGCCGAGACCGAAGCGCGACGGCTCGAAGCCCGCGACGGGCTCGTGTTCGTGCACCCCTTCGACGACCCCGACGTGATCGCCGGGCAGGGAACGATCGGGATGGAGCTCCTTCGCCAGCACCCCGGCTCCATCGACGCGGTCTTCGTCGCCGTCGGTGGCGGCGGACTGATCTCGGGCATCGCCGCGTACCTGAAGGCGCTGAAGCCCGAGATCCGCGTCGTCGGGGTGCAGACCGAGGACTCCGATGCCATGGCACAGTCGATCGAGGCGGGCGAGATCGTCGAGCTCACCGACGTGGGTCTCTTCAGCGACGGCACCGCGGTGCGGCGCGTCGGCGCCGAGACCTTCGCGCTGGTGCAACGCCACGTCGACGAGATCATCCGGGTCGACACCGATGCGGCGTGTGCGGCGATCAAGGACGTGTTCGGCGACACCCGGGCGATCCTCGAACCCGCCGGAGCCCTCGCGATCGCCGGACTCAAGCAGTACGCCGACCGGGACGGGATCGAGGATCAGACCCTCATCGCCGTCGCCTGTGGCGCCAACATGAACTTCGACCGACTCCGATTCGTCTCGGAGCGGGCCGAGATCGGCGAGCGGCGAGAGGCGGTCTTCGCAGTGACCATCCCCGAGGAGCGCGGGTCGTTCAAGCGGTTCTGCGCCGAGGTCGGTGAGCGGTCGGTCACCGAGTTCAACTACCGGATCAGCGACGCCGCCGATGCGCACGTCTTCGTCGGCATCGAGACCCAACACCGCGACGAGGCCGCCGAGATCGCCGCCGGCCTCGAGCGGGCGGGCTTCACGACCCTCGACCTCACCGGAGACGAGCTCGCGAAGGTGCACCTGCGCCACCTGGTCGGCGGCAAGTCCTCGCTCGCATCGGACGAGGTGCTGTACCGCTTCGAGTTCCCGGAGCGTCCAGGGGCGCTGATGCGCTTCCTCGACACCATGCGGCCGGACTGGAACATCTCACTGTTCCACTACCGCAACCACGGCGCCGACTACGGACGGGTGCTGGTGGGGATGCAGGTGCCGCCCGGAGACCAGTCCGCGTTCGCCGGCTTCCTCGGTGAGCTCGGCTACCGCCACTGGGACGAGACGGACAACCCGGCCTACCGGCTCTTCCTCGGCACCTGATCGCATTCGCCGACACATCCGTGGGCGCTCGGTCTCGCCTGCGCGCGTCGACGCGCCCATGGGAAGCACGATGACTCGCGCTTGACTGGAACGATCCATCCAGTACAGTGACCGAGACGCCCACAGGAGAACCCGATGGACACCGCCCCAAGCGCCACCACGATCACCGCCGCCCACGTCGTCGACATGCTCGAGGCGCTCTACAACCGCGGCGACAGCGGACCACTGCGCACCCTCTGCGACCCGGATCTGCGCCACTACTCCTCGGCGATCGGCGACGGCGTCGACGCATGGGAGGCGTTCGCCGGCGGATTCGGCGACGCCCGGCCGCTCGTCGCCGTGCACCGGACGGTCAGCGAGGGTGACCGCATCGGTGTGCACGCCCACTACCGCTGGAACGCCGACCGTCGGCTCGACGACGGCCCCGGCGTCGCCGTCGGGCACGTGTTCACCATCGCCGCGGATCGGATCGTCGAGGCGGTGGAAGTGACCCAGGCGGTCCACCCCGAACCGGTCTCGGGCAACGACATGTTCTCCCAGCTCCGCCCCTCGGCCGATGGCGACCACGACGTCGACCAGAACCGCCGCACCGCCGAGCGGGTCGTCACCGAGTTCCTCGCCGGCGACACCGGGCTGCGCGACGAACTCCTCAGCGACTACCTCCAGCACAATCCGTTCATCCTCGACGGCGCCGAGGGCATCGCCGGCTTCATCGACGCGCTCGGCGGCAATCCCAACGACTACCAGTGGGCGATCGCAGAAGGCGACCTCGCCTGGACCTACACCCGCTACCTCAGCGAGGCGATGGGTAGCGGACCCTTGGTCGGCATCGACATCTGGCGCTTCGACGCCGACGGCAGGGTCACCGAACACTGGGACGTGCTCCAGCCCGACTTCACCAGCCCCAGCGGCCACCCCTACCCCGGCTGAGTCGGCCTACGATCCGCCCATGCCGTCCGAGACCGCCGAACGACTGATGGACGCCGTGCTGCTCGCCGTGCGCGAGCACGGCTACGCCGGCACGAGCATGCAGGACCTCCTGCGGGCCACCGGCGTGTCGTCGAGCTCGATGTATCACTTCTTCCCCGGGGGCAAGGAAGCACTCGTCGCCGAGGCGGTCCGCCACTCGGGCTTCGCCTCCGAAGCCGCGATCGTGGCGGTCATGGACCGCCTCGACCCGCTCGAGGCCGTGGCCCGGATCTTCGACGCCGCGGCCGCCGAGATGGAAGGCCACGGCTTCACCCTCGGCTGCCCGATCGGGGTTCCGGCGACCGAGGCGCCGACCGACTCCGAAGCGATCCGCACCGCGGTCGCCGATGTTTTCGACGCGTGGGCCGAGGCCTATGCCGCCGCACTCCGTCGGCACGGCTACGACGACGACCGGGCTGCGGAGCTCGGCCGCATGATCGTCGCGACGTACCAGGGTTCGGTCACGCTGGCCCGCGCCACCCGCTCGACCCAGCCGTACCGAGACGCCCGGGCACTCCTCAGCTCCCAGCTCACCGAAAGGACCGAATGATGAGCCAGATCCGCTGCGTCGTGCAGCATGGCGGCAACGCCGACAACCGACGAGCCGAACTCGAAGCTCGACTCCACGCCGAGTACGCCCAGGCGTACGGCGGCGCCGAGCCCACGATCAGCTGGATGCCCGTCCCGGCGGGCTACATGTTCACCGAGGGCCAGCAGAGCACGTCGTCGATCGTGTCGAGCTTCCTCGACCGGGCGACGAGCCTCGACGAGCGCGAGCGCTACATGCGCAGCGTGTGCGACATCTGGACCGAGGTGACCGAATGCACCGATCACGAGGTCGTCGTCACCGTCACCGAACCCGAACCCGAACCCAACGCCTAGGAACCGCCATGCCGCTCTACCACGCCCAGATCCGCCCCGACCTGCTCACCGAGGCGCAACGCCGAGACTTCTCCCAGGACGTCGTCGACATCCACTGTGGGATCACCGGTGCGCCGCCCTCGTTCGTCCATGCGCTCTTCACCGAAGGCGACCTGCCCGACGGGATCAACGCCGTCGTCAATGGCACGATCCGCGCCGGTCGCACCGATGAGCAGAAGCAGGAGATCGCGACCCGGATGAGTCAGGCGCTCGCCGATCGCGCCGGGATCGACGCGGCGACGGTCACGACCTCGACGCGCGACATCGACGCCTCCTACACGATGGAGGGCGGGGTCCTGCTCCCCGAGCCGGGGTCGGACGAGGAGCAGGCCTGGATGGCAGGCTGACGCGGTGACGGCACCGCGGTAGCGTCGCCGTCGATGGTCCGACTCGCCGACCTGCACCCGACCGAAGCCGAACACCTCCTGGCCCGAGCCGAGGCGATGCCGCGGCTCGAGATCGGACGGTGGCTCGACCCGAAGCCCGCTGCGGCATCGACCGTCGCCGTGGTCAGCACTGCCGGTATGCACCGGCGCGACGACCCTCCCTTCACGATCGGCGCGGTCGATTACCGACTCCTCCCGCGCGGTGTCGACTGGTCCGAGGTGGTGATGTCACACATCAGCGCCAACTTCGACCGCAGCGCCGCCGCAGCCGACCCCAACGTGGCCGTCCCACTCGACCGACTCGAGGCGCTGGCCGCCGCCGGCGAGATCGGCGGCGTGTCTCGGTGGCACTACACCTTCATGGGGCACTCCCCCAGCCCCAGATGCTGGAGGCGACCGGGACGGAGGTCGGGCGACTCCTCGCCGCCGACGGCGTCGACGTCGCGCTCCTCGTCCCGGTTTGACCGCTCTGCTCGGGCGCGGTCAGCGCCCTCGCCCACTACATCGAACGTGGCGGCGTGGCGACGGTGGCGATCAGCTTGGTCCGGGAACAGACCGAGCGGGTACGGCCGCCGCGTGCGCTGTGGGTGCCGTTCGCTCTGGGCCGACCCCTGGGCGTGCCCGGCGACGGCGACTTCCAGACCGACGTGATCCGCTCGGCCCTCGCCCTGCTCGAAACAGCCACCGAACCGACGATCGAGGACTACCCCCATGACGCGCCCGACACCGGACCCGAGCCCTGGGCCTGCCCACTCAACCTGGCGACCGACCCGGACGACTCGCTCGCGGGCCGGCTCCGTGCCGAAGTCGCCCGACTCCGCCCCTGGGCCACCGAGACCCGCCGCATGCGGGGCCGAACCACCTTCGGGCTGTCCGGCGCCGGACCCGACGATGTCGACGCCGTCGTCGAGGCCCTCGTCTCGATCGCGGACACGGCCGACGTCTCCACCCCACCGCCCGGCACGACCTCGTGGGCCCATCCGATGCCGCTCCTCGTCCGGCACCTCGTCGAGGACCTGCGCGGCTACTACCACGAGGCGATCGCAGCGCAACCCGGCTCGACCACACCGGACCACGACGCGCTCAACGACTGGATCTTCGGTGGCACCGCGTTCGGCGAACTGCTGATGCTGCTCGGCGACCATCTCACCGCCGCCGGCGAGGGCGACCCGATGGCCACGCTGGTCCGCGGCCTGGTGATCCCCGAGGGGCGCTACCACGGCATCGCGAACTTCGCCGGCGTCGCCGGCTTCCGAACCCCGACCGACCACGACCACGAGGCGAACGATGGCCCAGATGACCCCTGAGGAGCTCGACCGATTCCTGCAGAAGACGCGGCAGGGCATCCTGCTGACCGCCCGGGCCGACGGCAGCCCCGACGGCGTACCCGTGTGGTTCGACTGGGACGGTGAGTCGGTCCGGTTCTTCTCGGGTACCGGTGCGCCCAAGGTCGACCGGATCCGGGCCGACCCCCGGATCGCGATGCTCGTCTGCAACGACGTGGACGAAGCGCCGGCCTGGGTGCGTTTCGAGGGCCGGGCGGTCATCGACCTGGAGGCCGACGCTCGATCGTTGGCGGTCGACGTACTGGCCCCTCGGTACTGGGACCTGGAGGTGCCCGACTACCGACGGATCGTCGACCAGTGGGCCCAGGCTCCCAGCGATGCCTTCGTCGTCGTGCGCTTCACCCCCGATCGCATCGCATCGAGCGCCGGATGAGACGAGCCACCGCCGGCTGAGCCCTCAGTCCAGGCGGCGCGCCTCGAAACCCGAGGCACTGTCGGCGGTACCGAAGCTGCCCGTCAGCACCAGGGTGAGGTCGACCCGCCAGGCGATGGCATCGCGATCCGACGCGTCGAGGTCACGGGCCGAGTAGATCGATGTCGTGCCCGGGATGATGTCGCTGCACAGCAGCGCCGGACCGAGGCAGTCGACGACCGTCTGGGTGCCGGTGCCCGTGCGGAGGTCGAAGGCCCCCGTGGTGAAGATGTTGCCGACCCCGAGGCCGCTCTCGACCTCCTGATCGATGGCGAACGTCAGCTGATCGCCGTCGAGGACGGCATCGCCACGGTAGGTGTAGGTCGAGTCGACGACCTCGGTGTCGCGACCCACGAGCGAACCGGATCCGGTGATCTCGTGGGTTCGCCCGGGCAGCCCTGCGAAGGGCAGCTCCGCGACCTCGACGTCGAGGTTGAGCCATCGCTTGGCCGCGTACTCCTGCGCGTTGCTCCGGAAGAACACTGCGGCCGGCTCCAGGCCGATGAACTCGTCCCACGGGGTCGTCATCGCGTCGACGCTCACGGCCGACGGCGTGCCGACGGGAACGTCCAGTGTCTCCGCGTCGTAGTAGATGGCGTCGCAGATGCCGTTGGTGCGGCAGGCCAGGTCGCCGACCTCGACCCAGTCGGTGCTGAGCGGCCTCGTGGCGCCGCCGTCCAGATCGACCGAGGCGGCGAAGTCGATGGTCGAGGACGCGAGTCGGGTCATCAGCCGGCCATCGGTCGCCTCGTGCTCGACCACGTCGGGCAGATGGAGAACCTCGAGCGGATCGATGGCGACGTCCTCGGTCATCAGTTCGAGGACCACGTGCTTGGGGCGACCGTCGCCGGGGTCGGTCGTGGTGCTCCACTCGGCCCGGACACCTTCGGTCGCTCCCTCGATCTCGTACACCGACAGCGTCAGATGGTGGGTCGGTTCGTCACCGTCGAAGACGGCCACCGGCACCGCCGTGTGGCCATCGGGCAGATCGACGGCGGCGGTGAAGGCATCGAGGTCCGTGATCTCGAAGTGGTACGAGACCGACGGCGTCTCGTTGCGCACGTGGTACCCGACCATCGCATCCCCGGCGCCGCGGAAGAGCTCGTCGACGCGCTTGCGCATCAAGCCCTCCTGATGTCCGTTGCCCTTGAAGCCGATCAGCTCCTCACGCCACTCCGGCGTCACGTCGAGCTGGTCGGACTCCAGGTTGGTGAGCGGCGACACGATGTACTCCAGGGAGTTGACGTAGTACACGACGTCGAGCAGGTCGGGTTTGAGGTACTCACCCCAGCGGGTGTCGTCGACGAAGGACACGTCCGCCGGATCGATCAGGTAGGCGTCGTGGTTGTAGGTCGTGGCGTTGTACAGCAGGCGGTCGGCGGCGCCCCCACCCCAGTAGATGTAGTCGTTCCCGATCGCCATTTCCGGGGTGAACCGGGTGACCTCGTTCACCTCGGGGTCGGCCTGCGGGAAGGTCGACTCCCACACGGGGACGGCCTCACCCTCCTCCAGCCGGCGCACGCTGGAAGTCACGACCCCGTCCACGAGCTGGTGAGACAGCGGTTCGGCCGGGGTGACGAGGTTGACCGGATCGAACGACACGGTCTCCGCGAGCGCGTCGACGACGTAGAAGCGCGGGCGCTCGCCCGGGTTGGGGTCGGGGCCGCCGGGAGGCGAGTTGACGTAGACATCCCACTCGGCCCGCGCGCCACCGACGATCGAACCGCCTCCGGCGTTGTAGATGTTGAGCAGGAAGAAGTACTGGCCCTCGGGATCGTCGGAGTCGAAGAAGCGCGTCGGCGCGATCGTGTAGCCCGCCGGGAGTTCGTTCTCCTCGAAGGCGGCGATCGCCGCCTAGTCCTTGTACTCCCAGCGGAAGAACACCGATGCCGGTGACGGCGGCTCGTCGCCGTCGGCCTCGCTCTTCACGATGAGGTCGAACCAGGGAGATCCCCCGTCGACGACGTCTTCGGCGTAGTCGTGCGCATCCATGCCGACGAACAGCTTCTTGAAGACGTTGCGTGCCAGCGCCGCCTCCGCGGCGGTCGGCGCGAGCGGCGAGGGCGGCACGGTGACGATGACCTGGTCGTGTTCGCCGTCGAGACCGTCGACGACCTCGACCGGCTCACCCGCATCCTCGGCCGCGCCGATCGCATGGCGATCGAGTCGGTTGTACGTCCCTGCGAACGTCGTGGCGTTGGCGGTGTGAATCCCGATCTCGCCGCCGATGGTCGCACCCTCGATGACCAGGGCACCGGTCATCGCGACGGCGCCCCTCAGCGAGCGGTCGCCCTCCACATCCGCCAACAGGCCAGGTAGGCCGTACGCGAACCGGAAGGCGGGCCGCGCGTCGAGCGCGCCGAGGTACAGCTCGATCGGGCTCGCGCCGACGTCGCCGGCAGCGGCGGCGAGCACGGTGTCGACCGCGGCGGTCGACCCGACGACGAACCAACCGCCCGGGGCGAGGGCGATGCGCCGATCACCATCGGAGGCGACGAGCCAGCCGGTGGTGGGATCGATCGCCGTCGCGTCGGTCGCCATCCCCGGCGCCAACCGGCTGAGATCGGACTCGTCCGTGCGGCCCACGACGAAGCGACCGACCCCGACGTCGATCCGCTCGACGAGCATCGCGTCGGCGACGATCGACAGATCGACTCCCGTACTCAAGTCGCCGAGCTCGGCGAAGACGTGAGCGAACAGTGGGCCGGACTCGGCCCCGGTCATCAGCGCGGTCACACCGACTGCGGCATCGCCGGCGAGCAGGTCGCCGGTGCGAACGGCGAAGACCCCCCGGGTGTCGGCCGGCAGGAGGTCCTCCAGCGACTCGACCCGCACGGCGGTGCCCCCGACGGCGTCGTCCGCGTCGGTGAGCGCCGCCTCCTCCGCCGGGTCCGAGCCGGAACCGTCGTCGGCCTGCGGGTCGTCGCTGCTCGAGCACGACACGGCCATGAGCGCGCCGAGGAGCACGAACGACAGCGAGCGGATGGGACGGGTCGAGCTGCGGACCGACATCTCCGCACCCTGGCAGATCTTGGACCACCGGTGCCGGATGGCGAGTCAGGAACCTCGCTCCCCATCACCCGTCGCCGCAGAGCCGCTCAGCCCACGAGTTCGAGGAACCCGGCCCACACCTCGGTGGCCGAGTCGAGGGTGGCCACCGGCTCGCCGGTGACCAGCAGACCGAGCAGGTCGTTGAGCACCCAGTAGGTGGCGAGGCCGGTGCCGCCGAGCATCCACGGATCGCCGACGACCCGGTGGACCGAGTCGTTCTGAACCGCCGACAGCTGGTCGTAGACCGGAGACTCGAGGAGTGGCGTGAGATCGAAGATCTCCGCCTCGCCGAGCAGGAGGAGATCGGCATCCTGCAGGGGCACCTGCTCGTCGGACAGGAAGATGAACGGCACCCCGTCGGGGCCGGCAGCCTGCTGAGTCTCGGGCCGGTCGAGGCCGACCGCAGCGAGGATCGACCCGGTCGAGCCGGCGGAGTCGGCCGCGAGGACGTTGCCGACCCGCACGGTCAACAACGAGACCGTGGTGCCGTCCGCTCCGGCTGCGGCGATCTGGGCGGCGACATCGGTCTGGAGGCCATCGACTGCGGCGATCACCGCTTCGGCCCGGTCGACGGTGTCCATCTCCTCCGCAAGCGCCCGGAGCTGATCCTGCCACCCGAGATCGACCGGAATCACGAACGTGGGAGCGATCTGCTCGTACTCGGCCACCGACTGGGTGACGAACGGGCTCCCGATGCCGACGATCAGATCCGGGGCGAGACCGGCGAGGATCTCGAACGACGGTTCGGCGATCACGAAATCGGTGGTCGGCACGCCGAGCTCTGCGTTGATCGCCGCGAACGGTTCGGACGTGAGCGTCGTGAGCACCATGTCGGGCTCGATACCGAGCGAGAGCAGCGCGAAGGCCGCGGTCTCGTCGAGGGTGACGATCATCCGCCCGTCGTCGGCCGGCTCGGCTTCGTCCTCGGGCTCGGCTGGTTCCGGGTCGTCTTCGACGACATCGGGGTCGTCGTCCTCGGCAGAGCCGTCGGCCGGCTCGTCGTCGGCGGGCTCGTCCTCGGCCTCGGTGGCGGCGGTGGAGGCCGAACTGGACGACGACGCCGATTCCGTCGCCGTGTCGCTCGACGAAGCCGAGCCGGCGTCGTCGTCACCGCCTCCGCATGCGCTCGCACCGAGGGCGAGGACGACGAGCAGAGAGATCAACCAACGGGAGGGCGTTCGCATGCCCCGACCCTAGCCAGCCGACCGCGTTGTTAAGCAAGGTTAGTTCCCGCTGTTAGCCTCATCCCCACCACCGAGTGCCGACCCGCGAGGAGCCCATCCCCATGACCAACGTCCGAATCGAGAGCGACACCCTCGGCGACGTGGAGGTCCCGGACGAGCACTACTGGGGAGCGCAGACCCAACGCAGCATCCAGAACTTCGACATCGGCGGCCAGACCATGCCGACCGAGATCGTCCGCGCCTTCGCGGTCTTGAAGAAGGCGGCAGCCCTCGTCAACGCCGACCTCACCGACTTCTCCACCGAGACGGCGAACGCGATCGCGTCGGCGTGCGACGAGGTCCTCGCCGGCGAACTCGACGACGAGTTCCCGCTCGTGGTCTGGCAGACCGGCTCGGGCACGCAGAGCAACATGAACATGAACGAGGTCGTCGCGAACCGTGCGACCGAACTGCTCGGAGGCGACTTCCGCACCGAGAAGCTGGTCAAGGCCAACGACGACGTCAACAAGAGCCAGAGTTCGAACGACACGTTCCCCACCGCGATGCACATCGCGACCTACGACGCGATCGTCGGCCAGATGCTGCCGAAGGTGCACATCCTGCGCGACACCCTCGCCGCGAAGTCCGAGGGGTACATGCGGGTCACCAAGACCGGCCGAACCCACCTGATGGACGCGACCCCCGTCACCCTCGGTCAGGAGTTCTCGGGCTACGTGATGCAGCTCGATCGAGGCATGGAGGCCATCGACGACAGCCTCGTCCGGATCCGCGAGCTCGCACTCGGCGGCACCGCCGTCGGCACCGGGCTCAACACGCCCGAGGGCTACGACGTGGCGGTGGCGGCGAAGATCGCCGAACTCACCGGGCATCCGTTCGTGACCGCCGAGAACAAGTTCGAGAGCCTCAGCGCCCACGACGCCATGGTCGAGATCAGCGGGTCGCTCCGACGGCTGGCGGTGAGCCTGATGCACATCGCCAACAACATCCGGATGCTGGCGAGCGGCCCCCGCACCTCGATCGGCGAGATCATCCTGCCGGCGAACGAGCCGGGCAGCTCGATCATGCCGGGCAAGGTCAACCCCACCCAGTGCGAGGCGATGACGATGGTCTGCGCCCAGGTGATCGGCAACGACACCGCGGTCGCCGTCTCGGGCACCCACGGCCACTACCAACTCAACGTCTTCAAACCGGTCATGGCCTACAACGTGCTCCTCAGCGCTCGACTCCTCGGCGACGCCTGCCAGAGCTTCAACGACAACTGCGCGATCGGCATCGAACCGAACCAGGCCCGCATCGACGAACTGCTCGGCAAGAGCCTCATGCTCGTGACCGCCCTGAACACCAAGATCGGGTACTACAAGGCGGCGGAGATCGCGCAGGCTGCGCACGCCAACGGCACCACGTTGCGCGAAGAGGCGATCGGTCTGGGCCACCTGACCGAAGCGGAGTTCGACGAGATCGTCGTCCCCGAGAAGATGGTCGGGTCGATCGAGTGAGCTCGCCGACCCCCGCCACACCCCCGGTGCTCGCCGTTCGCAAAGCGGCGATGCTGGCACTCTCGGTACCCGGGATCAGTCTGACCGTGTATCAGGCCGACTGGCCACCGTTGTTCGTGTCGACATCACCGTCGACGGCTCCACCGGGCGAGGTCTGGATGACACTGTGCCCCGACCGACTCCGCGACGCGCTGTGCCACCCCGACGAGGAACAGCGGCGCCT
Organism: Actinomycetota bacterium; assembly: GCA_039193795.1. Lineage (GTDB taxonomy): Bacteria > Actinomycetota > Acidimicrobiia > Acidimicrobiales > Aldehydirespiratoraceae > UBA11606. The sequence goes on along the minus strand of JBCCWI010000018.1, from coordinate 6,274 downwards.
GATCGGGCCCAGCCTGGGAACGCTCGACGGTGACGTTCGCATCGACGTCATCCCCGGGGGCTCGGCGACCATCGATGATGCCGGCGTGTTCTGTGTCGACGGCGACGACGGCCACAGCGTCGTCGGCTTCACCGCGTCCGGCGAGAACGCCTTCGCAAGTTCGCAAGCCGGCGTGATCGATCAGGTTCTGCCGTGTGGCCGGGTGGTCAACGTCGCACCGCCTGACGTCATCGAGGTCGACCCGGATCTCGACGTCGGCGTGATCGCATGGCGCTTTCCGACGGGCGATCGGCCCCGTCGCCACGCCGCCCTCATCGCGGCCTTCGAGACCCAGCTCCGCCTCACGGTGGAGGACGTCGCCCGCTACAGCGGCGACGGCGCCTAGTCCGCGACGAGCGGGCCCGGGCGGCTCGATTCGCTCGTCGCCGGGCCTCACCCCGATCGGGAACCCACGGCCGTAGGGTGCAGCCCATGTCCTCCGACACGACCCGGCGGCTCGACATCGAAGGCATGCGGGCGATCGCCATCGGGGCGGTGCTGCTCTACCACGCCGGCATCCCCGGATTCGCAGGCGGCTATGTGGGCGTCGATGTCTTCTTCGTCATCTCCGGGTTCTTGATCACCGGGGCGATGACCCGCGAGATCGAATCGACGGGCTCGCTCTCCCTCGGACAGTTCTGGGCCCGCCGGGCGAAGCGACTCCTGCCGGCCGCATTGCTCGCCCTGGCCGGGTCGGCCGTCATCGCCTGGACGTGGATGCCGGTCACCCAGCGCGAGACCTTCGGCGGCGACATCATCGCCGCGGCGACCTATGTCGTGAACTGGCGGTTCGGCGCCCGTTCCGTCGACTATCTCGCCGAGGACGTCGGGGCCTCTCCGGTGCAGCACTTCTGGTCGCTGGCGGTCGAGGAGCAGTTCTACATCGTGTGGCCGATCCTCGTGGTGCTGGCCCTCGCGCTCGCCACGAAGCTCAACCGTTCCCGCACCGGATCCCTGCTCGTCGTGATCCTGTCCGTGTGCGCGGCGTCGCTGTGGTGGTCGATCGTCTCGACGGCTGACGATCCGTCGGTGGCGTTCTTCTCGACCTTCACCCGTCTGTGGGAGCTCGGCATCGGCGCCGCTCTGGCCGTCGCCGCTCCCCATCTGACCCGACTTCCCAGCCGTGTGTACGCACTGTCGGGTTGGGTCGGGCTCGCTGCGATCGCCTACGCGACCCTCGTGTTCTCAGAGACGACGGCGTGGCCGTCGGCACGGGCAGGCGTCCCGGCGGTCGGCGCTGCGTTGGTTCTGATCTGTGGGCTCGCACCGTCGACGGGCTCACCCGTCGGACTGCTCAGTGTTCGACCGGCGGTGTGGATCGGTGGGCTCTCGTATTCGCTGTATCTGTGGCACTGGCCGCTGCTGGTCGGTTGGGAGGCCCGAGCCGGCGAACCCCTCGGTGCGGTCGAAGCGAGCATCGTCGTGCTGGTCTCGTTCGTCCCGGCGATCGCTGCGCATCGCTTCGTCGAGAATCCGGTGCGCTTCGCCGCGGGCATGCGCCGCACCGGCACGGCGCTCGGCGTCGGCGCTGCGTGCATGGTGGCGTCGATCCTCGTGGGCGTTGCCCTCATCTGGACGGTGCCCGCCGTCCAGGCGGTCGACGATGATCTCGCGCTCGGTGCCCAGGCCCTCGCACCGGCGCCGACCACCGACGACGTCGCGGCGGTGGACGATGCCGAGACCGACGCGAGCGGTCAGGGCGACGGGACCGGCGAGAGCGGATCGACGGATGCGTCGGTCGTCGAGGAGCCGCCGGCGGAGGTGATCATCATCCCGGATCCGCTCGACGCCGCGACCGACTTCCCGGATGCCTACGAGGGGCGTTGCCAGGTCGGCCGCACGACCGTGTCGCCACGGTCGTGCAACTACGGCAGCGACGACGCCGAGCAACGGATCGCGCTGATCGGCGACTCCAAGGCGGTGCAGTGGGAGTCCGCGCTGCAGACCCTCGCCGAGGAGTCCGGGTGGCGGCTGACGACGATGGCGAAATCGGGATGTGCGTTCAGCACCGCCGCCCAGCCGATCGGCGACGGGCTCTACGACTCCTGTCTGGGCTGGAACGACGCGGTCATGGAGGTCCTCGCCGCGGCGCCACCGGACATCGTCGTCGTTTCGAACGGCGTGCGAGCAGGGTTCCCGGTCGACGGCACGGACGGGGAGCCGACGATCACCGCGATGGCCGAGGGCTACGCCGAACGATGGGACCAGTTGGCCGCCCTCGGATCGACCGTGGTCGTGATCCTCGACAACCCGGGGCCCGGCCGCGACATGCCCGAGTGCGTCGCGAACAACCGCACGACCCTCGACGAGTGTTCGTTCACGGTTCGAGACGACACATCGGCCGCGTTCACGCAGCGCGAGGCGCTCACGCTCAGTCCCGAGACGAGTGTCATCGACCTGACGCCGCTCATCTGTCCCGACATCTGCCCGCCGGTGATCGGCAACGTGATGCTCTACCGTCAGGGCTCGCACCTGACCCGGACCTACGTCGACACCCTCGCACCCTTCATCGGCATCGAGCTGGGTCGCATCACCGACGGCACCTTCAGCTGAGCGGCTGCTCGATCATCTTGCGGGCGATGCGCTCGGCGACCATCACCGTGCCGAGGTAGGTGTTCCCCGATGGGATCGTCGGCATCACCGATGCGTCGGCGACCCGCAGCCCACCGACGCCGAGCACCGCGCCATCGGAGTCGAGGACCCGACCCATCGGGCAGGTGCCGACCATGTGGCCATAGCTCACCGTCAGTCGCTCCAGGGCCTGTTCGACGGCGTCGACCGCTTCGAGATCGAGCGGCATGACCGGTTCGGCACCGATCGCGGCGAACGCGTCGCTGCGCTCCCACGCAACGAGTCGCTCGAACCCGTGTCGCAACCGTTCGACCCCGTCGGTGGGGAGCGGTGGAGCCACAACCGCCGGTGCGTGCGGCTCCGCACCCAACCGAACCGTTCCCGCACCGCTCGAACGCAACAGGAAGACGCTCATGAGGAACGTCGTCGTGTCACCACCGTCGGCCGGCGGCATGACCGGGAAGGCGTGATAGTCCACCTCGACGCCGTTCGACGCCCCACACAGCACGACCTGGGCCGGGCCGGCCGCGCTCCCCCGCGGCCCGGGGTGCGTGTAGAACAGCCCGGGCCCGAGATGATCCAGCCATCGTCGACCCGACCGGGAGATCGGCGAGGAGCGAGATGCCCTGGTCGGCGAGATGCTCGGCCGGGCCGATGCCTGCCCGCAGGAGGAGCCACGGCGTCCAGAGTGCGCCGGCGGTCACGACGACCTCGTCGGCGGTCACCTCCGCTCCCCCGGCGAGCCTGACCCCGACGATTCGCCCATCGTCGACGAGCAGATCTTCGACTCGGGACCGGGTGCGGATGGTGAGGTTCGGACGGGCCCGAACCTCGGCCGTGAGGTAGGCGAGGCTGGTACTCACGCGACGGTCGTGCTCGTCGATCGTCACCGGGAACACGCCGACGCCGGGCAGTTGCGCCGGATCGTTGATGTCGGTGACGGTTGCGTCGCCGAGCGCGATCACGGCGTCACGAAACGACCGTGCGGCCGGCGCGAGCTCGTCGTCGCGCCACCGGCGGACCGGGAGTGGGCCGGCGTCACCGTGGATCGGCGAGCCGGGGAAGTCGCGGTCCGTCTCGGCGGCGATGAACGTGTCGAGCACGTCGTTCCAGCCCCAGCCGTCGAGCCCCCGCGCCGCCCATTCGTCGTAGTCGTCGGGCAGCCCCCGCAGCGTGGCCATGCCGTTGAGCGCTGACGTGCCACCGAGGATGCGAGCCTGCAGGCCGGCGATCGCCCCGTCGCCGTACGTCATCGGGACGGCGTGCATCGGCGCGACGCCGGACCAGCTCCCGGCGGCGAGCGCCGGATCGAGGATCGCGTCGCCGTAGGTCGAGTCGTCTGCGCCGGCCTCGATCACGGTGACATCGAGCTCGGACGACGCGGTCAGGCGAGCAGCGAGCACCGAACCGGCCGTCCCACCTCCGACCACGATGATGTGCTTCGGTGATCCGGCCATCGCCCCTCCCGTCGTCGAGCGAATCGTACGCGCCGAACGACAGCCGGATCGATCTCGATGCGACCGCTGCGGTCAGGCGCGTCGGAATTCGCTGGGCCGCTCGCTCGGGACCGTGTCGTCCACGAACCGGGCGACCCCCTCCGCGACCTTGCGCCACCGGCCGTCGATCACCAGCGAGTGGCCGGCGCCCTCGATCTCGAGCAGGTCGGTGCGCCCCGGGTTGCGCGACTGCTTCCGATGAGCCGCTCGAGCGAGCTTGGGCGGCACGGTGTGATCGGCACCGCCGCTGACGATCAACAGCGGGCCCCGCTCGGGGTTGCGGGTGTCGACCTTCGTCGCTCGACTGAACGACAGGTTGGCGAACGCGACCTGAAAGACCGGGCGACCGGGCGCAGCGACGTGGAACACGTCGTAGAGCGCCTGGGCCTCGTCGCCGCTGACGGCGTTGGCGAATGCGTAGGTGAATTGTGACGGGGTCAGCGTGACCGCCCGACGCCGGTTGCGTGGATTCCCGAGCACCGGCATCGACGACTTCACGACCGACCGCGACAGCCCCAGGATCCCCTTGAACGGAGCGGGATCGATCGCGACGGCAGCTGCGACCGCGCCGCGACCGGCGACGATCTGGGCGACCAGCCCGCCGAACGAGTGACCGATCACGACCGGCGGGCGGTCGAGACGATCGATGACGGCCTCGACGCGGGCGACCACGTCCTGCACCGACGTTCCGGCGAACGCCTGCGGGTTCTGACGCGCCTGGTCGACCGTCGCCGGATCGCCCGGCCAGTCGATCGAGAGCGGCGCATAGCCGCGGGCGGTGAACAGCTCCTCCCAGGGGGTCCAGCTGCCGGCGAGCAGCCACAGGCCGTGGACGAACACCACGGGCGGACGTTCGGAGCGGTTGATGTCGGCGATCTGGGCCAGTTCTCGCTCGGTGAGGGTGGATGCGGAGGTGGTCATGGAGGTCTCGCTTTCGGGGGTTCGGCGTACCCCGGCATCGTCCCGAACCGGCCCCCGCTCGCCCATGTCCCGCTCGGACAACCACTTGACCGAATCGGACAGGGCCTGCGTACGCTGCGGCGATGGCCGCTCCGTCCGGCGTTCGCCCGGCAACCAGCCTCCGACTGCTCTGCGAGACGGCGCTCGAGTCCGGCATTGCTGTCGACATCGCCCTCGACGGCACCGGCCTGACGCCGTCGATCCTCGGCGAGCCCGGCGCCGAGATCACCGTCGAGCAGGAGATGCTGGCGATCGCCAACGTCGCCGCTCGCTACCGGCAGCCGGCCGGGTTGGGGGTCGCCGTCGGGCGACGCATGCACGTCAACTCGTTCGGGATCTGGGGCTTCGCGATGCTCACGAGTCCGACCTACCGGGCCGCGACCGAAACGGGCCTCGCCCACTTCCGCCTGTCGCTCATGCTCGCCGACGTCCAACTGCACGAGGGCGACGACGAGGCATGGCTGCGCATCGACCTGTCCGACCTCGATCCCGCCGTGCGCGCCTACGTGCTCGAGCGTCACGTGGTGGTCGCCCTCAACTTCTCCCGCGAGGCGATCGACGATGCGACGATGCGGTCGTTTCGCATCGAGACACACCTCTCCACGGCCTACGCAGCCGATCTCCGACGCCACATCGGACTCGACGTCGTCGGTGGGGCGGCGCGGGACGCGCTCGTGTTCCCCGCTGCCGTACTCGACCGAGTCATCCCGAGATCGGATCCCGCCACCCTTCGCTACTGCCTGGAGCAGTGTGAACTCCTGTCGGCTCGGCTCGAGAACGAGCCGGACCCGTGGTCGGAGCGGGTGCGAGATCTCCTAGTCGCCGACATCTCCCACGAGCACACGATCGGCGCGGTGGCGGCCGACCTCGCCGTCAACGAACGCACGCTCCGTCGTCGACTGGACGAGGAAGGCACATCCTTCCGCGAGCTCTACGCCGAGACCCGCCTGGCGATCGCCCGTGAACTCCTCGAGACGGCAGGCCTGAGCGTCGAAACGGTCGCCCGACGGGTCGGGTATGCGGAGCCTGCGAGTTTCGTCCGTTCGTTCGCGCGGCACTACGGCGAGACTCCCGGGCAGGTCCGGCGAACCCTCGCGAGCTGACCGACGGCGACGAGCGGGCCGAGGCGCTGTTGTCCGTCGCGGACAACCTCTTGACCCCAGCGGACAACCTCGCCCCGAGGGGTCGACCCGGCCGGCCGAGATCGG
>JBCCWI010000017.1:0-56003 GCA_039193795.1 Actinomycetota bacterium | reverse complement strand
GGCCCGCCGGGCTTTGGTTGTGTGTGCGGCCTGAGTGGACCGGTTTTCTTGGTGGCGCGGTGGGGGTGGCGGGCCCGCGTGGGGGGCGCGCGACGCGCCGCCGCGCCGCTCCGCACGTTCCGTGAGTTGGTGGCCGCCGACGGGTTCACCGCGGCCGCCGACCGGCTCGGCGTGACCCAGTCGGCGGTCAGCCACAAGATCCGACGGCTCGAGGAGCGGCTGGGCCTCGATCTGGTGCGGCGCGACGGCCAACGCATCGTGCTCACGGTCGAGGGGCGGGATCTGCTCGATCACGCCGAGGCGATCGTGGACGCCCACGACCGGGCGGTCGACTCCCTGCAGCGTTCGACGGTCAGCGGCACGGTTCGGCTCGGCTGCAACGAGGAGGTCGCGGCCACCCAACTCGCCGAGGTCGCCAGTCGCTTCCGTCGCACCCATCCCGAGGTGGCGCTCGAGATCCGCGTCCGGGACTCTGCGGTCGTCAGCCGATGGCTCGACGACGGTGAGGTCGACGTGGCCCTCATCCAGGTCCTCGACACCGACGATGCGCTGCGCGGCGACGACGAGGTGTGGCGACGCGACGAACTCATGGTCGTGCAGGCGGACGGCGCCGACTTCGACTCGGTCGACGAGGTTCCGCTGATCTCGTTCGGACCCGACTGTCTGTACGAGCCGTGGTTCGCGTCGGCGATGGCCGATGCGGGCACCGCATGGCGCACCGTCATGGAGTGTCCGTCGATCCAGGGCGTGCAGGCCGCGGTCGCGGCCGGTGTGGGCGTCGCGGTGCTCAACACCCCCCACGTGACCGCGGAGATGCGGCCCTACGGCGGCCTCGGTGGTCGACCGCTCCCGCCCGTCGCCTTCGTCTTGCGCGCCGCCGTCGACGCTGGGACCGACGATGCGATCGACGCCCTTCGCGCCCACCTGACCACCACGCTCGACCCGGGGGTACCGGCATGACCGACACGCCGGTCCGCAGCGGCCGCCGGGGCCGCGGCGCCCGCCGGGACGCCCGCACCGCCTTCACCCAGCGGTTCCTGCCCGAGATGGAGCGCGGCATCCCGTACCTGGATGCGCTCCTGCCGGAGCAGGTCGACATCGTCCACGACCGCACGATGACCCTGCTCGAGACCACCGGCATCGAGTTCCGCGACGACGAGTCGGTCGAGCTGTGGCGCCAGGCGGGAGCCGGGGGCGGCGTGTCGATCGACGGCCATCGCCTCCGCATCGATCGTGCGTTCCTGATGGAGCTGATCGCCACCGCACCGAGCGAGTACACGATGGTCGGGCGCGACCCTGCCCGCACCGTCACCCTCGGCGGCCGCAAGAGCATCTTCACGCCGGCCTACGGCGCCCCGTTCGTCCGTGATCTCGAGGGCAACCGGCGCAACGCCACCCTCGATGACTTCCACAACTTCGCCAAGATCGCCCAGATGACCCCGGCCATGCAGATGGCCGGCGGCGTGCTCTGCGAACCGATGGACATCGCGGTGCCGCATCGGCACCTGCACATGACCTACTCGTTGATGAAGCACTCGACGAAGCCCTTCATGGGTGCGGTCACCAGTCGCGAGCGGGCCGAGGACTCGCTCGCGATGGCCAGGATGCTGTTCGGCGAGGACTTCGTCGACCAGAACACGGTGATGACATGCCTCGCCAACGGCAACTCGCCGCTGGTGTGGGACGCCACCATGCTCGATGCGGTCAAGGTCTACAGCGGCGCCAACCAGGCGATGTTGTTCTCACCGTTCGTCCTCGGTGGCGCATCGACCCCGGCGTCGACGATCGGCTCGGTCGTACAGATCAACGCCGAGGCGCTCGCCGGTGTGGCGTTCAGCCAGATCGTCCGTCCGGGCGCGCCAGCGGTGTATGGCCAGTGGCTCGCCACCGTGTCGATGAAGTCCGGGGCCCCGATGGCCGGCACCCCCGACATCGACCACATGAACCTGCTGGTCGGTCAGCTCGCTCGTCGCTACGGCCTGCCGTGGCGCTGCTCGGGCATGTGCACGGCCTCGAAGGCCTTCGACGCCCAGGCCGGCTACGAAGCGGCTCGAAACATGTTCGGTGTGGCGCTCGCCGGCGCGAACTTCGTGCTGTCGACCACGGGCTACATGGAGTCGGCGCTGTGTCAGAGCTACGCCAAGGCCGTGATCGACGGCGAGCAGGCCGAGCTGTTCCGGCGCTTCGTCGAGGGCATCAAGTTCGATGAACTCGACGACGCCCTCGCGGCGATGGACGAGGTCGAGCCGGGTGGCCACTTCCTCGGCACCGCCCACACCCTCGCCAACTTCGAGTCAGCCTTCGCCATGCCGGAGCTGATGGACAGCGACGGCTACGAGCAGTGGCTCGCAGCCGGAGGCGACGACACCGAAGCGCGGGGCACGAAGAAGGCGCAGCAGATGCTGGCCGACTATGTCGAGCCCGCGCTGCCCGACGACGTCGACGAAGCCCTCCGCGACTTCATCGAACGCCGGGTCCGAGAGATCCCCGAGAGTCTGGAGTAGGGGCCATGACCGACGAGGCCGTCCGGCCACTACTGCACGGTGTGTGCGCGGCGATGTGCTCGCCGTTCGACGACTCGGGGGAACACCTCGACGAGGGCCGCCTGCGTGACCACATCGAGAGCCTGATCGACGCCGGCGTCCACGGGCTCGTGCTGTGTGCGGGCACCGGCGAGTTCGCGTTCTTGTCCGACGACGAGAAGGACCGCATCATCGGCCTCGGCTGCGAGATCGTCGCCGGCCGCATCCCTGTGATCGCCCAGACGTCGGCCATCACGACGACCGACGCGATCGAACGCACCCGCCGAGCCGCCGACCAGGGGGCCGCTGCGGCCATGGTGCTGCCGCCGTACTTCGAGGGTCCGTTCGAACGGGGCGTGCTGTTCCACTACGAGAAGTTGGCGCAGGCGATCGACATCCCGATCGTGCTCTACAACATTCCCGTCAACAGCGGCTTCGACATCCATCCCGACCTCTACCGCCAGCTGATGGCGATGGAGAACATCGAGTACATCAAGGACTCCACCGGTGATCTCGTCCGCCTCCAGAAGCTGATCGGGATCGGTGGTCACGTACTCGCCGGGGCCGACCCGCTCGCCCCGTTCGCGGCGATGGCCGGTTCGGCGGGCTGGATCTGGGGCGCCGCCAACGTCATGCCCCACGAGTGCGTGCAGCTCTGGGATCTCATCCAGGCCGGCGATCATGCAGGGGCGCTCGAGCTCTGGGCGAAGATGCTGCCGGCCAACATGTTCTTCTGGGAGAACAGTGTCGATGCCGAGTACAACTCGGCGGTCAAGACGGCGACGACCATGGTCGGCCGCCGGGTCGGCCCGTGCCGCCGGCCGGTCATGCCGATGACGCGGCAGGGACGGGTCGCACTGCAGACCGCCCTCTCGACCCTGCCGGTCAACGGCACGAACCGGGACACGCTCGTGTTCCGGGAATGGGATGACGAGCGCGACTGGCTCGTCCAGATGACCCACACCTCGGGTGTGAGCCGAGCAAAGGGGAACCGATGAGCCTCACCTTCGATCCGGCGGCGCTCGCCGCATCCGTCACCCCGCCCACCCGTCTGATGATCGGCGGGCGATCGGTCGAGTCGGCGAGCGGTGAGACCTTCGCCACCGCCAACCCCGCGACCGGCCAGGAGTTGGCCCAGGTCGCCCAAGGCGCCCAGGAGGACGTCGACCGCGCCGTGGCCGCCGCCCGCGACGCCTTCGACAACGGCCCCTGGGGCCGGATGGCGCCTGCGGATCGGCGCAACCTGCTCAAGCGGTTCGCGTTGTTGATCGAGGCCCACGCCGACGAACTGGCCGTGATCGAGACCCTCGAGGCCGGAAAGCCGATCTTCGACACGTCGACGATCGACCTGCCCGAGACCGTCGCGTGCCTGATGTGGCACGCCGAGCTCGCCGACAAGGTGTACGACTTGGCCACCCCGTCGGGCCCCGGGGTCGTGTCGACGGTGGTGCGCGAGCCCATCGGGGTCGTGGGCGCGGTGCTGCCCTGGAACTACCCGCTGATGATGGCGGCCTGGAAGATCGGTCCCGCGCTCGCCGCCGGCAACACCATGGTGCTGAAGCCGGCCGAACAGACCTCGATGTCGACCATCCGGATCGCCGAGCTCGCCACCGAGGCCGGTCTGCCCGACGGCGTGATCAACGTCGTCGCGGGGTTCGGAGAGACCGCCGGAGCCGCACTCGGGCTGCACCCGTCGGTCGACTGTGTGGGCTTCACCGGTTCGACCGAGGTCGGGAGCATGTTCCTGCGCTACTCGGCCGACTCGAATCTCAAGCGCGTCCTGCTCGAGTGCGGTGGCAAGTCCCCGATGGTCGTGATGGGCGACGCCGAGGATCTCGACAAGGTCGCCGCCAACGCGTGCGAGTCGATCTTCTGGAACGCGGGCCAGAACTGCTCCTCGAACTCCCGGCTGCTGGTGCACGAGTCGATCGCCGACGACGTGTTGGCTCGGATCGACGAGGCGATGCACGAGTGGGTGCTCGGCGATCCCCTCGACCCTGAGACCCGCATGGGCGCGATCATCGAGCCGGCGCACCTCGACAAGATCCTCTCCGCCATCGACGGTGCGAAGGGCGAGGGCGCCACCGTGCGCTGCGGCGGCGGCCGGACCCGTCAGGACTCCGGTGGCTGGTTCGTCGAGCCGACGATCTTCACCGACGTCACCCCGGAGATGACGATCGCTCGCGACGAGGTGTTCGGCCCGGTGTTGTCGGTCTCGACCTTCGCCCACGCCGACGAGGGCATCGCCATGGCCAACGACACCCCGTACGGCCTGCACGCCTCGGTGTTCACCGCGAACGTCCGCAGTGCCCACCTGGCGAGCCGCATGCTGCGGGCCGGGACCGTGTCGGTCAACTGCTACTCCGAGGGCGACATGACCACACCCTTCGGTGGCTACGGGCTCTCGGGCTTCGGTGGCCGCGACAACGGGGTGCACGCTCACGAGCAGTACACCGAGACCAAGACGATCTGGCTCGATCTCTCATGACCAGCGCACGGCGACGCTGACCCGGCCCACCCGAGACCGCTCATGCCATCTGTTTCGATCCTCCCCGACTATGACCGCCGCAACGGGTGGTTGGAGATCCTCGGACCCCAGCCCGAGCCGACGGTGCTGACCGGCGACCTCGTCGTCGATCATGTGGTGATCGGCGCCGGATACGGCGGGCTCGCCGTCGCCCGACGGCTGGCCGAGCTCGACCCCGACGCAGCGATCGTCGTGCTCGAGGCCGACCGGCTCGGCAACAACGCCGCCGGCCGGTGCTCGGGGTTCATCATCGACCACGCCCACAACATCCGGGCCAAGGGCTTCGCCGACGACACCGACAACGCCAAACGGCAGATCGCACTCAACCGCGCCGGCGTCGACTGGCTCGACGAGATCGTGCATCGCGAAGGCATCGAGTGCGATTGGCGTCGAGAGGGCAAGATCCACGCGGCCGCCTCCTCGAAGGGGGCGAAGACCCTGATGGGGTTCGCCGCTTCGCTCGACGCGGTCGAGGAGGACTACCACCTCTACGACGCCGCCGAGTGCGCCCGGCGCTTCGGCACCGACTTCTACACGCTGGGCCTCCATGCGCCGCACAGTGTCCTGGTCAACCCCGCCGAACTGGTGATCGGGCTCGCCCGCACCATGCCCGAGAACGTGCGGGTGTTCGAGAACTCGATGGTGACGGACTTCGATCTGGGTCCACCCCACACCGTTCGCACCGAACGGGGCAGCGTCACCGCACCGTCGCTCGTGCTGGCCGCCAACGGGTTCGGCGAGGGCTTCGGCTTCTTCCGGAAGCGGCTGCTGCCGCTGATCACGTGGGGCTCCATGACCCGCCCGCTGACCGATGACGAGGTCGAGGCGCTGGGCGGCGACGACAACTATGCGATCATCCCCGCCCACCCGGCGGGCACGACGGTTCGTCGGCGACCCGACCGCCGCATCCTGATCCGCAACCAGTACACGTTCAGCCGCACGAGCGACATCCGCGCAGGGCTCGAATCGGTGAAGCGCGTGCACGAGAAGAGCTTCCGCAACCGCTACCCGATGCTGCCCGATGTCGAGTTCGAGTACTCGTGGGGCGGCGCGCTCAGCCTCAGCCGCAACGGCGCGGGGGTCTGTGGCCGCGTGGCGGACGGCGTCTTCGCGACGATGGTGTACCAGGGGACGGGGATGGCCAAGGGCACGGTGTCGGGCAAGTTCCTCGCCGAACACATGATGGGGGAGACCGACCCGCTGATGGACCTGCTGACCTCCGGCGATGCGCCGAGCCGCAACTTTCCCGACCCCTTCAACCGGTGGGGTGTGCGGATGAACGCCCGATGGCGTCGGTGGCAGGCTGGAATCGAGGAGTGACCATGGGTGGAATCGCCGTCGATCTGGAAGGCAGGGTCGCGCTCGTCTCGGGTGGGTCCTCGGGGATGGGGACCGCCATCTGCGCGCTGTTCGCTGCGTCCGGCGCGTCGGTGGTCGTCGGCGGTCGCGACGCCGACCGCACCGACGCGGTCGTCGACGCCATCCGCTCGACCGGCGGTGCCGCCGTCGCCGCGATGGGCGACGTCGCCGACTCCGGGCAGGCCCAGGCGTTGGTCGACCGCACCGTCGCCGAGTTCGGTGGGCTCGACATCGTCGTCAACGCGGCCGGGGTGATCCATCGGGCCGACGCCGAGGGAACCTCCGACGCCGACTGGCATCGGGTCATGTCGATCAACGTCGACGGCACGTTCTTCCTGTCGCGGGCTGCGGTGCCGGCCATGCGGCGGCGGGGCGGGGGCGTGATCGTCAACGTCTCGTCCACGTGTGGGCTCGTCGGCTCGGCCGGCCTCGCCGCCTACTGCGCGTCGAAGGGGGCGGTCACCAACCTCACCCGGGCGATGGCGCTCGACCACGCGGCCGAGGGCATCCGCATCAATGCGATCTGTCCCGGCTCGGTCGACACCCCGATGCTCGTGTCCGAACACCCGGAGGGCACGACGGCCGGCGAGGTCTTCGCCCGCAACGCCGCCTCGATCCCCGAGGGGCGGATCCCGGAACCGTCGGAGGTCGCCGATCTCGCCCTGTTCTTGTGCTCGGACGCCGCCCGGCACATCCACGGCGCCAACCTCAGCCTCGATGGCGGCTACACCGCCCAGTGATCACGGAGGACGTGTGACCCTCACCGACGAGACCGTCGTCGTCACCGGCGCCGCCCAGGGCATCGGTCGTGCGATCGCCGACCGGTTCGCGGCCGACGGCGCCGACGTCGTCGTCGGCGACCTGCGTGATCCGGGTGATCTGGGCGACAACCAGCGGTGGGTCCACCTCGACGTCACCTCCGAGGCGTCTGCCGACGCGCTGGCCGAGGCCTGCGGCGACTCCGTGGCTGCGCTGATCAACAACGCCGGGATCATGTTCGAGGCATCGATCGCCGAACAGACCGTCGAGCAGTGGGACACGGCCATGGCGGTCAACCTCCGCGGTCCGTGGCTGATGACCAAGGCACTGCTGTCGCGACTGACGGCGAATGGTGGCGGTGCGGTGGTCAACATCGGTTCGATCGAGGGCATCGGAGCCAATCCCCTCCACACCGCCTACTCGGCCTCGAAGGGCGGGGTGCACGGGCTCACCGCGGCGATGGCGGTCGACCTCGGGCCGCTGGGTGTTCGGTGCAACGCGATCGCCCCGGGATGGATCGACACGGCGCTCAACCGGGACTACATCGACCGACTGCCCGATCGCGATCAGGCCGTCGCCGAGTTGGGTCGCCTGCACCCGGTGGGGCACGTCGGTGATCCGGCGGACGTCGCCGCCGTCGCGGCGTTCCTCGCCGGCGACGACGCCCGCTTCGTGTCGGGTCAGGTCGTCGTGGTCGATGGTGCCCGGCTGAGCAAGCTCAGTCTTCCCCCGAGCCTGGCGCCCGACGAGTGAGCGCAGGGGTCAGTCGGGGAGGTCGACGACGACGGTTCCCGTGAGGGTCGTGGCGCCGGGCCCGTTGCCGGCGAGGTCCCAGCAGCTGACCACGAGGTCGTAGCTGCCGTCGTTCCAGTCGATGTCGGCGAGAGAGAAGGTGCCGCGTCCCGACAGCGGGGCCGTCGCCGGGAACGGCCCGAGGCCTCCCGCCGGCGCGGTCTCGAGCACCGCGATCCCCTGGGCGTCGGGTGGGCAACCACCGACCAGCTCCTGATCCGGATCGGTGATGACATCGGGAAGCCGGCTGAGCCACGCCCAGTCGTCGGCGGGCGGGGTGAAGTCGACCGTGACCTCGAGCGTCGCCGACGCAGCCGACTCGCCGCCGAAGGCATCGACCTCGGTGTACACGAGGTCCCAGACCCCCTCACCGTCGCCGCCCGGGTCGTCGAGCGCGGATGCTGCGACGTCGATCGTCAGCGCGCCGGCGGCGTCGCAGGGTGCGGTGGCGACGGTCCGGCGGACGCCCCCGTCGAGGACCGAGAGCCGCACGTCGCCTCCCACCTCGGTGCACCACAGGGCGAACGTCAAGGTCGTGGCCTTGGTGATGTCGTCGGCGTTCGACACGCCGGTGTCGGTCACCGCCGCCAACTCGAGGTCGCCCGCTGCACACGACGATGTGTCGCCGGTGATGTTCCAGCCGTCGCGGTCGATGAGGATCTGCCGTGCGGCGCTGCCGTCGCAGGAGTAGGTCAGGTCCCGGCTGTTCATCGTCAGCCCGCTCGGAAGGCCGGCCGTGCCGAGCCGTGTGAGCAGGGCCGCGTAGTTCGACTCGGAGAGGCCGGAGTACGAGGCGAGGTACTGCACGTTGGTGACCCCGCCGAAGTCCCATCCCGACAGATCCCGGTCGAAGGATCGGGCGCCGTAGAACAGTGCCCACATGTTGGTCACGTTGCCGGTGTCCCAGTCGGTGACGTCGGGGTCGGCCAACGTCGCCTGCTGGAAGGTCCCGACCATGTTGGTGACCTTGCTCGTGTTCCAGTCGGCGACGTCGGGTGTGGCGTTGGTCGCTGCGTAGAACGTCCGAGCCATCGTGGTGACGTTGGCGGTGTCCCAGCCGCTCACGTCGGGGTCGGCGGCGGTGGCGCGGTAGAAGAGATGCGACAGGGTGGTGACGGCGCTCGTGTCCCAGTCCGAGACGTCGGGGTCGGCGACGGGGTTGTCCATGAAGGTCGCCACGAGGCTGGTGACGTTGCCGGTGTCCCAACCGCTCACGTCCGGGTCGGCGGATATCCGGCGGAAGGTGTGGCTCATGTTGGTGACGTTGGTGGTGTTCCACCCGGAGACGTCGGGGTCGGCGTTGGTGGCGTCCATGAACGTGGCGTAGAGGTTGGTCACGCTCGACGTATCCCACCCCGACACGTCCGGGTTCGCAGGGGTGCTGCGGAAGGTGTGGGCGAGGTTCGTGACCTTGCCGGTGTCCCACGTGCCGACCTCGGGGGTGGCGTTGGGTGAACGAAAGAAGAGATATGCCATGTTGGTGACGTTCGTCGTGGTCCATCCGCTCACGTCCGGGTTCGCGTTCGGCGTGTCCATGAAGGTGGCGTAGAGACTGGTGACCTTGCCGGTGTCCCACCCCGAGACGTCGGGGTCGGCCGGGCTGGCACGGAAGGTGTGGGCGAGGTCGGTGACGTTGGCGGTGTTCCAGCCGCTGACGTCGGGGTCGGCGCTCGACGCCCGGTAGAAGAGGTAGGCCAGGTCGGTGACCTCGTCGGTCACCCAGCCGCTAACGTCCGGGTCGGCGTTGGGGTTGTCCATGAAGGTGGCCCGGAGGCTGGTGACGTCGGCCGTGTTCCAGCCCGAGACGTCGGGGTCGGCGTTCATGCGCCGGAAGGTGTGGGCGAGGTTGGTGACGTTGGCGGTGTTCCAGCCCGAGACGTCGGGGTCGGCGTTGGTGGCGTCCATGAAGGTGGCGTACAGGCTGGTGACGTTGGCGGTGTTCCAGCCGCTGACGTCGGGGTCGGCCAGGTCTGCGTTTCGGAAGGTGTTGGCGAGGCTGGTGACGTTGGTGGTGTTCCAGACCGAGACGTCGGGTTGGGCGGCGGTCGCGTTGTAGAAGAGGTACGAGAGGTTGGTGACGTTGGTGGTGTCCCAGCCCGAGACGTCGGGGTCGGCGACGGGGTTGTCCATGAAGGTCGCCACGAGGCTGGTGACGTTGGTGGTGTTCCAGCCCGAGACGTCGGGGTCGGCGTTCATGCGCCGGAACGTGTGGCTCATGTTGGTGACGTTGGTGGTGTTCCAGCCCGACACGTCGGGGTCCGCGTTGGGGTTGTCCATGAAGGTGGCGTAGAGGCTGGTGACGTTGGTGGTGTTCCAGCCGCTGACGTCGGGGTCGGCGTTCATGCGGCGGAAGGTGTGGCTGAGATAGAGGACGTTGGTGGTGTCCCAGCCGCTGACGTCGGGGTCGGCGTTGGTGGCGTCCATGAAGGTGCCGTAGAGGCTGGTGACCTTGGTGGTGTTCCACCCGCTGACGTCGGGGTCGGCCAGGGCCGCGTTGCGGAACGTGTGACCCAGGTTGGTGACGTTGGTGGTGTTCCAGCCGGAGACGTCGGGCTGGGCGGCGGTCGCGTTGTAGAAGAGGAACGCCATGCTGGTGACGCTGGTCGTGTTCCAGCCGGAGACGTCGGGGTCGGCGACCGGGTTGTCCATGAAGGTCGCGTAGAGGCTGGTGACCTTGTCGGTGTTCCAGCCGCTCACGTCGGGGTCGGCGTTCATGCGGCGGAAGGTGTGGCTCAGATTGATGACGTTGGCGGTGCTCCAGCCGCTCACGTCGGGGTCCGCGTTGGTTGCGTCCATGAAGGTGGCGTAGAGGCTGGTGACGTTGGTGGTATTCCAGCCCGAGACGTCGGGATCGGCACCGGAGTTGCGGAAGGTGTTGGCCAGGTTGGTGACGCCGGTGGTGTTCCACCCGGAGACGTCCGGGTCGGCGGCGGTCGCGTTGTAGAACATCGACGACATGTCGGTCACGCCACTCGTGTCGGGTACCTGGCTCGTGTTGAAGGTCACGTTGGAGGCGTTCTGGAACATCTGGGCGAACGACGACCACGCGAAGGTGCCCCAGTTCTCGACGCTCAGCAGCTTCTCCTCGTCGCCGCCGTCGTGGAATCGGACCGCCTGGAGGCCCGTGCCGTCGCCGACGTTGTCCTCGACCACGACCGTGTAGGTGCCGGGGCCGCCGAGCCCGCTGTAGTCGCAGTCGAAGTGGCCGCTGACGCCGGTGCCCTCGGGCGTGCCGTCGCCGTTGCAGTCGATGGTGTAGTCGCCGCCGATCGCCGCGAACCGGAAGACGTCGTCCGCGGTCGCGCCGGGATTGTCGGTCCGCACGGTGATGACGAAGTCATCGGCCGTCGCCGCCGACGAGGGACGCGCTCCGTCGGCGTCCGCCGCGACGCCGAACGCCGCGACGAGCGCGACGACGATCCAGTGCCGTCGCTTCACGCCAGATCGGTGGGTCATCGTCTCGCCTGCTCGTCGAGGTGTCGGAACACCGTTCAGGGTCGGCAGCGGCGAGCGGGTGCTGCAGGGCGGCGGCCGTCATGGTGACCTTCGACGCGCCGATCGGGTCGGTCGACCCATCCGCTCCGATCCGCTCACACGGCGACGAGTTCGACGGTGATGTCCTCGTCGCCGGGTTCGTACGGGTGCACCGTGTCGCTCACGAAGAGCAGTTCGCCCTCGGCGCTCACCACTTCCGCCGAGACGCTGTAGGCGCGGCTCGTGTCGAGCTCGGTGTCCCACCGCAGTTCGTAGGTGAGCGGCAGCGTGAGCGAGGTGGAGGTCGCCTCGGCGACCATGACGCTGGCGGCATCGGCGAGGGACACGTCGTCGAGCCGGATCAGGACGCGGGCGCCGGTCGGCAGTTCCCGGCGATCGTCGAGGTCGCGGATGACGACTCGACCGCTGAGGACATGGCGACCCTCGACCTCGATCGTGGAGGTCGCGTCAGCCGGATCGGGATCGGAGGCGCATCCGCCCGCAAGCAGAGCGGAGGCGAGGACGGCGGCGATGATGATGCGGGGCTGCATGGACCTCAGACGCCTGTCGGGCTGCGTCGGTTCCCGGAAGATCCAGATGTCGGATCGGGAACATTCCCCGGAGACGGCGAGTTCCCGTCCCATGAGCAACACCGAATCCCCTTCCGGTCTCTCCCGCATCCCGCGCTGGATGTACGGCGCTGGCGTCGCCGGTCTCGTCGTCCTGGGCTACCTCGCCTTCGGCGTGTTCGGCATCCACACCGCCTTCATCGACGACGAGGTCAACGAGGACGTTCCGGTCTTCGCCTCCGGTGCCGGCGCGTCCGGTCTGCCCTCCGATGCGATGACCGACGAGGAGGCCGCCGAGATGAACGACTTCATGGCCGACGCCGGCACGCCGGTGGAGGTCGAGGCCGACGAGGGCGCGCCGATGGACGCCCCCGAGATCGTGGTCGAGGCGGCCGGCACCTTCATCGACCGATCCCACCCGGCCGAGGGGATCGCCGAGGTGCTGGGCGACGGCACCGGGCAGCGGTTCCTTCGGTTCGAGGACTTCGCGACCGACAACGGCCCGGACCTCAACGTCTACCTGTCGACCGCGGCGCCCGATGCGCCCGCCGGCGAGTTCGACGACGATTTTGTCGATCTCGGCGACCTGAAGGGCAACATCGGTCCGCAGAACTACGAGATCCCCGCCGACGTCGACCTCGATCGCTACACGACGGTGGTGATCTGGTGCGTGCGCTTCGGGGTGGCGTTCGGCGCTGCCGAGCTGATGGCGGGCTGAGTCACTCGGCGTTGACCGCGGCGACGAGATCCATGAGCCGGCCGAGGTCGTCGAGAGTCTCGGCGTTCAGGTCGACGCCCACCCGGATCGTGTCGACCCCTGCGGCCCGATAGGCGCGCAGACGGCCCGCCACGTACGCGTCGTCGCCGACGAGGTTGGTGTGCAGTCCGATCTCGATCGGGACGGCCGCGCCCGCTGCATCGCGGTCGCCAGCCGCCCAGAGACGCTGGACCTCCTCGACGGCATCGCCGAATCCCATGCGGGTGTAGGCCTGGTTGTAGAAGTTGGTCGACGACGAGCCCATCGCGCCGATCGTGAATGCGTAGCCGGCCGCGTGGCGGCGGCCGGCCGCTTCGATGTCGTCGGTGAACTCGAGTCCGGCCGCGACGGTGATCTCGACGTCGCCGATGGACCGTCCGGCCTCCTCGGCCGCGGTCCGGATCGGGTCGAGGTACACGTCGGCGTGCTCGGCGACGAACGCGGTGCCGATCCACCCGTCTGCGAGCGCGCCGGTGAGCCGGAGATTGGCGGGTCCCATCGACGCCACGTACATCGGGATCGGCCACATCGCGACCGGCGAGCGCATCGACTTCCCCTGGGAATCGGGGAGCGGCAGGGTGTAGGTGGTGCCGTCGTAGGCGACCCGCTCGCCCGACGCGATCTGTCGGATGATCTCGATCGTCTCTCGGGTGCGGGTCACCGGCTTGTCGAAGCGGACGCCGTGCCAACCCTCCATGACCTGGGGGCCGCTCGACCCCATCCCGAGGATGAATCGACCGCCCGACATCGCTTGCAGCGACAGCGCCGACATGGCGAGCAACGCTGGCGAGCGGGAGCCGAGTTGGACACATGCGGTGCCGATACGCATCGTCTCGGTCCGTCCCGCGAGAAACGCGGCCGGGGTGAGTCCGTCGAACATCCACGCCTCGGGGATCCACACCGAGTCGACGCCCAGTCGCTCGGCGTCGGTGACGAGCGCGAGCGACTCGGCGGTGGCGTTGCCGGTGACGATGCCGATCTTGACCATGCCGTCACTCTCGCACCGGTCGGCCCGGCCTGTCAGCCTGCGTCACCCGCGCGCGGCGCCCGCTCTTCGGCCCGGACGAGCCGGAACAGCGGGATGACCCGCTCGACCGCCGATTCGTACTCGGCGAAGCGGGGGAGCGTGTCGATCATTCGGGCCAGAACCCGCTGGCGGTCCTCCCCGCCGGCCTCCTGTGCGACCGCGTCGTAGACCTGGTCGTGTACTTCGACGGTGACCGCCGGTTCGGCTCGGATGTTGTGGGCCCACGCCGGGAGTGTCGGGCTGCCGCCGGCCGAGGCCATCACGATCAGCGCGTGGTCGTCATCGACGGCATAGGACAGCGGTGTGGTGAGCCGTCGGCCCGACCTGGCGCCGGTCATCGTCAGGAGAAGGGTCGGGTTTCCCTGCAGCGGCCCGTCGGGGATCGCTCCGCCGTTGCTGCGGAACGTGTCGATCACATCGCGGTTGAACGCCAGCACCTGCTCGTTGGTCATGCCGAACATGGGGCGACGGTAGGCGGGCGGACGGTTTGTTGTCGATCGACAAGCGGTCTCGTAGGGTCCGGTCGATGAGCGAATCGGGCGGGCCGCACCGCACGAGACAGCAAGAGCGAACCGAACGGTCGACGAACGCGCTCCTCACCGCGGCATCGGATCTGATCGTCGAGGGTGGTCTCGACTCCCTGACGTTCGCCACGATCGGAGAGCGGGCGGGCTACAGCCGCGGGCTCGTCACGGCCCGCTTCGGGAACAAGGAAGGTCTGATCGAGGCGCTCATCGATCGCATCCTGGCGACGTGGAGTCGGCGCGAAGCAGGTCCGGCGAGCGAAACCGAACCAGGGCGGGCCGAGGTCATCCGCCTGCTCGAGGCGTCGCGAGCCAAGACCGAGAGCGACCGGGCCGGTCTGATGGTCCTGCACGCGCTCATGTTCGAGGCGGGCAGCGACCCGATGCTGCGCCGTCGCTTCGCCGACTACCACGAGTCGATGCGCACGGTGTTCGAGACCGCCGTCAGGCGAGGGAAGCGGGATGGCTCGATCGCTGCGGGGACGAACCCCCGCCGAGAGGGTGCGTTGATCGTGGCCGCACTCCAGGGGATCGCGTATCAGTGGCAACTCGATGGTGATCGATTCGATCCGGCGGACGCGCTGCGATACCTGATCGCGACGACGGAGGCTCGTCTGCGTCCGTGAGCCCATGCCGCCGGGCCGCGGCGGCGAGCGTCCGCCCGTCGTCGGCGGTGCCACCGAGCGGAGGGCTACGGTGCCGCCCATGACGACGGTCGGGTTCATCGGGTTGGGTGCGATGGGGGAGCCGATGGCGGCGAACCTCCTCGCTGCAGGCGTGGAGGTTCACGGCTGCGCGAACCGAAGCCGAGCGCCGATCGAGCGGCTCGCTGAGGCCGGTCTCGTCGAAAACGCCGATCCTGCGTCGGTGGCGGCGGAGGCGGATGTTCTCATGACCGTCGTCTGGGACGAAGCGCAGAACGATGCCATCCTCCGCGGGCCGAACGGGGCGCTGGCATCACTGCGACCCGGCTCGTCGGTCATCGTGATGAGCACCGTGTCGCCCGAGTACTGCAAGGCCCTGGCCGCCGAGGCGGCCGAGACGGGCATCGTCGTGCTCGACTGTCCCGTCAGCGGGATGCCGGCCGGCGCCAAGGCGGGCACGCTGACCTTGATGATCGGTGGGGATGAGGCCGAGGTCGAGCGCGTCCGCCCCGTGCTGGAGCCGATGGGGAACATCGCCCACTGCGGACCCGTCGGCAGCGGTCAGGTCATGAAGCTCGGCAACAACGCAGTCGTCATCGGGACGTGGGCCCTGTTGATGGAGGTCCGGGAGATGGCGGCCAAGCAGGGGATGGACCTCGACGTCTTCATGGAGTTCCTCAACCGCTCCACCGGCCGGAGCTTCGTCTCGGAGTCGTTCCCGATGCCCCCCGAACGGATCATGCTCGAGGGCATGCCGGTGAAGGACCTGAGCCGCTGTCTCGAGGCCGGCGGTGACGTCGATGCCTGGATGCCGATCGTCGACGTCCTGGTCAACCAGGCCAGTGTCGGCGATGGTGGTCCGGCCTGACGGTCAGGCCCGGGGCGATCGTCCCAGCTGCCCGAGCCGGACGTCGACCGGGATCGTCTGAACTCCACCCCGTTCGACCTCCCCACGGCGTGGGCCGTCCTCGGCCCAGACGTGGCACGTGTTGGTGAGGACCTTCCAGCTCTCGTTCGGCGGCCGCACGATGATCGGATTCGGCTCGCCGGCCCGCTCGGCTTCGACGCACTCGATGCTCTTGCTGCTCTGCATCGCGATCGGGGCCATCGCCTGCAGGAGGGCGGTCGTGTGGCTGCAGCCCCGCGGGCCGCCGAACAGTTCCCGGACCTTGTGGGTGAATCCCCGGGCGATCGAGAGTCCGACCAGGTGCTCGTAGTGGGATTCGATCGAGGGGCAGCTGCCGTGCGGGTAGGTGACCAGATCGGTGTGCACGGCGACGATGATGCGCTCGGGGAGTTCGATCTCGAGGCCGACCTGCATGTGGTGCATGGTGAGCGGGGCTGGGTCGCCGGGGATGTAGAGCCCGGGTGGTTTCTGGTCTCTGAGCGCACCGTGGATCAACAGGTTGCCGTTCTCCAGGAGGAACGACTGCACGCGGTACTCCCGGTCGTGCAACACGGGCACGGCGCCACTCGGCGGTTCGGGCAGGATCGAATCGGTCTTCCACGGGACCTCGGCTGCGAGGTACTCGGCCATCGTGGGGGCTCCTCAGAACATGTTGTCGCGGGGGGTGTAGGGCGCCTCGAGCAGCGCCTTCTCCTCATCGGTGAGGTCGAGCTCGACGGCGGCCACGGCGTCGTCGATGTGGTGTGCCTTGGTCGCGCCGGCGATCGGCGCCGCCACGACGGGGTTGCTCAGCACCCAGGCCAGCGCGACCTGCGCCATCGGCACGCCCCTGGCCGCGGCGACCTCGGCGACCCGCTCGACGACGGGCCGGTCCCGTGCCTCGTCGAAGCGGCGTTCGATCAAGGCGTCGGCCGAGCGCCGGGCCGTCTCGGTGCCCCACGGTCGGGTGAGTAGGCCGCGCGCCAGCGGGCTCCACGGGATCGTGCCGACGCCCTGATCGGCGCACAGCGGCAACATCTCGCGTTCCTCTTCTCGCATCAGCAGCGAATAGTGGTTCTGCATCGAGACGAACTTCGTGGATCCGGCGAGCTCGGCGGTGTACTGGGCCTTGCTGAACTGCCACGCCCACATCGACGAGGCCCCGAGGTAGCGGACCTTGCCCGACGTCACGGCGTCGTCGAGCGCCGCCATCGTCTCCTCGATGGGCGTTCGGCGGTCCCAGCGGTGGATCTGGTACAGGTCGATGTAGTCGGTTCCGAGCCGCCGCAGGCTGTGTTCGAGTTCCTGCATGATCGCCTTGCGGGAGAGCCCGATGCTGTTACGGCCGCCGGTGTCGCCCCGCATCGGGAAGAACACCTTGGTGGCGATGACGACCTCGTCGCGGTCGGCCATGTCGCGCAGGGCGCGGCCGACGATCTCCTCGCTCGATCCGGCCGAGTAGGCGTTCGCGGTGTCGAAGAAGTTCACGCCCAGCTCGAGCGCCTGGCCGATGATCGCCCGGCTCTCCTCCTCGCCGACCGCCCAGTCGTGCGGGCCGCCGTTCGCCTCGCCGAACCCCATACAGCCGAGACAGACCCGGGAGACGTCGAGTCCGGAGCGGCCGAGGCGGGTGTACTGCATGTCTCGACGCTAGGCCGCCCACGCCCCCAGGGTCAGATCCAGGGTGGCGTCGATCATGTCGTCCAGCGCCCGCGGCCCGGCGGGGTCAAAGGCCCGGCAGAGGGTGTTGCACGCCCCGAAGAGCACGGTGGTGGCGATCAGTGGGTCGATCGCACGGAGTTCGCCGGCGATGATCGCGTCTTCGACGAAGCCGCGTGCGACGAGTTCGTGGGCGTGGAGCGCCGCCGCGGTCTCGGGGGCCGCCGCCAACGCGTCGACGTTGCTCACCACCAACTGACCCTCCGGCAGTAGAGTGGCCTGTTCGGTGTGGGCTCGGAGGAACGCCCGGAGCCGGTCGATTGGTGCGGCGTCGTCACCGGCTCTCGCATCCGCGTCGGCCCGCATGCCGGCGAGGAGCCGGTCGAGCAGGAGTGCGAGGAGATCGTCGCGGCTGTCGACGTAGTAGTAGAGCGCCGCTTTGGACAGCCCGACCCGTTCGCCGACGCGGTCGAGGGTCGTCGTCGCCAGGCCACCCTCGGCCAGCTGAGCGGCGGTCGCGTCGAGGATCGCCTCACGTTTGAGCGCCCGTCGGGTGCTCATGCGGTCGGCTCGGTCGACCCTCCCGTGTGCGTCTCGCTCGCCCGTCTTGACTTTTTCGACCATTGGTCGAAAACTCTACCACCATGCGAATCGAGATGGACCTGGCGATCGGCGACGAACTCCTCGCCTTGGCGCGGGCTGGCGCGCCGCCGGCCGACCGTCCGGCCGATCAGCTCGGTGTCGAGGTGTACGTCGACCTCGAGCGCCACCGCCGCGAACTGGCTGCGATCGCCGCGCATCCCGTGCCAGCGGTGGCGGCCTCGGAGATCGCCGAGCCGGGCTCGTTCGTGACTGCCGATCTCGCCGGCGTCCCGGTGATCGTCACCCGCGATCGTGACGGCGTCGTGCACGCGATGCGCAATGTGTGTGCGCATCGAGGCGCCACCGTGGTCACACAGGCCTCGGGGAGCGCACGCATCTTCTCCTGCGGCTTCCACGGCTGGTCCTACGATCTCGACGGTTCGCTGCGCGCCGTCTCGGACCGGTCACGTTTCTCGTCGGCCGAACCCTGCACGGCAGGCCTGCGGCGCCTCGTCTGTGAGGAACGGCACGGCCTGGTGTGGGTCACGCCCGACCCCGACGCCGCTCCGAAGACGGTCGGCGAGTGGCTCGGCACGGAACTCGACGAGCTGCTCAGCGAGTTGGGTCTGCCCGACATGGTCCACCACGCCGTCACCGAGTACGACCTCGCCTGCAACTGGAAGCTGCTCACCGACGGCTTCATGGAGCTGTACCACCTCAAGTACCTCCACCGGAACTCGATCGCGCCCTACTTCCCCAACGACCTGACACTCAACAAGCGGTACGGCGAGCACTTCGTCGGCTGGCTCCCGAAGAACCGCCTGCTGCGGATGCTCGACGAGCAGCCCCGCGACGAGTGGCGGGTGGTCGACGGCTGTACCGGCGCCTTCACCCTGGTGCCCGGCACCGTCGTCCAGTGGCAGGCCGGCCATGTCGAGCTGTTCTCGTTGCGGCCCCACCCGAGCGAGCCGAATCGCACCGTGTGTCGGCTGACGATGCTCGTGCCCGCCGATCGCGCGGCGGAGACCGAGCTGTGGGATCGCAACTGGGAGCGGGTGTGCGTCACCATCCCCGACGAGGACTTCGCCGCCGCGGTCGACGTGCAGCGCAACATCGACGCCGGCGCGGTCGACGTGCTGCAGATCGGTTTCAACGAGCACAAGCTGGTCGACCACCTGGCGGCGGTCGATCAGTTGATCGGGAACTGAGGCCGTTTCGCCGGTGGCGTCGAGCTCAGTCGGAGACGACGACGGGTCGACCGAAGGCGACCCGGTCGGTGATCTCCGCAGCCGCGTCCTTCGGCGTCGGGTAGTACCAGACCACGTTGGCGAACGTCTCGCCGTCGAGGGTCACGTCGTAGTAGCTCGCCGTGCCCTTCCAGCCGCAGACGGTCTGGAGATCCGAGGAACCCAGGATCGCGGGATCGAGCGCCGCGGCGGGGAAGTAGTGGTTGCCTTCGACGACCACCGTGTCGTCGGATTCGGCGATGACGGTGCCGTTGAGCGTGGCCTTCATGGGGGTTCCTCCTGGTCGGGGATCGCTTCCATGGCAACCCGGTGGCGAGGCGGATATTCCCCGGCCAGACTCCGCCGGTGACCGACATCCGCCTCGCCCGCCCCGTCGACCGAGATCGACTGGTGGCCACCGTCGTCGCCGCCTTCGATCAGGACCCGGCGTTTCGGGCGTTCTTCGGGCGTGGCCCGGACTTCGCCGATCTCGCCGTCCGGTTCGCCGGCTCGCTGCTCGACCGCCGCATCCACACCGAGACGGTCTGGATGACCGACGACGGCGACGCGTTGGCGATGTGGGATCCGCCGGTCGGGTCGGTCGAGGTCCCCGCGTCGACGCTCGACCTCCCGGTCGACGCGATGGCTCGCCTCGACGACTACGACGATCAGGTCCACGCCGCGATGACCACCGATCCCCACTGGTACCTGGGCATCCTCGCCTCCCACCCCTCCCGGCGGGGCGAGGGTCTCGCCCGCCGTGTGGCCGGACCCGGGCTCGCAGCCGCTGCGGCCGGCGGGGTGCCGGCGGTGCTCGAGACCACGAACCCCGACAACGTCGCGCTCTACGAGCGTTCCGGTTGGGAGATCACCGCCACGTTGACCGACGTCATCGGGTTGGACGTCTGGGTGATGCAGCACCTCGGCTGAAGGGTCCCAATGACCCATTGAGAGGCTCGTG
The DNA here is from genome assembly GCA_039193795.1 of Actinomycetota bacterium. Classification (GTDB taxonomy): domain Bacteria; phylum Actinomycetota; class Acidimicrobiia; order Acidimicrobiales; family Aldehydirespiratoraceae; genus UBA11606. The sequence goes on along the minus strand of JBCCWI010000017.1, from coordinate 35,735 downwards.
TGCCACTCCCTACGTTGGGTTCGATGGAGGGAAAGCACCGACGCGTCAATGCGGCCTTGGAGCCGACCCGCTGGTGGACGTTGCGCCGCGAGGTCGATTCGCCCCTGTTGCAGCCGCTGCTCGCCGCCGTCGGCGCCATGATCCTGCTCCACCTGCTCGAAGCCCGGGATCTCGTCGACACCTCCGACAGTTCGATGGCCTTCTCGCTCGCCGTCGATCGTGGGCTCGGTGAGGTCCTCGGCTATCTGATCACCGGCGCGATCATCGCCGGGTTCGTGTCACTGGGCCGTCGCTACCACCACGACCGGGTGCTCTACGGCGCAGCCGGACTCTTCACGTTCGCCCTCGCCGACGATCTGCTGATGATCCACGAGCGGCTCGCGGCGACGATGGCCGAGACCGCGGGCCGTGACGTCGGCGCCGTCGTCGAGATCGGCTTCTTTCTCATCGTCGGGGGCCTGGTGCTCGGGGCCGGTCGGCACCTGCTCGCCGGCGCGTCGCCGTCGAGCCGGTTCATCGCCCGCTGGACGACCGGCTTCCTGGTCGTCTTCGCGGTGCTGTCGGTCGGTGGCTCGGCCCTCGTGGAACTGACCGCCTCCGGCCCCGGGGGCGTGACCCCGGTGCTGGTGGCGGTCTCCGACGGCGGTGAACTCGTCGTGCTCGCGTTGCTCGCCAGCTTCGTCCTCGGACGACTCTGGGAGGAGCAGTCGCTGCGCCCCGAGGACGACCCCGCCTCGATTCTCGATCGGGCGATCATCGATCTGAAGCGAGCCGATGACCCTCCGCCCGGCGATCAGCGGCGAGAGGCGCTTCCTCGACGCTGAACCCTCGACGAACGCTTCCCGTATCATGGGAATCGGTTGAGTTGATTCCCGAGCAGCGGTAATCTCCGATCTCGGTATGGGGACCGTTCAAAGCGTGGATCGAGCACTGCTGTTGCTGGCCGAGATCGGCCGCGAGCCGGGTGGCCTCGTCGACCTGTCGCAGCGGGTCGAGTTGGCCACCAGCACCGCTGGACGCCTGCTCGCCACCCTCGAGCACGCGGGCGCGATCACCCGCGGCGACGACGGCAGCTACCACATCGGCCCACTCGTCCACGGAATGGTCTCCACGTCGGAATCGACCGCCAGCCTCGAGTCGATCGCCCATCCCCACCTCGTCGGTCTCAGCGACGAACTCGACGAAGCCGCGTGCTTTTCCATCATCTCCGGCGACGACACCATCACCGTCGACCAGGTCGACGTCCCCAAGCCCATCCAGGCCGAGAACTGGACCGGCACCCGCGTCCCGATGCACGCCGGGTCCGCCGGCATCGTCGTCATGGCGACGTGGACCGACGACGAGATCGATCGATACCTGGCCGGCAACCTCGCCCGCTTCAACGACAACACCGTCACCGATCCAGACCGACTGCGGTCGCGGATCCGTCAGGCGCGGGTGCGCCGGGTGCTCTGGAGTCACGGCGAGTACGTCGATGGCCTGTCGTCGTGCTCGTCGCCGGTCATCGGTGGCTCCGGGCGTGCCCTCGGCGTCGTCTACGCCTACGGACCATCGTTCCGATTCCCCGCCGAAGGCGACGCCGATCGCATCGCCGCCGTCGTGCTCGAACGGGCCGAGCGGATCTCTGCTGAACTCGGCTGGAGCCGCAACGTCGTGAGCGAGGCCTCGTGACCGACACCGACGCGCCCGAGGCGGGCGGCCGCCGGCGACGTGGCGGTCGCCGCGAGCGACCGTCGGGCCCGACCGGTCCGCCCCAGGTGCCGTGGCGGCTGTACAAACGGCCGATCGAGCCCACCCGCGTCGTCAGCGACGACGAACTCGAGTCGATCCACCTCGCCTCGCTCGAGGTGTTGCGCGACACCGGCATGGACTTCCTGCATCCCACTGCGCTCACGATGTGGGCCGAGGCCGGGGCCCGGGTCGACGGCGAGCGGGTCCGGTTCGATCCCGAGCTCATCACCGAGCTGATCTCGACCGTGCCGAGCGAGTTCACGATGCACGCGCCGAATCCCGCGCACGACTTCCGCATCGGTGGTGACAACGTCGTCTTCACCGCCGTCGCGAGCGCGCCCAACTACGCCGACCGCCAGGGGGGCCGCCGCACCGGGAACCGGCAGGACTACCAGACCCTGTTGAAGCTCACCCAGAGTCTCAACATCATCCACACCCACGCCGGCTACCCGGTCGAACCGGTCGACCTGCACGCGTCGATCCGTCATCTCGAGGCCACCCGCGACATCCTCACCCTCACCGACAAGGCGGTGAACGCCTACTCGCTCGGGGCGCAGCGCAACATCGACTGCCTCGAGATGGTGCGCATCGTGCGCGGTCTCACCGAAGACGAGGTCGACACCCACCCGATCGTGCACTCGGTGATCAACGTCAGCTCTCCGCTGCGCCTCGACATCCCGATGCTCGAAGGCATCCTGCAGTACTCGTCGCGCAATCAGGTGATCATCCTCACCCCGTTCACGCTCGCCGGAGCGATGGCGCCGGTCACCGTCGCCGGAGCCGTCGTGCAGCAGAACGCCGAAGCGCTCGCCGGGATCGCCTTCACCCAGCTCGTCCGGCCCGGAGCGCCGGTCCTCTACGGCGGGTTCACCAGCAATGTCGACATGCAATCGGGATCCCCCGCCTTCGGCACCCCGGAGTTCATGCAGTCGGCCCTGCTCGGCGGTCAGCTCGCCCGTCGCTACGGCATCCCGTACCGCAGCTCGAACGTCAACGCCGCCAACGCGATCGACGTCCAGTCCGGCTACGAGAGCGTCTTCTCGCTGTGGGGGGCGGTCATGGGCGGAGCGAACCTGGTGTTCCACGGTGCGGGGTGGATGGAGGGCGGCCTGCACGCCAGCCCCGAGAAGATGGTGATCGACGCCGACCTGCTCTCGATGGTCGGTACCTTCCTCCAGCCGCTGATCGTCGACGACGCGACCCGGGCGGTCGACGCGATCGCCGAGGTCGGGCCCGGCGGTCATCACTTCGGCACCCAGCACACCCAGGACCGGTACCGCGACGCGTTCTACAAGCCGATGATCTCCGACTGGCGCAACTTCGAGACCTGGGAGGAGGCGGGACGGCCGACCTCCTACGACCACGCCGAACGGCGCGTCGCCGAACTGCTCGACAGCTACCAAGCCCCGGTGCTCGACGATGCCGTGCGTGCCGAGCTCGACGACTACACCGACCGACGCATCGCCGAGGGCGGCGTCGAAACCGACTTCTGATCCGCCTGCAACGAGTACTGCCATGACCAACATCCCCGTCGCACCCGACATGACCGACTGGACCTCCGAGGAGCCGTGGCGCGGCACCCGGGCGCCGCTGCGCCAATCGACCGGTCTCAATCCGTCCGCCTACGTCGACGAGCGCTTCTTCGCCCTCGAGCAGGAGCTCGTGTTCGAGCGGGCATGGGTCACCGTCGGCCTCGCCGGCGAGGTCGCCGAGCCAGGCCGGATGCTCGTGCGCCAGGTCGGCCAGAAGTCGATCGTCGTCACCCGGGGCGAGGACGGCGAGGTGCGCGGCTTCCTCAACTCCTGCCGCCACCGCGGCACCGAACTGGCCGACGCCGACTGCGACATCAAGGGCACGATCCGCTGCCCCTACCACCGCTGGGGCTATGCGACGGACGGTCGGCTCAAGGCCACCCCCTTCTTCGACGAGGTGCCCCGCGACGAGTTCGACCGAGACGACTTCGGCCTGATCCCGGTGCGGGTCGGCACGTGGGGGCCGCTGCTCTTCGCCTGTCTCTCCGACGAGACGCCCGAGCTCGACGTGTGGCTCGGCGACCTGCCCGAACGCATGGCCGGCTACGGCTTCGACGACTGGCGGGTCGAGGACTCCCAAGTGCTCGACATCGAGGCCAACTGGAAGCTCATCAGCGAGAACTTCCAGGAGTACTACCACCTGACCTGGGTGCACCCCGAGCTCGCCAAGGTCAGCCGGGTGAAGGATCACTACCGCTATCAGGGCCCGGGCATGTACTGCGGCCAGACCACCACCCCGGTCAGCGGCGACGACCGCGATGACTGGCTGGTGCTCCCCGCCGCGGTCGGCCTCGACGACTCCGACGCCACCAGCGGTCGCCACATCGCGGTCTACCCGAACGTGATCTTCTCGGTGCTGCCCAACCACGTGTTCGTGATGCGCCTCGACCCGATCGCGCCGGGCCTCACCCGCGAGACCTGCACGTTCCTGCTGCCGCCGTCCACCCCGCCGCTCACCGGCGACGAACTCGACGCGACCCGCGAGTTCTGGATCGACGTCAACAACGAGGACATCGACATCTGCCAGCGCAGCCAGCGCGGCCTCACCCGAGGTCGGATCGACGCCGGGCCGCTCGCGCCCCGTTTCGAGGAACCGCTGCACCGGTTCCACAACATGCTCGCCGACTGCATGACCGCCGACTCGCTCGCCGGTCTGCAGGTTCCCCCGGGCGACGACGGTTCCGAGGAATCCCGTCTCGGCACCGGTCCCAACCCGACCCCACCCCGCATCGATCTCTGATCCGCATCAGGATCACCGAACCCTCATGAAGGCAATCACATGAAGACCCAAGCTCAGGTCGTCGTCGTGGGCGGTGGCGTCGTCGGCGCCTCCGTCCTCTATCACCTCGCCAAAGGGGGTTGGACCGACGTCGTGCTGCTCGAGCGCACCGAGTACACCGCCGGCTCGACCTGGCACTCGGCGGGCGGCATGCACACGCTCAACGGCGACCCCAACGTCGCCAAGCTGCAGCAGTACACGATCGATCTCTACAGCGAGATCCAGAAGGAATCGGGCATCGACGCCTCGATGAACATCACCGGTGGTGTCGCCCTCGCCGACACGCCCGAGCGGATGGACTGGCTGAAGATGACGCACGCCCGGGGTCGCTACCTCGGCATGGAGACCGAGCTGATCTCCGTCAAGGAGGCCAAGGAGCTCCTCCCGATCCTCGACGAGCAGTACTTCGTCGGCGCCATGTGGGACGCTCACGAGGGGCACCTCGATCCGTCGCAGATCACCCACGGCTACCTCGAGTGCAGCCGAAAGATGGGTGCCGAGACCTACCGCCACACCTGGGTGCGCGACATCACCCGGGCCGAGGACGGCGGCTGGGATCTCGCCCTCTACGACACCAACAACGGCCCAAATGGAGACGGTGACAAGGGCTCGATCCATTGCGAGCACGTCGTCAACGCCGGTGGTCTGTGGGCCCGTGAGGTCGGCCGCATGGTCGGTCTCGAGATGCCGCTGCTCGCCATGGAGCACATGTACCTCCTCACCGAGGAGATCCCCGACGTCGTCCAGTACAACGCCGACACCGGCAAGGAGATCATCCACGCCGTCGACTTCGGCGGCGAGATCTACATGCGTCAGGAGGGCAACGGCCTCCTGATGGGCACCTACGAGCGAGGCGGCGTGCCGTGGTCGACCAAGCAGACGCCGTGGGACTTCGGCGCCCGGCTGCTGACGCCCGACCTCGACCGCATCGCCGAGTCGCTCGAGACCGGCTTCAAGCACTTCCCGATCTTCGCCGAGGCCGGCATCAAGAACGTGATCAACGGCCCGTTCACGTTCGCCCCCGACGGCAACCCGCTGATCGGTCCGGTGCGTGGCCTGCCCGGCTACTGGTCGGCGTGCGCCGTGATGGCCGGCCTGTCGCAGTCCGGTGGTGTGGGCCTGTCGGTCGCCAACTGGATCATCGACGGTGACCCCGGCGCGGACGTCTGGGGCATGGACATCAGTCGCTACGGCGATTACGCCACGATGGCCTACACCAACGAAAAGGTGCGCGAGAACTACTCCCGCCGCTTCCGCATCACGTTCCCCAACGAGTTCCTGCCGATGGGGCGCACCATCCAGACCTCGCCGATCTACGACCGTCTCGCGGCGAACAACGCCGTGTTCGGCGACGGGTTCGGGCTCGAGGCCGCCCTCTGGTTCCAGAAGGACGGTGAGGAGCCCGTCGAAGAGGTCACCTTCGGCCGTTCGAATGCCTGGGACCAGGTCCGCGAGGAGACCCTCGCCGTGCGCAGCAGCGTCGGCGTCTTCGAGACCACCGGCTTCTCGAAGTTCCACTTCCGTGGCCCCGGGGCGCGTGCCTACCTCGACCGGATCCTGGCCGGGCGCATCCCGAACGCCGGGCGCATGGCCCTCACGCCGATGACCAACCACCAGGGCATGCTGATCGGCGATCTCACCGTCGCCACACTCGGCGCCGCCACCGGCGAGGCCGAGGGTCCCGACACCACGATCACCGGTGGCGCGACGGGCAACACCCGTACGGGGGAGGAGTTCGTGCTCTTCGGGTCGGGCATCGCCGAGCGCTACTACGAGCGCTGGTTCGACACGAACCTGCCCACCGACGGCTCGGTCACCTACGACACGCTCGGCTGGGAGACCGCCGGTCTGTCGATCGCCGGCCCCAACGCCCGGGCGCTGCTCGAGAAGGTCACCGACGCCGACGTCAGCCAGAACGGCATGCGGTTCATGGCGTTCAAGGAGATCAACATCGGCCTGGCGCCGGTGTGGTGCGGTCGGGTCACCTTCACCGGGGACCTCGGCTACGAGTTCTGGATGCCGGCCCGGTACCAGCGCTACGTGCTCGAGGTCCTGCAGGAGGCCGGCGAGGAGTTCGGTCTGCGACTGTTCGGCCTGCACGCCCTCAACTCGCTGCGGCTCGAGAAGGGCTTCGGCGGCTGGGCTCGCGAGTACCGCCCGATCTACGACCCGTTCGAGGCCAAGCTCGATCGCTTCGTGAAGATGGACAAGGACTTCATCGGCCGAGACGCACTCGCCGCGAAGTACGCCGACGGTGGCCCCGGCGCCACCTACGCCCTCGTCACGTTCACGGTCGACAGCGACGCCGGTCGCGACGGCTACGACGTGATCGGTGACGAGCCGATCTGGCACGACGGCGAGGTCGTCGGCTGGGTGACGTCGGGCGGGTACGCCCACCACAGCGAGACCTCGGTGGCGATGGGCTATGTGCCCGCGGCGCTCGCCGAGAGCGACGGAGCGTGGGAGATCGAGGTGGTCGGCCAGATGAAGGCGGCCCGGCGTGTCGAAGGCTGTATCTGGGACCCCGAAGCGGAGCGCATGCGAAGCTGAGTCGCGCGGACGAAGCGGAGCGGATGCGAAGCTGAGGGGATCGACGCAGGCCACCGATCCGAAAGGAACGCAGCAGATGGGTGGACGAATTCGACGGTCGGTGCAGGAGGCGCTCGACGGCACGCCGGAAGTGGCGCGTGCGGCGGGCGACCTCCATCACCTGGCCATCGGGCCGGGCGAGGCGTTGACCGCCCAGTGGGTGGCCGACGGGCTCACACTCCCGGACCTGCCGGCGATGCGGCAGTACCGCGTCGACCGCACGGTCGATGCGCTCGACCGGTTCGGGTACGACGGCGTGCTGGTCATGGATCCCATGAACATCCGCTACGTCTCCGACACCACCAACATGCAGCTGTGGGTGATGCACAACGGTGCCCGATACGCCTTCGTGAGCGCCGAGGGTTACGTCATCGTGTGGGATTACGAGGGGTGTGAGTTCCTCTCGGGCCACAGCCACGTGATCGACGAGGTGCGCCCAGCGATCGGTGCGACCTACTTCCTGGCCGGGCCGCGCCACGAGGAGCAGGCCCGCCGCATGGCGGCCGAGATGATCGACGTCGTCGCCGAGCATTGCGGCCCCGACGCCCGCATCGCCGTCGACCAGTGCCACTACGTGGGCTACAAGGCGTTCGAGCAGGCCGGTTGGACCATCGAGAACGGCACCGAGCTGATGGAGCAGGCTCGCAAGATCAAGGGTCCCGACGAGATCCTCGCCATGAAGTGTTCGGCCCACGCCTGTCAGGCCGCCATGTACGACATGCAGCAGCAGGTGCGACCCGGCATGACCGAGCGCCAGGTGTGGGCGATGCTCCACGCGGGCAACATCGCCCGGGCGGGGGAGTGGATCGAGACCCAGATCCTCGCCTCGGGGCCACGCACCAACCCGTGGTTCCAGGAGGCGTCGAGCCGGGTGATCGAGAACGGCGACATCGTCGCCTACGACACCGACCTCGTGGGTGCCTACGGGATGATGATCGACATCTCCCGCACCTGGGTGTGCGGCGACGCCGCGCCGACCGCCCACCAGAAGCAACTCTTCGACATGGCCGACGAGATGGTGAAGACCAACGCTGAACTGCTCACGCCGGGTCGCACGTTCCGGGAGCTCACGTTCGACTCGATCATGCCGCCCCGTGAGGACTACCGGCACTACTCGGTGAAGTTCCACGGCGTCGGTCAGTGCGACGAGTACCCCGACATCTACCACCCGTGGGCGTGGGACGACTGGGGCTTCGACGACGGGCTCGAGGTCGGCATGGTGCTCACCAGCGAGAGCTACATCGGCAGTCGCGATGGCGGCGAAGGGGTGAAGCTCGAGGATCAGTACCTCGTCACCGAGACCGGTCCCGAGTTGCTGACCGACTTCCCCGTCAGCCTCACGGTCTGAGGTCGCCGGCGCCGTCGGGTCACGAGGGGCGCTGGATGCGCTCCTCGGCCATCATCAACACACCCCGGATGTGGGCGTCGGTCATCCCGAGCTTGCCGCCGATGTCGCTCACCGCCGCCCGGTCGCGGTCGTCGATCGACCCGTCGGCGGTCATCATCGTGGCGGCCGCCGCCAACATCCGTTCCTTGCCGCTGTCGTTGAGCGAGGTGCTCAAGAACGCCAACCGCTGGTCGAGCGGCTGGTCGTGGGCGCGGGTCAGGTCCGAGGCGAAGGTCTCGGCGGTGTAGGCGCTGGAGTAGCCGCCGACGATCTCGACCGCGAGGCGACGTTCCTCGTCGGTGATCTGGCCGTCCGCGCTCGCCACCGCAACCACGACCTCTCGCATGGCGGCGTACAGCTGATCCATGAATTCGGCGTTGGTGGGACCGTCGAGCACCCGTGGGTCGTAGGTCGACTGGGTCTGGGTGCAGCGGACGAACGTGCCGAGGACGCTGAGGGGGATCAGCGGGATGAAGAACAGAGTGAACCAACGCCGCGCCTCGACGAGTTCGTAGGGGCCGTCGGCCCCGAGCGCCGGTGAGTAGAACGTGCCGGTACCCAGCACCTTGGTCCGCGTCTTCCAGCCCCAGATCAGCATCGTGTCACGCCTCGTCTCGCCGTCGGATCCAGTGTGGCACAGCGGTCGGGTGGGATCGTCAGGTGCGGGCCCGTGCGACGATCCCGCGAGTGAGCCCACGCGGGAGTGAACGGAGCAGGCGAGACGTACCGAGGTTCAGCATGCCCGGCACCACGACCGCTCGGCCGCCCGCGACTCCGGCGAGGCCAGCGGCGGCGACCTCGTCCGCCGTCTGCCAGGCGAAGTCCGGAACCGGGAGGTCGTCGATCCCCGCCCGCTCCTGGAACTCGGTGCGGGTCAGGCCGGGGCACAGGGCGGTCACCGTCACCCCGGCCGGCTTGAGCTGGACGTGCAGGGCTTCGCTGAAGCTGGTGACGAAGGCCTTGGTGGCGTTGTAGGTGGCGGACTGTGGCCCCGGCATGTCGCCGGCGATCGACGACACGTTGAGGATGGCGCCGCCGCCTCGCCGCTGCATGGCCGCACCTGCGGCCCGACAGAGCCGGTGGAGGGCGACGACGTTCACGGCGACGGTGAGTTCGTCGTCGGCATCGGTCGTCTCCAGGGTCGGTCCGGCGAACCCGAGGCCGGCATTGTTCACCAGCAGGTCGATCGGGTCGTCGTCGGTGGTCACCCGCTCGGCGACCGCGGCCACGGCGGCGGGGTCGCCCAGGTCGGCGGTGAGGACCTCGACATCGACCGGCAGTGCGTCGGCCAGCGCCGTGAGCCGCTCGGCATCCCGGGCGACGACGACGAGGTCGGTGCCGGCATCGGCGAGCTGCTGGGCGATCGAGCGGCCGATGCCACTCGATGCGCCGGTGACGAGTGCGCGCTTCCAGGTTTCGCTCATGGCTGCAACCTAGGGCACCGGCCGTGTCCGGATCCGGCGGCGGAGCCCGTGCCGATCAGTCGATGAGGGCGTCGGAGCGGACGCGCGCCTCCTCCGAGTCGATGTGCTGCTGCAGCACCCGGCCGAACAGCTGCTGGGTGCGGGCGAGACGGCCGATCACACCGGCCTCCTCGGTGTAGGCGAAGATCGCCGCGTGCCGGGGACGGCTGTGGGCCGGGACCCGTGACACCTGGTGAAGGCTGTGGCGCCCCCGGAAGATCTGCATGTCGCCGGGTCGCAGGTCGAGTGTGTGAACGCCTTCGCGCTCGCCGGCGAGCACATCGGCGATGCGGTCGAACCCCTCGTCCTCGGCGTTGCGGATGGCGGGGTAGTACTCGAAGAGGCCGCCTTCGTCGGCTTCCTGCACGAGCACGGTGACGGCGAAGTCGTTGGTGTCGAAGTGCCAGGTGAAGAGTTGCCCGGGGTCGAGGATGTTGGCGGTGAGCCCGGCCAGCTGGTCGGCGTAGCAGTGGAGCTCCGGGATCTCGAGACAGTCGGCGAGGAAGCGGGCCAGCTCGGGCGCCCGGAACATGACGTCGGTCGCGCATCCGGACTCCCACGAGTCGCCGGGGATGAAGCCACTCGAGCGCTCGAGGAAGGTGTTGACCGGGTGGTCGTCGGGGTAGTCGTCGTTGAACGCCGTGTGGAAGTAGGGGTTCATGATGTCGACCGAGAAATGGGTGTCGCCCTTGCGGGTGACGATCTCCTCGTTGAGGAGCGCGACGGCTTCGGGTCGCACCAGATCCTTGATCACCGCACAGCCGACCGAGCGAAGCCCGTCGCGCGCGTCGTCGACCGCGGCGAGGTAGGCGGCCGAGTCCGGTTCGTGGAGCGGGTACCGGTCGAGATCGACGATGTCGGCGAGCGCGTGCATGGGAGCAGTGTGACCGAACTTCGTCATGGTGAAAATGCGATACTTTGTCACTTCGACATGACAGATATCGATGTCTCGAGTGCGGCCTCCGATCGGGGAATCCGTGTGGTGGTGGCGGTCGCCCATGCCGGGAGTTTCACCGGCGCGGCCCATGAGCTGGGGATCGGGCAGTCCGCGGTGAGTCACGCCGTCGCCCGGCTCGAGCAGGCGCTCGGGATCGACCTGTTCGAGCGCCGGCGCGACGGGGTCGTGCCCACTGCGGTCGGCGAGGTCTTCGTGGCGAGGGTCGCACCGGCGTTGGCCGAGATCGACGCAGCGGTGGAGGCGGCGATGGAGAGTCCCGCCGACGGCACGGTCACCCTGTCGGTGTCGACCTCGCTGGCCGCCTACTGGCTGACGCCTCGGCTGCCCGAGTTCAAACGCCGACACCCTGAGATCGAGCTGCGCGTGCTGACCACCGACACCGATCGTGAGGTCGGGCGCGACGGGGCCGACCTCTGGATTCCGCTGGGCACGATCGACGACCCGACGCTCGACTCGACCCCGTTCTGTGCCGAGCGCCTGATCCCGGTCGCGGCACCGGATCTCGCCGCGCAGCTCGCCCTCGATGATCCGGCGGCGCTGCGATCCGCACCCCTGCTCCATCTCGAGGAGCGCTACCGGCCGCGCTTCGACTGGCCCCGGTGGTTCGCCCATCACGGGGTCGAGGTGCCGGGCGTGGTGCCCGGCGACCGGTCGAACGACTACTCGCTCGTGTTGCTGTCGGCGTTGGCGGGCACCGGGGTCGCGCTCGGCTGGGAGCACATCGTCCGAGCGCTCGTCGACCAGGGGCGGCTGGTGGAGGTCGGTCCGGCCGTCGACACCGGCGTTGCGTTCCCGCTGCTGTCGCGTTCGGGTCGGGCGCTCGCGCCGGCAGCGGCGGCGCTGCACGACTGGCTGCTCGCCCATGCCCCGGGCTGAGGCTCGGCGCGACGTGTGACCTTCGACCAGACATTTCGCGTGAAAAGATTGGGTTAGCCCGCGGCCCGCTCGTAGATTCCCGCAAATGCCGATCAGATAGGTCGGTAATTGCTGCCCAGGAGTCTCCGATGGCCGACGAACGGACCCCCGCCCCGACCTACCCCGTCATGTTGGATCTGCGCGGCGCGCTCTGCCTCGTGGTCGGGGGCGGCCATGTCGCCCGGCACAAGATCGCCGGCCTGCTCAACGCCGGGGCGACCGTCGAGGTCGTGGCCCCGTGGATCCATCCGGAGATCGAAGCCCTCGAGGGTCCGGTTCATCTTCGTCGCCGGCGCGTTCGCCGGCGCGACCTCGGCGGCATGCACCTCGTCATCACCTGCACCGACGATCCCGTGGTCAACGCTCGGGTCGCCGCCGAGGCCCGCGACCGCAGGATCTGGGTGAACTCGGCCGACGATCCCGTCAACTGCTCGTTCACCCTGCCGTCGGTGGCCCGCCAGGGCGACCTGTCGGTGATGGTGTCGACGAACGGGCGCAGCCCGGCCCTCTCGAAGTGGCTGCGACGACGGTTCGAAGGGGAGTTCGACGAGACCTGGAGCGAACTCCTCGACGTCCTTGCCGAGGTCCGGGCCGAAGCTCGTCACCGCTTGGGCACCAGCGAGCTGACCGGGTGGGACGCCGCGCTCGACGAGTCGCTGCTCGATCTCGTCCGTTCGGGACGCAGCGACGACGCGATCGACACGATCCGACGCCACCTGGGGCTGGAGGTCGCAGCATGACCGTCCATCTGGTCGGTGCCGGCCCCGGCGCCGCAGACCTCCTCACCCTGCGCGCCGCCCGACTGCTGGGCGAGGCCGACATCGTCGTGCACGACCGGCTCATCGGCGCCGAGATCCTCGATCTGATCTCGCCGTGGGCCGAGCGCATCGACGTCGGCAAGAACCCCGACGGCAAGGCGGTGCGGCAGGAGCGCATCAACCGCATCCTGATCGACGCGGGTCGACGGGCGGACACGGTCGTCCGCCTCAAGGGAGGCGACCCCTTCGTCTTCGGTCGTGGCGGCGAGGAAGCACTCGATCTCCGGGCTGCAGGCATCGCTGTCGAGGTGGTCCCCGGGGTCACGTCCGCCATCGCCGGTCCGGCGATGGCCGGCATCCCGGTGACCCGTCGCGGCGTCTCGAGCGCGTTCACGGTCATCACCGGACACCAGGACCCGACCCGCGGCGCACCGATCGACTGGGAGGCCGCGGCCCGCCTCGGCACGACCCTCGTGATCTTGATGGGCGCCCGTCGCGCCCGGGACCTGGCCGAACAGCTGCTCGACGCCGGCATGGCTCCCGACACCGCCGTCGCGATCGTCACCGAAGCCACCACCCCCTCCCAGACCGTCGCTCACCTTCCGCTCGCCGACCTCGGCCTCGAACCGGTACCCAACCCGTCGGTGATCGTCGTCGGCGCCGTCGCCGGTGATCCGGTGCTCGAACCGCAGGACCCGACACTGCTCGGCCTGCTCGGCACCCGAAGTCGCCCCGTCCTCGCCGTGGAGGCACACGCATGACCCTGATCCAGGATCCCTCGTCGGGTCACACGACCACCGATCTCCCGGAGGTGAAGGACCCCGCCATCCGGGCCGACATCGAGAAGTTCCGAACCCTGCTTGCGCGCCACCTGGCCGGCGAGATGGACGCGGACGAGTTCCGGGTGTTCCGCCTCACCAACGGTGTCTACGGGCAGCGCCAGGGCGGCACGAACCAGATGATCCGCGTCCGCATGCCGTACGGCACCATCACGCCCGACCAGCTCGAAATGCTCGCCCACATCGCCGAGCGCTACAGCCGCGGGTGGGGCCACATCACCACCCGACAGAACCTCCAGTTCCACTTCATCGAGTTGACCCAACTCCCCGACGTGATGTCCCTCATGGGTTCGGTCGGCCTGACGACCCGGGAGGCGTGCGGCGACACCATCCGCAACGTGCAGGGCTGCCACCTGGCCGGCGCGTGCCCGTTCGAGGTGCTCGACATCTCGGCCTGGGCACAGGCGGTCAACGACCACTTCCTGCGCAACAGCATCGGTCAGCGCCTGCCTCGGAAGTTCAAGATCAACTTCTCGGGCTGCGAAACCGACTGCGGGCAGGCGATGTTCAACGACGCCGGTGTGATCCCTGCGACCCGGACCCGCGACGACGGCACCGTCGAGACGGGCTTCCGGGTCTTCATCGCCGGTGGGCTCGGCGCGACCCCGTTCGAGGCCCGGGCGATCGAGGAGTTCACCGCCAAGGAGGATCTGCTCGCCACCATCGAGGCGATCGTGCGGACGTTCGAGCAGACCGGCAACCGCGACAACAAGCTGCGTGCCCGGATGAAGTGGGTCGTCGAGACCCTCGGCTGGGAGGAGACCCAGCGTCGCGTGCTGAAGAACCGGCAGTTCCTGTCGGCATCCTCGTCGTGGCCGGGCGGCATTCCTGCGCTCGTCGAAGCGCACGGTGACGCTCCCGCAGGGCTCGGCCTCGGTGCCACCGCCACGCCGATCGGCCCTGCCGCACAGGGTGTGCGGGTCCGGCTCGGCGGGCGCACCCCCTACCAGAAGTGGGAGCAGGCCAACGTGGTCCGCGGCGTCAGCAACGGCACCGTGTCGGCCTATGCCTGGTGCCAGCTCGGTGATCTCACCGCCGCCCAGCTCCGGGGCATCGCGCAGATCGTTCGCGACTTCGGCGTCGAGGTCCGGGCGACCAACCGCCAGAACTTCATCCTGCGGGGTCTGACCGAGGATCAGCTCCCCGACCTCTTCGACCGGCTCGAGGCGCTCGACATGGCCCGCCCCGGAGCCGAACTGATCCGCGACGTCGTGTCGTGCCCCGGTGCCGACACCTGCAGCCTCGCCGTCACCCAGTCCCGCGGGCTCGCCAAGGCGATCGGGGATCGACTCGAGGCCGAAGGTCTCGCCGAGGTCGGCGGCATGCGCATCAACATCTCGGGCTGCACCAACAGCTGCGGGCAGCACCACATCGCCGACATCGGCTTCTTCGGAGCGGAACGACGCGCCCACGGCCAGTCGGCGCCCGGGTATCAGATGCTGCTCGGCGGTCATGTCGGCGAAGCTCAGGCCGTGTTCGGCGACAAGGCCACCCGCCTGCCGGCGCGCAACGCGCCGGAGGCCGTCGTGCGGGTGGTGCGGCGGTTCGTCGACGAGCGAAGCGCCGGGGAGTCCTTCCGCGACTGGCTCGACCGGATCGGTGGGGCGAAGTCGATCGGGGCCGAACTCAAGGAGCTGGATCATTTCCCGGAGCCGGAAACCGCTCCGGAGTTCTACATTGACTACGACGAATTCGCCCCGTTCACCGCCGAGATCGGTGCATCGGAGTGCGCGACCTGAGGAGTCAGCGATGCCCTTCACCGAGATCAGCGTGCACGACGCCTACCAGATGCTGGCCGACGACGAGTCCGCCGTCTTGATCGACGTCCGGACCCCGGAGGAGTGGTCGTCGGTCGGCGTTCCCGATCTGGCGGCGATCGGCAAGCAGGTCCGGTTCGCGACCTGGACCCGCTTCGGCACCGGCGAACCCAACCCGAACTTCCTCAGCGAAGCCACCGACGGTCTCGCCGCCGACACGCCGCTGCTGTTCCTGTGCCGCAGCGGTGCGCGTTCCCAGGGCGCGGCGACCGCCGCCGAGGCGGCCGGTTACGCCACCACGTTCAACGTGACCGAGGGATTCGAAGGCGGCCCCGCCAAGATCGGGTGGAAGCACACCGATCTCCCGTGGCGCGAGGGCTGATGGCTCCCGCCGACGGTCCCGACGGTTGGGCCGAAGCGACGCGGCTCGTGCGCGGCGGCCTCAACCGCAGCCCCTTCGACGAGACCGCCGAAGCCATCTACCCGACCTCGGGTTTCGTGTACGGCAGTGCCGAGGAGGCCGCCGCGGCGTTCAAGGGCGATGTCGACCGCTACATCTACGGTCGCTACGGCAATCCGACCGTCGCCATGTTCGAAGAACGGCTTCGGCTCATCGAAGGAGCCGAGGTCTGCCGGGCGACGGCGAGCGGCATGTCGGCCGTGTTCGCCTCGATGGCGTCGTTTCTCACCGCCGGCGACAAGGTGGTGGCGTCCCGGGCGCTGTTCGGCAGCTGTTCGGTGATCGTCACCGACATCTTGCCCCGCTACGGCGTCGAGACGGTGCTCGTCGATGGGCGCGATCTCGCCCAGTGGGAGGCAGCGCTCGCCGGAGGAGCTCAGGCGGTGTTCCTCGAGACGCCGTCCAACCCCGGCCTCGAGATCATCGACCTCGCGGCCGTGGCCGAACTCGCCCACGGTGCCGGCGCACTCGTGATCGTCGACAATGTGTTCGCCACGCCCGTTCTGCAGCATCCGCTTGACCTCGGCGCCGACATCGTCGTCTACTCCGCCACCAAGCACATCGACGGCCAGGGCCGCACGCTCGGCGGCGCCGTGCTGTGCACCCAGCGGTTCGACGACGATCACCTCCAGGACTTCCTGCGTCACACCGGCCCGAGCCTCAGCCCGTTCAACGCCTGGGTGCTGGTGAAGGGGCTCGAGACGTTGCGGCTCCGCGTCGAGGCCCAGGCCCGTTCGGCCGAACGGTTCGCCCGTGAGCTGGAGTCCCACCCGAAGGTGCGGTCGGTGCGCTACCCGTTCCTGGCATCGCATCCCGATCACGATCTGGCTCGGCGCCAGATGGAGGCCGGCGGCACGATCGTGTGTCTCGAACTCGACGCCGACCAGGGCGAGACGTTCCGGGTCGTCGATGCGTTGGAGATCTTCGACATCTCCAACAATCTCGGCGACACCAAGAGCCTGGTCACGCATCCCGCCACCACGACGCACCGTCGGGTCGCGCCGGAGCTCCGGGCCGAGATGGGCATCACCGACTCGATGATCCGTTTCTCGATCGGCCTCGAGGACACCGACGATCTGCTCAACGATCTCGGCAAGGCGCTCGCGGTCTGAGCCGCACCGGGCCGCCTACGATGCGGCCATGAGCGATTCCCGACCGCGTTACCGACTCCTGACCGGCCCCGACGACCGCACGTTCTGCGACCGTGTCAGCGAAGCCCTCGACGACGGCTACGTGCTGTACGGCTCGCCGTCGATCACCGACACGCCCGACGGCGTCGTCGCCGCCCAAGCGGTGATCCTGCCCGACTGACGCGGCCGGCGCCGCAGCGTCGACGCGACCGCCAAAACGACGAAGGGGTGGGGCCGAAGCCCCACCCCTTCTGCGCTCAGCCGTCCCCGGAGGAACGGGTGATCAGGTGATCGTCAGTCGATCAGCCGGCCGCGATGGCGTTGGCGATCCACTCGTCGGCCTGGTCGCGGTTGGCAGCGATCCAGTCGGCGGCGTGACGGTTCACGTCCTCGGTGGTGTCTTCACCGTTGTTGTAGAGGACGTTCTGGAGAGCCACGTCGATGACGGGGATCTTCACCTGGTCGAAGAGGGCCTCGGCAGCCGGGTTGGCGGCGAGGAACTCGTTGTTGGCCGAAACCTGGATGTCCGCGGCGACCCAGCCGAGGTGGCAGGGATCGTTGGAGCAGGTGTCGGTGCCGAGCGACGCCGGAATGGCCTCACCGTCGACGAGCTGGTTGAACTCCGGGGTGATGGAGCCGTCGAGGACCGAGGTCGGCTCGATGGCCAGCCACATGGCGTTGTCGCCAGGGATGAGCTGGGTCACGTAGGCCGACGGGGTCCAGGTGTACATGATGAACGGGATGCCGTCGGCAGCACGACCGACCGCCTCAGCGATCATGGCGTCGTAACCGGCCTTGGTCTGTTCCATGTTGGTCCAGCCCGCGAACTCGATGTTCTCGTTGATGATGTCATCGCAGGTCCAGTCCTCGGGGCAACCGAGGATCTGCACGATGCCGTCACCAGGCGTGGTGTCACCGGAGTCGTAGAGCTCGACGAGCTCGGGGGTGCTGTTGATCTGGTCCATGGTCAGACCGGGGTTCTCGTCCACGATGGACTTGTTGGTGAGGTAACCCTGGAGACCACCGGCGAGCATCTCCTCGCCGACGACGCTGATCTTGTCGCCCACGATGGAGCCGTCGGTCAGCTCGTTGTTCCACCAGCTGGCGTGGCCGGGGTACCACGAGTTGGCCCAGAAGTCGACCTCGCCTTCACCGAGAGCGGTGAAGAAGTTCGACGGGGGCAGCTCGAGCTCGGCCGGCTCGTTCACGGTGTAGCCCAGCTCTTCCATGAGCTGCTTGTAGATGGCGGCCTGCATGTAGCCGGTCGACCAGTTGGCGCGAGCCATGGTCACCGAGACACCCTCGCCGGGAAGACCAGCCGGATCGGCTTCTTCCTCGTCCATCTCGTCTTCTTCGGCCATCTCCTCGTCCTCTTCGGCCATTTCCGAAGACGATGCGGACTCCGACTCGGACTCCGAAGAGTCGTCGGAGCCTGCTTCGGTGTCGTCGTCGTCGTCACCGCAGGCTGCGGCGAACAGGGCGAAGACGACAAGCAGGGCGAGCCAGAGGCTCTTCTTCTTGCTGTTCATATGGGATTCCCCTCCCGGGATGGTTGTGTTTCTCGGGCCGGAACGCAGGGCCCGACCAAAGACCTGAAAGAGCATAGTCGTGCCCGTCACCTAGTGGCATCGGGCACACAGATCGGAACTAGGCCGGCGTGAGCGCCTCTTCGGGCTCGTCGGCCGTGGCGCCGGTGAGGTCGATTTCCTCGCTGTCGCCGGCGAACACGCGGGACCGGCGGAACTCGGCCATGACCGCACGGGAGGTCACGGTGAGGAACGCACCGCTCACGAAGTAGAGGAACGTGCCGGCGCCGGCGACGAAGTTCGCGTCGGCGACCCGCAGGATGCTGATGATGAGCGCTGCGCTGAGCGTCATCATGCCCACCCCGATCGCGGCGACCACCACGCTCCATCGCCACCGGAACTGTTCGTCGAGCCCCATGTAGCCCGCGGCCGGGACGCTGGCGAGCAACCCGATGGCGGCGAGGGCGATCGCGAGATAGCCCAGCTGCGGGCCTTCGCTGACATAGTTGTCGTAGATCGCCTCATCCTGCTGGGCGGCGGCGTTGATCGAGGCGATCTGCGCAGCAGCTTCCGCAGCCGGGATGTTGTCGGGATCGTCGGCTGGGAGCCGAGAACGTTCGATCACGTCGTCGAGCTGGGCCTGGATCTCCGGAGTGATGACCGTGTCCTGGCGCTGGTCGAAGGTCCATGCGGCGAAGCCGGACAGAACCGCCCACAGCAGGCAGAAGCCGGCGATGACGACCCGGGCGGAGTTTGGCTTGGCCTTCAGCGGGGTGCGCGCCGTGTAGGGCGTGTCGAAGAGCCACATCAGCGCGCCGGCGAGGGCGATGACGCCACCGGCCAGGGCGACCCATGCGCCGATGCCGTCGCTGTAGGTCGTGACGAGATCGGATTCACTCATCCAGATGTAGGTCAGCGGCGCCGCCACCATGACACCGCCGGAGAAGGCGGCACCGTCGGCGCCGAGGAAGCGACCGACCTCGCCGGGGCGGAACATCAGCGTGGCGACCGAGGCCAGGATGATCATGGCGCCGATGAAGGGCAAGATGGCGAACCAGCTGCCGCCCTCGCCGGCGAAGCCGCCGAACGTGGCGTCGGCCGCGATGTCGAGGTCGGCGCGGCGGGCACGCCCACCGATCAGGCTGCCGCCCTCGGCCCAGGTGAGGAAGAGGGTGGCGACCAGGGTGACCAGTGCGCCGCCGGCGGCGATCAGGGCGCCGGTGCTCTCGGTCGAGGTGACCGGGGCGAACCGGCCGGCGCTGTCGGAGTTGGCGCCGGTCGATGCGGCCTGCTCCTCCTCGGCCAGCAGCTGCTCGGGGCTGCGACGGGCCACGATCGCCCGGTTGATCCGGGCGAAGAGGTTCATGCCGTCGGTGGCCTGGGTCTGGCTGATGCGGTCGAGCACGACGGCCACCGCGAACAGGGCGAGACCCGCCGATGCCGCCAGGGCGACGTCGAGGTTCTGCACGGCTCGGAACACCAGCTGGCCAAGGCCGCCAGCGCCCATGATCGCCGCGATGCCGAGCATCGAGATCGAGAGCAGGAGGGTCTGGTTGAGACCGGTCATGATCGCCGGGCGGGCGAGCGGCAGCTGCACGTCGAGCAGCACCCGCCACTCGGGCGCCCCGTAGGCCCGGGAGGCCTCGACCACGTCCTCGGGCACCTGACGGATGCCGAGGTTGGTCAGGCGGATCAGCGGCGGGATGGCGAAGATCATCGTCACCATCGTCGAGCTCTCCGGGCCGATGCCGAAGAAGAAGATGAACGGCAGCATGTAGACGAAGGAGTGGATGACCTGCATGGCGTCGAGCACGGGCCGGACCGCGGTCCAGACGCCGTCGACGCGGCCACACAACACGCCGAGCGGGACACCGATCAGGCCGCACAGGAGCACGGCGACGATGATCATGCCGAGCGTGACCGAGACCTGGTCCCAGTACTCGATGCCGAGCATGCCGCACAACGCCAGGGCGGTGGCGGCGAAGATGCCGATCTTGACGTTGCGGAACGCCGATCCGATGAAGAAGAACAGCAGGCACACGCCCCACCAGGGCATGTCGGTGATCTCCCACCACGGATGATGGTCGCCGCTGCGGACGAAGGTCGAGAACAGGAACTTGAAGGGCCACTCGATCGCTCCGAGGAGGTCGAAGCCGATCTTGGACTCCATGTCGGTGTCGACCCAGCGCACCACCTGCTCGGCCCACTCGCCGATCGGGACGGTGAACTGATCGAGCACCTTGTTGTCGCCGAGGCCGGGGCGGTCCTCGCTGGGGCTGCGCCCGCCGATCATGCGGATCAGGACGAACACGCCGCCGATGATCGCGAGTGCTGCGGCGCCGGCGCCGATCGAGCGGTTGGTCGTTTCGTTGGTCGTGGTCTCAGACATCACATGAACACCTCTCGCTCGAAGTTGTCGATGAGTGACTCGACGCGACCCATCTCCTCCATGATGTGGCGGGGATCGAGGTTGCCGACGAGCTTGCCGTCGCTGTCGACGACGGCGATCGGGAGGCCCTTGCCGGCAGCGGCATAGACCTCGTTGAGGGTGGCGTTGGACTCGCAGGACACGAAGTCGGTCCGGAGGGCGTCTTCGAGGGAGCCGCCCATGCCCGAGACCCGCACGCCGTCGCCGACGGTGAGGACGGCCTCGGGCTTGCCGGCACCGTCGAGGACGAAGGATCCGGCCCGGTCGCCCATCGCGGTGAGCGCCTCGCCGAGCGACGAGGAGCGGGCGGTCGGCTGTGGGTCGACCATGATCTCGTGGACCTCGATGACGCGGCCCTGGTCGACGTCCTGGACGAACTCGGCGACGTAGCCGGTGGCCGGCTCGGTGAGGATCTCCTCGGGTGTGCCGATCTGGACGACCTCGCCGTCCTTCATGATGCAGACCCGGTCGCCGATGCGCAGGGCCTCGTTGAGGTCGTGGGTGATGAACAGGATGGTCTTGTGGAGCTCGTTCTGGATCTCCATCATCTCGTCCTGCATCTGGCGACGGATCAGCGGGTCGAGCGCCGAGAAGGCCTCGTCCATCAAGAGGATGGGCGGGTCGGCGGCGAGGGCTCGGGCCAGGCCGACGCGCTGCTGCATACCGCCGGAGAGCTGGCTCGGCGAGTAGTGGGCGTACGCCTCGAGGCCGACGAGGGAGAGGGCCTTGAGCGACGCGTCGTCGCGGGCGCCCTTGTCGACACCCTGGACCTTGAGGCCGTAGCCGACGTTGTCGATCACGGTGCGGTGCGGGAACAGGGCGAAGTGCTGGAACACCATGCCCGTCATCTCCCGGCGGAAGCCCTGGAGGGCGGTGCCGTCGAGCTTCTGGACGTCGGTGCCGTCGACGACGACCTCGCCGTGGGTGGTGTCGAGGAGCTTGTTGACGGTGCGGATGGCGGTCGACTTGCCCGAGCCGGACAGGCCCATGACCACGAAGATCTCGCCCTTGTTCACCGAGAAGTTGACGTCGTTGAGACCGACGACGTGACCGGTGCGGGCGTGGACCTCGTTCTTGCCCACGCCGCTGCGGACCAGGTCGAAGGCGCGTCCTCGGGGTTGGGGCCCGAAGATCTTGTACACCTCCTCGACCCTGATGATCTCCTCACCCATCTCGACCATGTGTCGTCCCCCTCTGTTGCGCGCCCGTCCCCTCGATGGGCGCGTTGCCACGTGCAGGGTGTGGCGGGGGTCACCTTGGCCCACATTCCGGGCCGTTTGCAAGTGTCTGGTCACCTTTGGCGACCTTCCCGAAACACGGCGGTGGGCGCGACTTGGCCTGCGGCTGAGTCCCGGGCGTCAACGATGACGCCGCCGCGGGTGGCGATCGGACGACCTCGCAGCGTGTCCGCGCTTGGCCACGGGCCCATGCGGGTCGGGCCCGCTAGGGTCGACGCCATGATCGAACCGGACTTCCTGCGTTTCGACACGCTGAGCCTCCACGCCGGGCAGCAGCCCGACCCCACCACCGGCGCGCGGGCCGTGCCGCTCTACTTCACGACCTCCTATGTCTTCGACGACAGCGATCACGCAGCGGGCCTGTTCAACCTGGAGATGCCCGGCCACCTCTACTCGCGGCTGACCAACCCGACCGTCGCGGTGCTCGAGGAGCGGTTGGCCGCGCTCGAAGGCGGCGTCGGTGCGGTCTGCACCGCGAGCGGTCAGGCCGCGTTCTTCCTGGGCGTCGTGACGTTGATGGGGCAGGGCGGTCACATCGTCGCCAGTCGCAACATCTACGGCGGCACCCATCAGATGCTCAACGTGACGCTGCCTCGGCTCGGCATCACCGCGACGTTCGTCGACCCACGCGATCCGCAGGCCTTCGCCGATGCGATCACCGACGACACCCGTCTGGTGTTCGCCGAGACCCTCGGCAACCCGGGGGTCGAAGTCCTCGACATCCCGGCGGTCGCCGAGGTCGCGCACGCCCACGGCCTGCCGCTGATGGTCGACTCCACCTTCTCGACGCCGTACTGCATCCGCCCGATCGAGCACGGTGCCGACATCGTCATGCACTCGGTCACCAAGTTTCTGGGCGGGCACGGTGTCGCCTTGGGCGGCGCACTGATCGACGGTGGCCGGTTCGACTGGGAGGCCTCGGGTCGTTTCGACACGATGACCGAACCCTACGTCGGCTACCACGGCATCTCGTTCGCCGATGAGTTCGGTCCCGCCGCCTTCATCACCCGGGCCCGGGCCGAGGGGCTGCGCGACTTCGGTGCGGCGATGAGTCCGGCCAATGCCTTCCAGCTGCTGCAAGGCGTCGAGACGCTGCCGCTCCGGATGGCCAAGCACGTGGCCAACGCCCGCGCCGTGACCGAGATGCTGGAGGCCAACGACGCAGTCGAGTGGGTGAAGTACCCGACGGCATCGGACCACCCCGACCGCGAGCTCGCTGCGGATCTCTACCCGAACGGCACCGGCGCGATCTTGAGCTTCGGGATCAAGGGCGGCCGCGAAGCCGGCAAGACGTTCATCGAGAACGTGAAGCTCGCGAGCCACCTCGCCAACGTCGGCGACGCCAAGACGCTCGTCCTGCATCCGGCCAGCACGACGCATCAGCAGCTGTCGGCGGAGGACCTCGTCGCCGCCGGCATCGGCGAGGAGTTGATCCGCGTGTCGGTCGGCATCGAGGACGTCCGCGACATCATCGATGATCTCAGCACCGCGCTGAAGATCAGTCAGCGCTGAGCGACGCGGCGCGAGACAAGGAACGAGCGATGGAATTCACCCTCGACGACAAGACGGTCCGCTACGCCAACGGTGGCCGTGCTCACGACCCCGCGCTGCCCGGGGTCGTCATGGTCCACGGGTCCGGCATGAACCGCACGGTGTTCCAACTGCAGACCCGCTACCTCGCCCACCACGGGTACCGCGTCGCTGCGGTCGACCTGCCCGGGCATGGCGGTTCCGATGGTCCTCCGTTGGCGACGATCCCCGAGATGGGCGCATGGGTCGCGGACGTGATCGACGCGCTGGCGATGGGCCCGGCCCACGTGATCGGTCATTCGATGGGCACCTTCATCGGGATCGAGGCGGCGGCTCAGCGGCCCGAGACGGTCGCGTCGCTCGTGTTGGTCGGCACCGCGGCGGCCATGCCGGTGCACCCCGAACTCCTCGATGCGGCCGCCAACGACGTGCCTCACGCATCGAACCTCATGTCGTCGTGGAGTTTCGGCGCGCCGGCCCACATCGGCCGCCACGCCACGCCGGGCATCTGGAACATCGGGAGTGCTCGCGCCCTGCTCGACACGAGCCGGCCCGACTCGCTCGGCGTCGACATGGCTGCGTGCAACGCCTACACCACGTCGCTCGAGGCGGCGGCGGCGGTGACGTGTCCGGTCACCTACATCCTTGGCGCGATGGACAAGATGACCCCGACCAAGAAGGCCGCCGACCTGATCGCGGCCACCGCGGGCGCGACGGTCGTGACCCTGCCGGGCGTCGGCCACATGTTGATGAGTGAAGCGCCCGACGCGACCCGCTCGGCGATGGTCGAGGCCCTGGCGGCGACCGCCGCCAGCGAGTGACTGCGGCGACCGCCGCCAGCGAGTGACTGCGGCGACCGCCGCCAGCGAGTGACGGCGGCTGCTCAACCGGTGGATTGGATCGTCTGGATCAGCTCGTCGACGAGCGCTGCGATCTGGGGGGTGTGCTCCCCGGACACGTCGAGGTGGTCGACCATGGCGTCGCCGCCGAACGGGGCGAACACCCATGTGTCATCGATCTTCAGCGAGGCGGTGCCTTGCATGAGGTCGCCGGTCCGCGGGCGGCCATCCCAGCCGTCCCATCGAGTGTCCTCGTAGCCGTGGACGACCCGATGGTCGGCTGACGCCCAGGTCTCGGTGGAGCTGACCTCCGTCGTCGTCACCGCTTCGCGCCATTCGGGTCCGGGCGAGGTCGATCGACGTCGCTCGATGACCGGTTCGACCGATGCGAGCGCGAGTCGAGCGAGGACCTCCGGGAGGAACGCTCGGATGGCGTCGACGATCGTGGCCGCTGCGATCGGCGGATCGATCACATGGCGCACCTGGGTCGTGGCGCGTCGCTCCCATGCGGTGCGGGCGTTCCCGACGCGGAGTTGCCGCACGGCCTCGGGGAGGGTGTGGGTCTCGGCGAGCGCGGCCGCAGCGTCGGCGAAGGCCGGCGAGAACCAGCCCTCGTCGGGTGAGTCGCCGGCGATCGTGCCGGATCGGAGCGAGGCATCGAACGCTGCGCCGGCGTCGGTGGCGACGAATCGGATCCGACGCCCGACGGCCGGATCGATCTCCTCGCCGGTGATCTCACAGATCGGGGGTTCCACGGGCCTCCTCAGTCCGTCCGGTAGGTCGTGGCGGCCGTCAGGCGACCCGGCACCGTCGTGAAATCGACGTCGACCTCGACCCATCCCCGCACCGAGTTGATCAGCCACACGCGCTCGGCGGAGCGGAGGTCGTCGAGCGTGATGGTGTGCTCGCGGATCCGGCCCGCGTCGAGCAGTTCGGCGCGCAGCGTGCCGGGAAGGAGGCCTGCGTCGTCGGGCGGCGTGAGGTAGTCGCCGTCGCGCTCGATCACGAGGTTCGCGACCGTCGACTCGCTGAGCTCGCCGAGGCGGTTCCAGAGGAGGACGTCGTAGGCGTCGGGGACCCGCGCACGGGCGTCGTCGTATCGCTGCCGACGGGTGGTCTTGTGGCGGAGGAATTCGTCGCCGCGGTCGATGGGCCGGACGTCGAAGACGACCCGCCGATCGTCGGCGACGGTCGGCATCGCTCGGCGTTCGATCTCGACCGTGCCATCGGTGCCGACGAGGACCCGCAGGTTCGTCGGTTCGTCTCCGTCGATCTCGTCGAGGCGACGTCGGACGTCGTCGAGGTCGAGATCGAACCCGAAGTGGGTCGCGGCCACGGCGAGCCGGTCGAGGTGCCGTTGGAGCAGGACCGCACCCGTCCCCGGGTCCCAGGCGATCGTCTCGAGCAGACGGAAGGGCCGATCGGCTCGGTAGAGGACGCGGGCCTTGTCGTGCGCCTCGTTCCACTCCGCGGTCGGATCGGAGTCCCAGACGACCCCGCCGCCGACGCCGTAGGTGGCGCGTCCGAACGCCCGATGGATCCACGCCGTGCGGATCGCGATGTTGAACTCCAGGTCGCCGCCCGGGGCGAGGGCCCCGATGGCGCCCGTGTAGAGGCCGCGCGGCGTCCGCTCGAGGTCGGCGATGAAGCCGGCGGTGTTGACCTTGGGTGCGCCCGTGATCGATGCGCCGGGGAACGTCGCGGCGAACAGCTCGAACAGTCCAGCGTCGGTGTCGACCTCCACCGTGGAGGTGAGCTGGTGCACGGTCGAGTACGACTCGACGGTGTGGAGGTCCCGGGTGCGCAGGGAACCGATGTCGCCGATGCGTCCCAGGTCGTTGCGCACCATGTCGACGATCATCGTGTTCTCCGCGCGGTCCTTCTCGCTGCTGGTCAGTTCGGCGGCGAGCCGCTCGTCCTCGGCCGGGTCGGGATGCCGGGGTCGTGTGCCCTTCATCGGACGACTCTCGACGGTGCGTCCCGTGCGCCGGATGAACAGCTCCGGCGACGCCGAACAGGCGGCCCGATCGCCGAGGTCGAGGTAGGCGAGGTGGTCTGCGCTGCGCTGGGCGCGTGCCATCGCAGCGAAGAAGCCGAGCGGGTCGCCGCTGAACTCGGCCTCGAGCCGCATCGTGTAGTTGACCTGGTAGGTCTCCCCGGCTGCGATGAGTTCCTTGACCCGCCGGATGTCGGCCTCGTATCCGCGCCGCAGCCGAGTCGCCTGCCAGCGCCCGACCTCGAAGTCGCCACCGATCGGCAGCGATGCCGGTGTCGCCTCCTCGAAGGCGGCGAACGCTGCGAGCGGGACGTCGTCGGCCCGCAACGATCGGAGCGCGTCGTCGAACGCCGGCGCCGCGTCGTAGCTGACCATGCCGACCACCCAGAGACCGCGTCGATTGGCCTCCTCCGCCGCGTCGAGCACCCGTCGGACGTCGCCGATCTGGTCGGCTTCCCAGCACTCGACCGGATCGCTGAAGGCGAGCCAGATCCGTTCCCCATCGACGGGGTGACGGAGGATCGCTCGGGTCAGCGACATGCAGGAAGTATGCCCTGTAGCGTTCGCAGTGGTGCCGCCTTGGGGTGCGGCGGTCTGTCGAGAGGCAGGTTCGTTTGACCGATCCGACGCTCCACCCAGATGAGGAGATCATCGAGGGTGGCCCGCTCATCGAGGACAGCCCTGCCACGGCGGCCCGGGCGCTGTTCCTCGGCATCGTGTTGCTCATGGCCGGCAACGGCCTGCAGGGTTCGCTCATCGGCGTGCGCTCCGAGACCGAGGGGTTCTCGGTCACCGTCGCGGGTTTCGTCATGGCCGCGTACTTCGCCGGATTTCTGTTCGGCAGCCGGGTGGCCGAGAGCCTGATCGCCAACGTCGGCCACATCCGGGTGTTCGCCGGGCTGGCGTCGATGGCGTCGACCGCGGTGCTGATCCACGCCCTGTTCATCGATCCGATCACGTGGGGCCTGATGCGGTTCGTCACCGGTCTGTGCATGGCTGGGCTGTACGTGACCGAGGAGTCGTGGCTCAACGACCTCGCCACCAACAAGACGAGAGGGCGGCTGCTCTCGATGTACATGATCGTCACGATGGGCGGCATGACGATCGGCCAGTTCCTGCTCGACGTCGCCGATCCCGATGGCGTGAAGCTGTTCCTGCTGGCGTCGGTGCTCGTCTCGGCGTCGTTGATCCCGGTGGTGCTGTCGGCGTCGAGCAATCCGCCGCTCGCCGTGCCGGAGCGGATGTCGCTGCGTGAGCTCGCCGGCATCGTGCCGACGGGCATCTTCACCGCGTTCTTCAACGGCGCGACCGTCGGCGTGCTGATGGGCCTCGGTGCGGTCTACGCCGTGGCCGTCGATGTGCCCGACTCGCGGCTGGCCTTCTTCCTCGCCGCGCCGCTGTTCGGTTCGATGCTCCTGCAGTGGCCGATCGGCTTCATCTCCGATCGGGTGTCGCGGCGCGGCGTGATTCTCGTGGTCGGCGGCGTCGCCGTCGCGACCTGTGTGGCGCTCGCCGGTACGCCCGAAGGCAGCTGGGCTGCGATCGGTCTGATGACGGTGCTCGGTGCCGTGTCGTTCCCGATCTACTCGCTCACGATCGCCTACACGGCCGACTGGCTGCCGACCTCGAAGCTCACCTCGGGATCTGCGGTGCTCGTCCGGGTGAACGGGGTGGGTGCGCTCGCCGGCCCACTCGTCGCCACCGTCGTGATCGGCTCGACCTCGCCTACGGCCTACTTCTGGTGCATGGGTGTCGGGAACCTGATCATCGTCGTCTATCTCGCGTGGCGCATCGTCGTCGCCGATGCCCCCGAGCATCGCCGCACGTTCGTGGCCTTCCCGGCCCGAGCCTCCGCCAGTGCGGTCGCCCTGATGCGAGGCCAGCGCACCCGCATCGAGGAGGACGCGTGACGAGCGTCAGAGATAGTCGAGTTCGAAGGGCGCGTCGGTCAGGGCGATCGGGCCGTCGTCGGTGATCAGCACCGGTTGTTCGAGCTTGACCCCCTCGACCCCGTCCTCTCTGCCGACATAGCTCTCCACGCACACGGTCATACCGGCGCGCAGCTCTCCCGGGTACTGCCAGTGCGGCGCGTCCTGGGGGTAGTACACGAACGGGTACTCGGCGCCGAGGCCGATGCCGTGCACGATCTCGGCATAGCGGCGGGCGACGAACTCCTCGGGCATCGGGAAGGCCTTCTCGACGAACTCCTCGAGCCCGACGCCCGGTCGGAGAAGGTCGAGGTTGTGATGGAGTTCTTCGAAGGCGGCCGCGTAGAGGCGGCGCTGTTCGTCGGTGGGGGCGACATCGCCGACGACGAAGGAACGGGTCTGATCGGCGAAGATCCCGTGCGGGCCGATCAGGTCGGTGTCGAACACGAGCATGTCGCCGGCCTCGACGATCTTCTCCGACGCCTCGTTGAACCAGGGGTTGGTGCGGTGGCCGGAGACGAGCAGGCGGGTCTCTTGATGCTCGCCTCCGTTCGCCAGGTTGTGTTGGTTCATGACCGAGAGCAGGTAGTTCTCGCTGACGCCGGGCACCGCCTCCTTGCGCATCGCATCGATCGCCCCGGTCGACACGGCGAACGACTCCCGCATGAGGGCGACCTCGTCGTCGGACTTGATGCAGCGGGCCAGATCCATCGGGCCCTTGGCATCGGCGACGGGCACGCCGCGACGCTGCAATTCGAGCAGCGGCAGGAGGTCGGCTCGGTCGATCCCGAGTCGTGCCCCGGGGCCGACGGTCTCGTCCATGAGATCCACGATTCCGTCCGCCCACGTGCGGGCGTGCTCTTCGGCCCGTGCGCCCGAGCCGAAGAAGTCCCACGAGATCGCCGGGCGGGTTTCGTCGATCGTGCCGAGGCCGTCGGACATGTGCTGGGCACCGCCGTAGTCGAACAACACGACCGGGCCGGCCACGGGGACGAACACGTATCGGGTGAAATGGTGCGACGTCCAGATCTGCATGTTGCGGCAACCGGTCGCGTACCGGAGGTTCAACGGGTCGAAGAGCACGGCTGCGTCGAGCCCGGCCTCGGCGATCGCGGTTCGGGTCCGAGCGAGTCGGTGGCTGCGCACACGGTCGAGGTCGACCGCGGTGCGAAGGTCCGAGCCCGATGGCATCTCCGGACGCTACCGGATCAGCCGATCACGACATCGACCGGAGATAGCGTCTCGCCATGCCGAGAGAACTCGAACCGGTGCGGCACGAGCTCGTCATCGACGATGTCGAGCTGTCCATCGCCGGTCTGGTCCGGCGAGGTGAGGGCCCGGCGCTCGTACTGCTCCATGGCTTCGGATCGACCAAGGAGGATTACGCCGACATCGTGCGCCGGCCCGCCCTCGACGGTCGCCCGGTCCTGGCCTACGACGCCCCCGGCTGCGGCGCCAGCGACGCCAGCCGCCTCGATGCGGTCGACATTCCCTTCTTGGTCGACGTCGCCGCGCGAATGATCGACCGGGAAGGCATCGATCGGTTCCACCTCGCCGGCCACTCGATGGGTGGCCTGACCGGGTTGCTGCTCGCCGATGCGATGCCCGAGCGGGTCGCCAGCTTCACCAGCATCGAGGGCAATGTCGCGCCCGAGGACTGCTTCCTGTCTCGCCAGATCATCGAGTTCGCCGACCCCGACCCGGAGTCGTTCTTCGACGCCTTCGTCGAGCGGGCGGCCGCTGCGCCGGCGTGGGCGTCGTCGCTGTACGCGACGTCGTTGCAGGCCAAGGTGCGTCCCGGCGTGGTCGAGAGCATCTTCCGCTCGATGGTCGACCTCTCCGACCACGCAAGGCTCATGGAGCGTTTCCTCGGTCTGCCGTGCCCGACGATGTTGATGTTCGGCGACCAGAACGCCGACCTCACCTACCTGCCGATGCTGCGCGAGCACGACGTGCGGCTCGCCGAGATCCGGGAGTGTGGCCACTTCCCGATGTACTCGAACCCGCCGGCGATGTGGCGGGCGTTGGAGTCGATGTGGGTCCCCGGCTGAGGGTCAGACGACGTCGCTGAGTCGACCGCGGGCCGTCTCGCTTCGGCCGGCGATCGGCGTCGCGCCGACCGCCTCGGAGAGCCCGAACGGCGGCATGCTCCCGTAGATCGTCTCGCTGGTCGCGGGCCCGGCGACATAGGTCTCGTGCCAATACCCGAAGGTCTGGTCGTCGCGGGTCTGCGCCAGCAGCTGCCGCCAGGCCGCCACGTGGGGGCGGGTGTCGTCGCGCGAGAAGGCCTCCAGCGCGTCGAAGTCCCGCCAGTACTGCATCATGCCCACGCCGCGTGCGTACACGAAGAGATAGCCGCCGAGATACCCGTCGGGATGGTTGCGTTGCACGTGCCACCACATGCGGACGGTGTTGACGGTCGGACGGGCCCAGCGGTGGATCGCCCACAGCCGGTTGATCTTCATCCCGATCGGGAAGACGACGACCTCCGCGTCGAGGTCCGCCCGATGGCGACCGGCGATGATCGAGGAGCTGCGAGCCATCACGCCACCCTAGGGCGCGCCGTCGCCCGGCTCAGGCGTCGGTGACGTCCCAGGGGGCGACCCAGTCGCCGTCCATGCGGAACGACAGCTGGTTGTCGTCCTCGATGCGCTTGGCGACGTGGAGTTCGCCGACGTCGCGGCCGTAACGCTCGGCGGCTTCCTCGAACACACCGTGGGCGGCGGCCGTCATGACGAGCGGACCGTCGAGGCTCGACTCGAGCTGACGCACGAGCCCGAGGTCCTTGAGACACAGGTCGAGGGTGAAGCTCGGGTCGTAGTGGCCGGCGAAGATCGACGGGCCGTCGTGACGGGCGACGAACGAGTCGCCGACCGAGTCGCAGATCGCGTCGTAGAGCACCGGCAGCTCGACGCCGTTGGCCATGCCGAGGGCGAAGCCCTCGCCGATCGATGCGGCGTGGATGAACCACAGCTGGTTGGTGACGAGCTTGACGACATTGCCGGTGCCGAGCGGGCCGCAACGGATCACCCGGCCGAGGTTCTCGAGCACGGGCACGACCCGGTCGAGGTCGGTCTCGGATCCGCCGGCGAAGAGGGTCAGGCGCTTGTTGCGAGCACCGTCGACCGCACCGGTGACCGGGGAGTCCATGACGGTGACGCCCTCGGGCGCCTCGTCGGCGAGCTCTTGCACGAACTCGCGACGGTTGGTGGTGAGGTCGGCCCAGACCGAACCCGGCCGCAGTGCGGCGAGTGCGCAACCGGCCCGCATCACGCCGTCGACGTGGTCGGGGCGGGGAAGCGAGGTGAGCAAGATGTCCGCCTCCGCCGCAACTGCGGCGACGTCGGCGGCGGTGCGTCCACCGGCCGCGACGACCTCGGCCACCGGCTCGGGGCGCAGATCGAGGGCGACGACGTCGAAACCGGCGTCGACGAGGTTGAGGCACATGGGTAGGCCCATGTTGCCGAGGCCGATGAAACCGATGGTTTCGGACACGTGAAGAGTTCCCCCCTGGGACGTGGGCCGGAGCCCGGTGCGGTTGCTGGTCGGCGGGCTAGTAGTTGGCGTCGGGCATCGACGACTTGCGTCGCCCGATGAAGTCTTGGAGTTCGGCGTCGATCGCGTCGTCGAGGCCGGGGCCTTCGTACTCGGCGAGCATGCGTCGCCACGTCTTGTTGGCCCGCTGCGCCGACGTGAGTGAACCCTCGTCGGTCCACTGTTCGAAGCTGTTGTTGTCGGCCTCGGTCGAGCGGGCGAACGCCGTCTCGAAGTTCTGGAGCGTGTGGCCGTTGCCGAGGAAGTGCTCGCCGTGCGGGTTGGTGCGGAACGCCTCCATCGCCTGGCCGTTCTCGCTCACGTCGATGCCGCGGGCGTAGACCTCCATGAACCGCAGCTGGTCGGCATCGAGGATCAGCTTCTCGAAGCCGAGGGCCAGCCCACCCTCTTGCCAGCCGGCCGCGTGGAGCACGAAGTTCACCCCCGACAGCACGGTCGGGATGATGGTGGACGCCGACTCGTAGGCCGCTTGCGCATCGGGGTACTTCGACGCGGTGAACTGGCCGCCCGAACGGAACGGCACACCGACCCGGCGAGCGAGTGACGCCATCACCGAGATGGCCTGGCCGGCCTCGGGCGTGCCGAAGGTCGGCGCGCCGGTCGCCATCGACATCGACGAGGCAAAGGTCCCGAAGATCACGGGGGCGCCGGGCCGCACGAGCTGCACGTAGGCCATGCCCGACAGGGCCTCCGCCAGTGACTGGGCGGCGAGGCCGGCCACGGTCACGGGCGACATGGCGCCGGCGAGGATGAACGGCGACATGATGCAGGCCTGGTTGGCCCGGGCGTACTCGGTGGCGGCGCCGAGCATGGTGGCGTCCCAGCGCAGCGGCGACGACGCGTTGATGAGCGACGTCATCACGGTGCGGTCCTCGAGGTCGCCACCGAAGGCGATGCGGCTCAGTTCGATCGAGTCGGCCGCCCGCTCGGCGGCGGTGACCGAACCCATGTAGGGCTTGTCGCTGTACTTGATGTGGGCGTACACCATGTCGAGGTGGCGCTTGTTGACCGGCACGTCGACCGGCTCGCAGACGGTGCCGCCGCTGAGATGCAGGTGGGGCAGGTCGTACACGAGCTTCACGATGTTCTGGAAGTCCTCGATCGTGCCGTAGCGGCGGCCGTTCTCGAGATCCATAACGAACGGGGAGCCGTAGTTCGGGGCGAAGACGGTGCAGTTCTCGCCGATCTTCACCGACCGTTCGGGGTTGCGAGCATGCTGGACGTAGGACGTCGGGGCGTTGGCCTGGACGATCTCGCGACACATCCCTTTGGGGAAGTAGACCATCTCTCCCTCGACCCGGGCCCCGGCCTCGCGCCAGAGGTCGAGTGCCTCGGGAAACTCCTGGAACGCCACGCCGACGGTGGCGAGGATCTCCTCGGCGTTCTCCTCGATCTGGGCGAGACCCTCCTCCGAGAGCATCTCGACCGGCGGCATCGTGCGCTCGAGGTATGGCTTGGTCGCTGCGCCTAGGCTGGCCCGTGCCGCCTGTCGTCCGGCGCGTCCGCCACCGCGGCGCCCGCGGCGACCGGCCGCCGCGACGGCGGCATCGGCCTCTGGGTTCTGGGCTTCGCCCCCGATCGCAGGTTCGACGGTCTCGTCGCTCATCCTTCTTCCCTTTCGGTGCTCGCAGCGGCGCCTCGGCTCCGGCGCCTTCGCCGTCCGCCAGCCGCCTGGGATTCGACCCGCGCGGGGAGCGTGACGACCTCGGCCAGGTGAGGGCTCGGGGCGGTGGCGTGGGGGAACGCCATGGCCGACACGAACAGCTCCTGGAAGCGGGGTTCGGTGGCCGTTTCGATCTTCTCGATGTCGCGCACGGCGGCGGCGACCTCGTCGCGCTGCTGTGCGCTGACCAGCATGCGGACGGTGCCGGCGCCGGCGGAGTTGCCGACCGCCTTCACACTGTCGACCGGGCAGTCGGGCACGAGCCCGAGCACCAGCGCGTAGACCGGATCGATGTGGGCGCCGAAGGCGCCGGCGAGGCGGATGTCGTGGCACTCGGTGATGTCGGCGTGCTCCATCAGCAGGTCGATGCCCGCCCGCAGCGCCGAGCCGGCGAGCTGGATCTGGCGCACGTCGTTCTGGGTGATCGCCAGCTGCGGGTGCACCGTGCCGTCGTCGTCGGTCTCCTCGGGCCGGATCACATAGGTGAAGGTGCGTTCGTCGGGGACGACGCGGTCGGTCTTCGCCGTGAGGTCCTGGATGACGCCGTTGTGGTCGCAGATGCCGGCGAGGAAGATCTCGCCGATCACCTCGATGATCGCGGAGCCGCAGAGGCCGGCGATGTCGAGCTTGCGGGTCTGCTCGGCGAACTCGGGCTCGTCGCTCCAGGCGTCTGCGCCGATCACCTTGTAGCGGGGCTCGTAGGTCTCGCGGTTGATACGGATGCGCTCGATCGCGCCGGCGGTGGCCCGCATGCCCGAGGAGATCTGGGCGCCCTCGAAGGCCGGGCCGGTGGGAGAGGAGGCGGCGTAGGTGCGACCGGCGGTCCCGAGCACGATCTCGGCATTGGTGCCGACGTCGACCATCAGCTGGGGCTCAGCGGTGGCGTGGGTGCGCTCGTTGAGCGTCGCCGCTGCGGCGTCGGCGCCGACGTGGCCGGCGATGCAGGGTCCGACGTGGCAGCGGGCGTAGGGCAGGTCGAGGTCGAGGTCGGTGGCCCGCAGGTCGACGGGTTCCCCGACGGTCAAGGTGAAGGGCGCGGCACCGAGCGGCGTGGGGTCGATGCCCAGCAGCAGGTGGTGCATGACCGGGTTGCCGACCAGGACGATGTCGTGGATGTGGTCGCGCACCTCGTCGGGGCCGAGTTCGGTGTCGAGGTCCTTGCAGAGGTCTTCGACGAGCGTGTCGAGCGCACCCCGGACGGCGGCGGTGAGCTCGTCGTCACCTCCCGGGTTCATCATCACGTAGCTGACCCGGCTCATCAGGTCCTCGCCGAAGCGGATCTGGGGGTTCATCGCGCCGGCGTTGGCGACGACGTCACCCGTGGCGAGGTCGACGAGGTACCCGGCGATGGTGGTGGAGCCGACGTCGACGGCGACGCCGTAGACGATCTCGTCGAAGCCCGGTCGCACCGCCAACACGGTGCCGTCGCGATGCACGACGGCGGTGACGGCCCGCTTGCCCTCGACGATGGCGGGGTGGAGTTCGGGGAGCACTCGACCTTCGACGGTGGCGCCCTCGATTCCCCAGTCGGCGGCGAGCGCCTCGCGCAACACCTCGACGTCGGAGCGTTCGTCGCCCAGCTCGAGTTCGGGGAGTTCGACGTAGCGGGCGGTGATCAGCGGGTCGAGCGTGAGCCCGGGCAGGTCGATCTTCTTGCGGACGACCGGACGGTGGACCTGGCTCGCCGGCGGGATGTCGACCACGACGTCGGACAGGGCGGTGGCCATGCAGCCCAGCCGTCCGCCGGGCTCGATCTTGCGGCGTCCCTTGTAATCGGTCTCCGACGACGTCCATGGCGACACCGAGGACTCGTCGGAGGTGATGCCCCACTTGGCGAACTCGCCGACCGAGGGCGTGACCTGACAGCGGCCGCAGAGCCCACGGCCGCCGCAAGTGGAATCGATGTCGACGTTGACCGACCGGGCCGCGTCGAGCAACGACGTGCCGGGCGCGACGTCGGCGTGCACCCCGGACGGGGTGAACACGACGGTGACAGTCTCGTCGCCGAGCATGTCGGGGCCGTCGCTCAGCAGGTCGGTCATTCGCTCGGTTGCCTCGGGCTCCGCTGCCGGCGGCAGCGGCGCGACGACGGCCACCACGGCGGCCGCCGCGGGCACCTTCGCCGCCCTCGCCGGGCGCGCGGTTGGCCATGATCCACGCGGCGCAGTTCTCGTCCTGGCCGTTGAGGACGTCGGCGGCCATGATCGCCGTCTTCACCTCGGTGTGGAGCGGGT
>JBCCWI010000016.1:0-56350 GCA_039193795.1 Actinomycetota bacterium | reverse complement strand
GGGAGCGTCGGGATCCGGGGGCGTCCATGGCATAGGGCGCCAAGGCTACGGCTACCGGGGGGTAGGTTGCGACTCGTGAGAGGCGGTGGTCACCCGCTGGGCCGCCGCCGCCCTGCCGTTCGGATCGCCATCGCGTGTTCGGGCCGAAGCTCCAGCGCCAACGTGGGTACGCCAGGTTCATCCGCAGCCGCCACGGTGGATCGGGCCGTCAACCGGACGCGGCCGAACCGATGGCCGAACCTCGACTCGTGCATGCTGAAGCGTCCGTACGGCGTCGCCCCCGGCCCCCACACCGTGAACGACTCGCCGTGCCCGACGACCAGACGTTCGGACGGCCGCCCGTCGACCCCGCGTGCGAGCGCAGGGACGCAGACATCGTCCGAGGAGACCGTGACCCCGAACCGTGGGGCCAGTTCCATCCCGACGAGACCGCTCCTGACATCGACCTCCGTCGCTGTGCCTCGCCGCACGTGCCATGCCCGCGGCATGTCCGGCAACATCTTGAGCTGTTCGGGCCGCAACACGAGCATCGACGTCTTGGGCCGCTCGGCAGCGGCACTCATCACGGGCCGTCGGTACATGATCGTCACGGTGGCGGATGTCGCCGAGATCAGCCGCCAGCCCCCGTTCGGAAGGTGGTGGGTTCGTCGGCGAGATCCGAGGCCCTGTCGGACTTCGACCAGGTAGCGGTGTGCTTGAGCGACCGCCACCTGGTCATCGGTCGACTGCCACGGGAGGTTGCGGGTCGCGAGCACGGGGATCCACTCGTACCGGTCGCCTTCTCGGCCGACCCCGAAGCGATCGAGCGTCGCTTCCAGATCGCCGATCTGTGCGAGTGCCGCCCGCTGGCGCCGCCGGGTGATCATCGCGCCGAGGGCCATCACCGTGGCGCCAGAGAGCACGAACCACAACGCCCACATCTCGTCCCCTTTGGTCTCAGCGGCGCGGGTAGTTTCGGCCCGGTGAGAGGACTGGTGCAACGGGTCAGCCGAGCCAAGGTGACGGTGGCCGGCGTGAGGCCGGACGATCGGGAGATCACGGGGGAGATCGGCACCGGGATCCTCGTGCTCGTCGGAGTGACCCACGACGACACGCCGGCCCAGGCCGACAAGCTCGCCGACAAGGTCTGGAACCTGCGGATCTTTGACGATGCCGACGGTGTGATGAACCGTTCGGCGGCCGACGAGGGCCACGAGATCCTCGTCGTCAGCCAATTCACCCTCTACGGCGACACCCGCAAGGGCCGTCGCCCGGGCTACAGCGACGCCGCCCGGCCCGAGACGGCCGAGCCGTTGGTCCAGCGGGTGATCGATCAGCTGCGTGCTGCAGGGGCGACCGTGGCGACGGGACGCTTCCGGGCCGACATGGAGGTCGAGCTCGTGAACGACGGTCCGATCACCCTGTCGATCGAGACCTGACCCTCGGCACGACCCAGATCGCGAGCAGTGCACCGATCCCGAACAGCAGCATCGGCCAGGCGCCGAACTGCACCGACAGGGTGCGGCCGGTGCGGAGCTCGACCGTGTCGTAGAGCACCTTCTGCTCGCTGACGCCGGTGCGCTGCAAGACCTCGCCGTCGGGGGCGACGACCGCAGAGAAGCCGGTCGGTGCGGCCTGCAGCACGTAGCGATCGGTCTCGACGGCACGCAGCCGGCTCGACGCCACCTGCTGGGTCTGCACGATCGTGAGCCAGTAGCTGGACCCGTTCGTCGGGTTCATGAGGATCTGGCCGCCGTTGCCGATCGCGTCGCGGGCCCGATGGTCGAAGAAGACCTCCCACGAGATCGAGATGCCGAGTCGACCGATGTCGGTGTCGAGAACGGCGGGCTCGGTACCGGGGCGGACGTCGCGGCCGGGGATCTCGGAACTGAACCGCTCGATCAGGCCCCGGAGCGGGACGAACTCGCCGAATGGCACGAGCCGGACCTTGTCGTAGCGGTCGGTGATCCGGCCGTCGGGGGATTGGGCGATCGAGTAGTTGGCGTTCGCCAACCCGTCGTCGGTCGGCTCGAACCAGCCGCTCACCACGATCGCGTCGAGGTCGGCGGCGAGCTGGGTCAGTCGGTCGGAGGCCTCGGTCGTGCGCAGGAGGTCGTCGTCGCAGCGCGACGGGGTCGGCCGGGTGTCCGAGGAGGGATGGACGACGTCCTCGGGCCACAGCACGAGATCGACGTCGCGGTCGATCGTCTCCGACGCCGCCATGTGACGCTCGAACACCGCACGGGTCGTGCAGACGTCGGCCCGGGTGTTCTGGGGCCCGCCGCCTTGCACGACGGCGACGTCGATGGTGTCGACCACCTCGACGCGGGTGCTGCCGAGCGCGCCGCCGACCACGAGCACGAGCATCGCGGCGACGCCGACGATCGCCATCCGGGAGCGGCGAGCCAGGTCGGCCAGCGTGATGCCGGCGAAGGCCATGGCGACGGTGAGCCCGGGGGAGCCGAAGGTGCGGGCGGTGATCCACCATGGGGTCGAGACGCCGATCATGGCGTAGGTCGCGATCGGAGTGCCGCCGAACGGGTAGTTCCAGCGGATCAGCTCGACCAGCACCAGCGCGGCCGGGAATGCGATGCGACGGGCGACGTCGCCCTCCGCCGGGGTCGCGAGCCCGACGACGCCGGCGAGAAACGAGAACACGAGCAGCGCGACCGGCCATCCGGCCGCGGTGAGGTCGAGCATCCACAGCGTCGCCGGGGTCGACCACGCGAAACCGGTCAACACCGACAGCCAGAACCGGGAGCGACGGGGCCGGCCCTCGGTGTTGGTGAACCACAGACCGATGCCGATCAGGCTCAGCGGCCACCAACCCCACGGCGGCAGGCCCGAGGCGATCAACAGTCCGGCGAGCACCGCGACCACCCGGGGGTGCTGGGCGATCTGGTCGCGGATCGGTCCGGCGTTCATCCTGGCTACGTTATGGCCTGGCCGACGCGTCTCGGCAGGAGGGGGCTCGGTTGAGCGACAAGACGACGAGCGCGCTCCCCGTTCCGGTGATGGTGACGATCGGGATCGCCGGTGGGGCGATCCGGCTTCGGCAGTTCTTCGGCGGTCGCGGCCTGTGGCACGACGAAGCGAAGGTGGCCAACGAGCTGTCGGACCGGTCGATGATCGGGCTCGTGACCGAAGCGTCGCCCCGCGGACAGATGGCCCCGCCGGGTTTCTGGATCGCCGAGAAGGTGATGTCGGTGGTGTCGTTCACCGCGCCGGGCCTGCGGCTCGTCCCGCTGGTCTTCGGTCTCGCCCTGATCGGGATGGTGATCGTCTACGCCCATCGCCATCTGGCGACCTGGCCCGCCCAACTCGCACTCGTGGCTGCGGTCGCGTTCTCGCCGTCGTTGATCCACTACAGCGCCGAGGTGAAGCAGTACGTCGGCGAGGCCGCGATGTCGATGCTGCTCGTCTTCGCGGTCGTCAACGTCGATCGGTGGTCGCCGTGGGTGCTGGCGGGGGTCGCAGCGTTCGCGCTGTTGTTCAGCATCCCGGCACTCGTGCTGGTGCCGG
This sequence comes from Actinomycetota bacterium, assembly GCA_039193795.1. GTDB lineage: Bacteria > Actinomycetota > Acidimicrobiia > Acidimicrobiales > Aldehydirespiratoraceae > UBA11606. The sequence goes on along the minus strand of JBCCWI010000016.1, from coordinate 52,849 downwards.
TGCTCGGGATGCTGTACCTCGGCCGCCGCGCCCGTTCCGACGGTCTCGACCCCGCGATCCGTGCGATCTGGCTGCCCGCATCGCTCCTGGTGGTCGTCGAGGCGGTCGTCGCCCTCAGCATCCAGTCGACCCGCGTGCCGATCGAGGGCTTCTGGGAGGATGCGGACGCTTACGCCCCGTTCCCCCTCACTCCGTCGGGCGTCGGATGGCTCTTCGAGACCGCTGCCCGCACCGCCCGCTTCTCCCTCTACCACGAGGGGATGATCACCCGACCGGCCGACGCGTCGTTCGACACCGCCCTGTGGGCCGTGACCGGCGTGGTCGCGACGTCGGTGGTGGCGGCGGGCGCCGCGCTCGCCTGGCGCCGCCGATCCGACGCCGACGCCGAGGTCCACGGTCGGGTCCTCGCGGTGCTGTTGACCCTCGGTGTGGTCATGGTCGGGCTGTCGGTGGTCGACCTGTACCCGATGCACGGACGGTTGACGATCTACGCCTTCCCGCTCGTCTTCCTCCTGGCCGCGCACTCGATCGAGCTGATCGGCGCGGCCGGGCGGCGGTGGGTCGCGCCGGCTCTGGGCGGTGCGCTCGCGGTGGCGGCCCTGCCGGTTGCGATCGGACTCGCCGTCGAGCCCAACGATCGCTGGGACATCGTCCAGGCTCTCGACTGGATCGAGGGGCGGCCGCAGCCGGGCGATGCGATCGCCTATCCATTCGCCGGGTCGGGTGAGTCCTACGACTTCCACCGGGTCGACTACGACTTCGGCTCCGCTGCGATCCGCAACGTCACCAACCTCGACGCCGAAGAGATCGCCGTGCTCGGCGACGGCGGAACGGTGTGGTTCTTCTCGGCGTTCGTGATCCCGTCCAACGAGCACCTGGTCGACGAGTTCCTCGAGAGCGAACTGGTCGTCGATCATCTACGGGGCGACGGGCTGATCGTCGCCCAGCTCGTGCACCCCGACGCGTCGGAGTAGCTCAGAGGGCGAGGGAGAGGCGACGGATGCCGCCGACCGAGCCGACCCCCTTGATCCGCACCGAGACGTCGCCGTCGGCGCGCACCCACTCGGGCAGGTCGCCGTCCTCGCAGACCGCCAGCAGCTCGCCTCGTTGGGCCGCGGCGCAGAGCTTGGCGGCAAGGTTCACAGGCTCGCCGATGTAGTCGTCGCCCTCGAAGAGCAGCGCGACCCCGGTGGCGATCCCCACCCGCACGTCGGTGGAGTGGCGGCTGAAGTGATGGATCAAATGGGCGCCGGCTGCGATCGTCGGGGTCGGCTCGGTGCCGACGAGCATCACGCCGTCGCCCAGCCACTTCGCGACCCGCACGCCCCGCTTGGCGGCCACGTTGCGGGTGACGCGACGGAACTCACCGAGGCGGTCGACCGCCTCGGGGGGGCCGTGTTCGCGGGTGAAGGCGGTGAAGCCGCTGAGATCGGCGAAGCAGAACGTGCGGGTGACGTTGAGGTGGGTCGGGCCTGCGTCGAGCTCACTCGGCGATGCCACCTTGTCGTGGTCGGCGGCGTCGGCCCACTCCCGGGCCGGGCCGGTGTCGGCCGCGACGAGCGGCACCAGGATCTCCCCGGTCGGCTCGTCGAGCCGGCCGTCGTCGGCGGATCGTCGGGTGGGGGCGTCGCTCACGGCTGGATGATCGCACACCGGCCCAGCCGGTGAGCGGCGATTGGGCTCAGACCTCGAGGCCGCACTTCGGCCACGGCTGCCGGCCGCGTTCGCTCCAGAGGGCACGGGTCATGGCGTCTTGCCACCACGGTTCGGCGGCGGCGGGATCGACGCCCTCGAGCCACGGGAAGTGGCGTTCGGCGACGCCGTCCCACGTCGGCTGATCGAACTGGTAGGCGCCGCGGTACTTCCCGGACGGGTTGGTCGCCTGGTAGTTGTCGGTCGACTCACACATCCGGAGCCGCAGGAGTTCGTCGTCGGTGAGGACGTCGCGGGTGGGCTCGGTCGAGTCGAGGTAGAGGATGATCTGCTCGGGCGTGCAGGCCGTCCCGATCGTCATGAGTGCGAGCGCGATCGCAACGAAGCGAAGTCGGGTGCGCATTGGGGTGCTGCCTCCTCGGGCCGGGCCCGTCTCTGACGTCGCTGCGGGAGATCGTTCACACGACCGCTGGTCGTGGGCAGGGGGGGCTTGGCGATCGCCGACGTCGGTTCAGCGGAGGGCACGCTAGAGCCTTTCCGTCACACAAATGCAACACTGTGGCTGCTGTCACAGAGGCGTCAGTTACACCAGTTCCGTTCATCCAGCCGAAACACGGGTGACCCCGGGCGGTGACACCTGTCTCCTACAATTCGCTCCATGGCACCCACGGCAACCACCCCCCACGCATGGGCGCTCCACTCGGTCACGCGGCCCGACAACGTCGTCGAGCTGCGCCCGAGTGGTCCTCTCGACTCGTCGACGGCCCGATTCCTCGCCGCCCGCCTCGATGCGCTGGTGCGATCCGGGTACGACGAGATCATCGTCGACTTCCGCAGCGTCGCCCGACTCGACGCCGACGGCATGGCCCCGGTCCGAGCGGCCGCCGAGCTGCTCGACGCACTCGGCGGTCGGCTCGTGACGGTCGACCTCGACGACGATCTGGCCCACCGGTTCGGTACGCCGCTCGCCGACGCCGCCTGACCCCAGCCCGGGCGCTCAGGCGCCGCGCCGGTAGCAGGCGATCGCGAGACCCGGCACGACGTCCTCCACGCGCTCGAGCCGATAGCCCAGACGCTCGTAGAGCGTGCGCGCCGGGGTGTTCGCGGCGCCGGTCGAGACGATGAACGACTCGACGGGCAGGGACGTGTGCAGGTGGGTGACCAGCTGTCGGGCCAGGCCCCGGCGGAGGAACGCCGGATCGACCACGAGGCGGTGGATGTCGGCCACGCCGTCCTCGATCCGATGCGAGATGGCGGCCGCGATCGTGTCCCCGACGAGCGCGCCGTGCCAGGTCTCCGGCGCAGCCTGGAGGTCGGCGAGTGATTCGTGCAGTTGGGGGATGCCGTCGAAGTCGATCAGATCGGCCTCGACCCGATAGGCCGCCCGCTGGAGGTCGAGCACCCGCTCCGCCGTCGGCGTTTCGCGCAGGTCGAGGGCAACGATCGCCGGCGCAGCGCTCACGCGATGGCCGCTCGGCCCTGGCGCACGCAGGCGGGCAGGCCGAGACCCCGCATCTGTGCGCCGGTGACGACCAGCCCCGGCGCGAACGCCGCGAGTTCGGCGTCGATCTCGTCGCAGCGGTCCAGGTGACCCGGTCGGTATTGGGGAAGCGACTGCCGCCACGGGGTGATGCGGACGACGGGTTCGGCGCGGAGCCCGATCGTCTCGGCCAGCTCGCCGACGAGCTCGGCGACGACGGCGTCGGGGGTCATGTCCAGCCAGCGGCGGTCGTCGGTTCGGCCGGCCGAGACCCGCAAGATGGCGTGCGCACCGTCGTCGTAGTGCTCCCACTTCGACGACGACCACGAGCACGCGGTCATCAACAGCCCCTCGGACCGCGGGACGAGGAAGCCGGAGCCGTCGAGCGGATGGTCGACACCGGACCGCGGGACGACGAAGGTGACGAGCACGGCGTCGCCGTAGGCGAGGTCGGCGAGGGTGCCCGCCGCGGTCGACGCGAACGGTGCGATCAGCCCTGCGGTGATCCAGGCCGGTGTGGCCACGACGACCCGGTCGGCGATGTGCTGCGCAGCGTCGGTGGCGACCAGCCATCGATCGGCGTCGCGCTCGAGACCGACGACGGGCTGACCGAGGTGCACCCGACCGCCGAGCTCGTCGACCAGCGCCTCGATGATGCGCCGATTGCCGCCGACGACCCCGTTGAAGACCGGTCCGGCCGCGGCCGCCTGGGCGGCATCGACCTGGGCGCGCAGTGCCGTGCGCAACGAACCCCCGGCGCGTGCGGCCGCAGCCAGCTGAGCGGCTCCGGCGTCGATGGACAGCCCGTCGGCGTTTCCGGCGTTGATGCCACCGAGCAGCGGGTCGATCAGGCGTTCGAACACCTCGTCGCCGACCCGGGGCCGCAGCACCTCGCCCACGCTCGCGTCGCCGACCAGCGGAGGGTGGTCGAGGTCGAGCCGGGCGGCGAGGTCGGCGACGCTGGCGTCGCTCACGATGCCGCTGGCCGCCACCGAGTCGGGATCGAAGGGCACGCCGAGCACCGACGGCGAGGGGATGGTGCGCAAGGCGCCGTCGGCCCAGATGAAGGCCTGCGCACCGGTGGGAGCGACCAGGTCGTCGCCGAGGCCGAGTTCGTGGCACAGCGCCACCACCTCCGGTTGTCGGGCGAGGAAGCCGTCGGCGGCCGTGTCGACCGGGAACGACAGATCCGCACCATCGACGAACCCGGAATCGATCTTGCCGCCGGCCCGTGGCGTGGCTTCGAGCACCGTGACGTCGAGCCCGCGGCGGTGGGCCTCGTGGGCGGCGGCCAGCCCGGTGATTCCGGCGCCGACGACCACCACCCGCTCGGTCATGCGCGGACGGTGCCCTCGTCGTGCACGACCTTCACGACCTCGGTCAAGACGTCGGGGTCGGTGGCCGGCATCACGCCGTGGCCGAGGTTGAAGACGTGCCCGGGATGGCCGTCGTTCTGCCGCAGGACCTCGCGGGCGGCATCGCACGCGATGTCCGCGCCGGCGAAGGCGACGGTCGGGTCGAGGTTGCCCTGCAGCGCCGTGTTCGGGCCGACCCGATCGCGGGCGGCGTCGAGGGGGACCCGCCAGTCGACCCCCACCACGTCGGCGCCGGTCGCACCGATCTGGGGCAGGAGTTCGCCGGTGGTCACGCCGAAGTGGATGCGGGGTACGCCGGTGTCGCCGATGGCGTCGAGCACCTTCTGGCTGTGCGGGAACACATAGCGCTGGTACTGGGCCGGGTTGAGGGCGCCGGCCCACGAGTCGAAGAGCTGGATCGCCGACGCCCCGTTGTCGACCTGACTGCGCAGGGAGGTGATCGCCATGTCGGCCAGCCGGTCGCACAGGGCGTGCCACAGCGGCTCGTCGGCGAACATCATCGCCTTGGTGTTGACATAGTCGCGTGAGGGGCGGCCCTCGATCAGATAGCTGGCCACGGTGAACGGCGCGCCGGCGAACCCGATGAGCGGCCGGTCGAGCTCGGCGACGAGTTGGCGCACGGTCTCGAGGACGTACGGCGTGTCGGCCTCGGGATCGAGGGGGCGGAGCCGTGCCAGGTCGTCTTCGTGGCGGAAGGGCTTCTCGACCTCCGGGCCGACCCCGGGGGTGACGGTGAGGCCGAACCCGACCGCATGGGCCGGCACGACGATGTCGGAGTAGAGGATGGCCGCGTCGACGTCGTAGCGGCGGATCGGCTGCAGGGTGATCTCGGTGGAGAGATCCGGGTCGGCGATCGCGTCGAGGATCGTGCCCTCGCCGCGGATCGCCCGGTACTCGGGGAGCGAACGACCCGCCTGACGCATGAACCACACGGGCACGCGATCGTGGGGGAGTCCCCGGCAGGCCCGGATGAAGGGATGGTCGTCGTAGGTTCCTGACGCTGCGGTTCCGCTCACCGGGCCGAGGCTACCGGCGGCTGGTGACCGAACCGGGAGCCGGGCGGCCGGTACCGTCTGGGGGATGCGCCGCCCCGGTCACGCCGCCACCTTCGCGCTCGCCCTGGTGCTCGCAGCCGGGTGCGGCACCGTGTCGGTCGAGGTGACGTCCGCGGACGACGACAAGATCGACGTCGACCGGACTGCGGGCGCGGCGTCGGGTGACCCAGAGCCCGTCACCGAGACGGTGCCGTCGACGAACCCGCCCACGACCGAGGCGCCGCTCGGGGCGTTGTCGACCGAGTCCGACACCGACGCGACCTCCTCGACGACGACCACCACGACGCCCCCCACCTCGACCACGACGACCACGACCACCACCACCACGACGACGACCACGACCACGACGACGACGACGATCCCGCTCGAGTACCACCAGATCGACTACGCGGTGTTCGCGCTCGCCGGGGACCTCGAGGTCCGGATGCCGGTCAGTCGTTACGAGATGGTGGGATTCCACGAGTCGGGCCACGACGGCGCGTTCCAGCTCGAGGTGCGCACCATCGACGACTGGACCACCCTGGCCTCTCGGGGCCGCGGGACCGGTTCGCGCACCGCGGCCGACATCGTCGTGCCGGTCGGCGAGCCGGTGTTGGCCCCGATCGACGGCACGGTGATCCGGGCGGGCACCTACACCCTCTACTGCGACCACTCCGACAACTTCGTGGTGATCGAGCCCGACGGGCGTCCGGGGTGGGAGTTGAAGATGTTCCACTTCGACGGGCTCGGCGTGAGCGTCGGCGACACCGTCGTGGCCGCGTCGACCCAGATCGGCACGCAGGGGAAGGTCCTGCCGTTCGAGTCACAGGTCGACGAGTTCACCGCCGAGCCGTCGAATCCGCACGTCCACATCGAGGTGATCGACACCTCGATCCCCGACCGCCCGTCCTCGGGCGGCGGTTGCTGACCGTTCGCCGGCCGCCGTTCAGCCGACGGCGGGGGCCACGAGCGATCGCAGGTGATCGCCGGCGGTCGACGCGAGCACCCGCTCGGCGGCCGATCGGCCGACCGCGCAGGCATCGGCCCGATCGCCGGCTCGGAATCGCTCCACCTCATCGGCGTCGGGTTCGATGACCACGACCGGGGTGCCCTTGCTGCGCACGGTGGCGACCTCGTTGTCGAGCTTGGTCGAGAACCACGCCCGCTCGGGGTCGGTCAGCCAGCTGCGATCGTCGGCGACGACGGTCTTGACCGACGACACGACGACCAGGTCGAAGCCGAGCATGGCGACGAGGTCGGCGTTGGTCGAGGAGTGGACGGCACCGTCGACGTACTCGCGTTCGCCGATGCGCACGGGGGCGTAGACCGCCGGGATCGCAGATGACGCCTGGGCCGCCTGCCCGGGAGTGCCCTTGACGTCGTCTCGCCCGAACACGATGCGCTTGCCGTCGTTGGTGCGCACGGCGACGATCCAGGTCGGTCGCTCGGGCCATCCGCCCGGAAGGAGTTCGTCCATGCGGGTGGCGATCGCCTCGCCGGATCGGGTGCCGTCGGGGAGCAGGCCGTAGGCGAGCCGGACGGGGTCGGACCGCCACGGTGGCCAGACGGCGTTCAGCGCCATCCGCGGCGCTGCCGGGACGAGCGAGCGCCCGACCCGCGGCTCGTCGTAGGGCGTGACGATCCGATCGAGGATCGCCTGTCCCTCGGCGCTCACCGGCGTGCTGGTGTGGCGGGCCTCGACATCGGCCGCCCCGAGGCCGGCGCGCAGCGCGGTCGAGGTGAAGGAGCCGGCCGAGGTGCCGACGACAAGGTCGGCGGTGCTGGCATCCCACCCGGTGTGTTCGGCGATGGCGCCCACGACGCCGCTGTGGAAGGGGTCGCCCTTGCCGCCTCCGGCGCTGAACACGACTGCAATCGAGACCATGGTTGCAGGGTATCGACGTGGTCCGCACCAACGGTTTCGGAGGGTCTGATCGCGGTCCGGCGCCGGTACGCTTTGAATCCCCCTTTCTCCGTTCCAAGGAACCGAACCGGCGTGTCGGAACGACATCCAGAACTCGATGCGGAACAGGCCTACCTCGACTGGGCCTACGCCTGTCTCGAAGACGCGCGCGAGCGCGCCAGTCGCGTCACCTCCGGGTATCAGCCCCAGCGGGGCGGCACCGAGCAACACCGCCACGAGCGCGAGTCGATCGTGGAGAGCGCGGTCAACCGGTTGCACCAGCTCAACCTCGGCGATCGTGCGCTGGTGTTCGGCCGCATCGATCCCGAAGCCACCGGGGAGCGCTTCTACATCGGCCGAACCGGCGTGTGGGATCGCGAACAGGATCCGGTCGTCGTCGACTGGCGGGCGCCGGTCGCCGAGCCGTTCTACCGGGCCACCGGCCGCGAGGCGATGGGCATCGAGCGACGTCGACACTTCGCGACCCGGGGCCGCACGCTCCTCGGCATCGACGACGAGGTGTTCGGTGCCCTCGCCGACGGATCGAGCGGCGAAGCGGTGCGGGGCCAGGGCGCCCTCATCGCCGCGATCGAGGCGTCGCGCACCGGTCGGCTGGGCGACATCGTCGCCACCATCCAAGGCGAACAGGACGAGATCATCCGGGCCCCGATGGGCGGCGTCCTGCTCGTGCAGGGTGGCCCCGGCACCGGCAAGACCGTCGTCGCGCTGCATCGCGCCGCCTACCTGCTCTACACCCATCGGTTCCCGCTCGAAGGGCAGGGTGTGCTCGTCGTCGGGCCGAACCGGCTCTTCCTCGCCTACATCGAACAGGTCCTGCCCTCGCTGGGCGAAGCCGGGGTCGAGATCGCCGTCCTCGGCGACCTGCTGCGTCCCCGCGTTCGCGTCGACGGTCTCGAGGACGAAGCGGTCGCCGCCGTCAAGGGCGACCTACGGATGATGAAGGTGCTCGCCCGGGCGGTCGACGATCGGGAGCGGCCGCTCCGTCAGGACTTCTCGGTCGGCTTCGGTATCCACCGGCTGCGGGTCACCGTCGAGGAGTCCCGCGAGATCATCCGCGAGGCCCGTCGCCGCGGACGCGGCCACAACGGCGGCCGCAAGATCGTCGAAGAGTTGCTCTTCGCCAAACTGGCGGCCAGTGCCCGCCGCCCGGTCGAGGCCCGCGCCGTGCGCGATCAGCTCCGGTGGGAGCTGCCGATCCGTGAGGTGCTCGAGTGGATGTGGCCGGTGCTCACGCCCGCCCACCTGCTGCACGACCTGTTCGGCTCGAAGGCGTTGCTCCGGTCGGCCAATCGGGGTCGGAAGCGGCCGGTGTTCACCGAGGAGGAGATCCTCCGTCTGCACCGGCCCCGGTCACGACACGCCGACGACGTCCTGTGGTCGTTCCACGAAGTGCCGCTGCTCGACGAAGCCCGGGCGTTGCTCGGGTATCGGCCCGGCAAGCGCGACGAGGACGCGGTGCGCACCTATGGCCACATCTGTATCGACGAGGCCCAGGATCTCGCGCCGATGGAGCTGCGTATGGTCGCCCGTCGCTCGCTCAACGGTTCGATGACCGTCGTCGGCGACATCGCCCAGGCCACGGGTGCCTGGGCCAACGATGGGTGGGACAACGTCCTCGCGCAGCTACCGCAGAAGAAGGAGGTGCAGCGCCGGGAGCTCTCGATCGGGTATCGCATCCCCGGTCCGGCGATGTCGCTCGCCAACCAGGTCCTGCCCCACGCCGCGCCCGGTCTGCGCCCGCCGAGCCCCGTCCGCGACGACGGCGATCCGCCGGTGATCGTGCGCGTCGATCGGCTCAAGGACGGTCTCGTCGAGGTCGTGCTGTCCGAGCTCGACGCGGTCGGTGAGGGCAATGTGGCGGTGATCGTGCCCGACTCGATGGTCGACGAGGCCCGGTCGGCGTTCGAGTCGGCCGACCTCGCGATCGGTGGCGCCAACCGCCACGGCCTCGATCAGCGGGTCACGCTCGTGCCGGTCCGCTTGGTCAAGGGGCTCGAGGTCGACTCGGCGGTGGTCGTCGAGCCGGCCCGCATCATCGACGAGGAACGCCAGGGCGTGCGGTCGCTCTATGTCGCCCTCACCCGTGCCACCAAGCGGGTCGCCGTCGTGCACACCCAGCCCCTGCCTGAGATGCTGCACGAGTAGGTCCGTCAGGTCTCGACCGACTGGGCCGGTCCGATTTCGTACGTCGACGTCCTTCCGTTGCGTTCGACGGCAACATCGATCCGCTGCCCGATCGTGTGGTCGACGACGGTGATGGTGTCGCCTCCGTCGTCGATGAAGATGTCGGTCGTCCCGTCAGGCCCGAGCCCGAAGCCGGCCGGTAGCTCGAGGCACAGCGCCCACTCGTTGTCGACGTCGAGCACGTGAATGAAGGCGTCGGTCGGGTCACCGTTGGCGTGGTCGTCGTGGGGAACGGAACCGAGCTCTGGGTGCACGTGGAGCTGGCGGACGTAGAGGGTGTACAGCTGGCCATCGTCGGGCGCCCACACCTGTTGACGGCCTTCGCCCCGCATCTCTTCGATGAGCGGGCTCTTGTTCGGACCGATGACCTCCCGGATCACCCGCTCGTCCAAGTCGACTGCGGTCACCCGATAGATCTCGGGATCAAGCGCCGGCCGATGGTCGATCGTGAAGAGGGTTGCGCCGTCTGAGGAGAACGCTTCGGGCTCCAGGTTGCGGTCGAAGGTGAACGAGCGGGTCGAACCATCGAGCTTGTCCCGCACGACGAAGGTGGTCGTCGCCCGCCCTCCGGGGGCGTAGATCGTCGCCCCGTCGGCCAGTGGCTCGGCCCAGACCTCCCAACGGCCATCCTGTGAGGTAAGCCGACGATCGAGTCCGTCGAGGGCGACATCGACGTCGATTGCCCGAGCGGGGGTCGGCGATGTCGGATCGACCGTTTGAGCGACAGCGTCAAGCTCCCGCTCTGGCGCGCCGATCGACGGGTTGCCCGCAGACGCGCGCCCCAGAACGAGACCGACGATCGGCCCGAAGACGGCCATGATCGTCACCAATACGACCGCAGCACGCTGCCGCGTCGGGGCGGTGGTCTCGGACGCCGCGTTCGGGGTGATGTCGCGGTCGATCGGCTCGACGTCGACTGGGTTCCGCTCGGGGCTGATGACGGGCATGGGTACTCCTCGGTCGGGTGCCTTCTGTACCCCCTCGCCGAGGATGCGGTTCCCGATTCAGCCCATCGAGTCGGCGATGGCAACGGCGGTCGTGTGGTCCGAGGCGCCTTCGAGCCGGTACTCGTGGTTCTGGGCCGTCCACAGCAACACACCCTCGGCCGCCGAGGCCGTGCCGTTGCGGAGGATCACATGGCCGGGTGGAATCCACAGCGCCGGCGAGCCGTCGGCGAGCAACAGCCGTTCAACCGTGTCGTCGTCGGTGACCAGCTTGCGGCTGGTGATGGCGTTGTCGTCGAGTGGGCGGATCGTGAGGCTGAGGTCCCGCCACGCCAGCCGGGCCTCGCTTCCGTCGATCACGAGTTTGTCGGGGCGCGCCCCCAATTCGGTCGGGAGCAGGTCGGGGTAGCCAGCCTCAGCGAGAATCGTCGCTGGATCGCCCATGGGGCTATGCGTCGCCGATCCGTCTGGTGGTGGCGGGGTCGTGGATGTGATCGGCGGGAGTTCATCGACCGTTTCGACCGATGTCGCACCGATACCGAGCCAATCCGCGGCGACCTGGCGGGTGTCGGGTATCGCCAGGACCGCAACGCCTGCAAGGAGGAGCGCAGTGAAGACCAAGCCCGCTCTTCGGGTACGAGCGGCCGGTTCTGGTCGATCCAGCCGCTCTCGGATGGCGCGCACCTGATCGGGCGTATCGAGCCCCACGGCTAGGTCGGTCAGGGCCGTCTCGAGGCGTCGGTCAGTCCACACGGTCATCGATCGAACCTCCGTCGGTCGTCTGCTGGTCGGTTGGGATGGCAGCCCGCAACCGCCCCATGGCTCGGCTGAGCCTGGATTTGACGGTGCCGCGGGCCACACCGAGCGTGTCGGCGATCTCCGCCTCGGAGAGGTCTGCGAACCAGCGCAGGGCGAGGATCGTGCGATCGTCGGTTCGAAGTCGCGCGAGCCCGTCGGCGACGAGCTCCCGGTCGCCGAGACGATCGATGGGATCGGGGGTGCCCGCCCGTTCGGGATGTGCGTGGACCCGCAGCTCGATCCGTTGGTGGCGTCCTGCGCTGCGCAACTCGTTGCGAGCTGCGTTGGCGACCACCCGCAACAGCCATGGGCGGAACGGTCGCTCGACGTCGAATTGGTGCAGCTTGCGATGGGCCCGCACGAAGCCTTCCTGGGTCGCGTCCTCGGCTCGGTCTGATCCCGCCACGGCTGCGGCGACGCGTAGGGCCGAGTGTTGATGCCGACGTACGAGTTCGTCGAAGGCATCCAGGTCCCCGTCACGGGCCCGCAGCACGAGTCGGTGATCGTCCAGAACAGCGTCCTCTTCGTGTCTTACCCGGCGGTTGCCGGATCGGTTCCCAGATGCTGCCGTGCACGACATCGGCCTGCCTGTCATGCTGCGCGGGTGACCGACACTGCCTACGATCCGGCGCTGCTCCCGCCGACCGACGAGTCTCCTCGGTGCGCCGAGCACGCCGCCGACATCGATCTCGATCCGGCCGGGTCGGCGCTGTGGGTCGACGAGGTCCTGATGATCGACGTGCCGCTGCCGTGGCCCAAGCCGGTGTGGGCGGCCGACGGCGTCACCCACATCCCCGAGGCGGTCCTGGCCGCCGAGGAGCACGGACGTCGGGTGCGGGCGCTGGCCGCCGTACCGCTCGACGACGGCATCTCCCGCATCGTCGCCTACGAGCGGGTCGACGGATTCGGGCCGATGGTGCGGCGCGAGTGGCGCACCGGTCCCGAGCGGATCGGGGCGCTGGCCGACCGACTCCTGCGCGACGGTCTCGATGTGGCCGATCTCGATCTGGTCGAGGTCGGTGACGCCGGGCGCGAGGTCGCCATCTGTGCCCAGGGCTCCCACGACATCTGCTGCGGCGCCGACGGCATGCGGCTCGTCGGTCAGCTCGAGGCGGTGCGGCCGTGGGTCACCGTCCGCAAGGTGAGCCACACCGGTGGCCATCGCTACGCGCCGACCGGCCTGACGTTTCCCGACGGCCGAATGTGGGGCTTCGTGAGCGTCGAGGAGATGGCGGCGATCCTCGATCGCGACGGTCGACCGTCCCTGGTCGCCGAACGGTGTCGCGGCTGGATGGGCGCCGAGCGCATCGGCCAGGTCGCGGAGCGGGCGGCGCTGATGGCCATCGACGACTGGTCGGTCGACGACGTGGCCCGCGAGGTCGAGGTCGTCGCCGACGACGGTGGCTGGCATTGTGTGGTGACGGTCGTGGGACGCACGTTCGACGTGCGGGTCGAGCGTGGCCGCGCCGTGCCCACCATCGCATGCCGCGCCGACGGGGGCCTTCCGGCCAAGCCCGGAACCGAGTTCACGGTCGCCTCGATCACCGAACGCTGGGAGGGCGCGGTCGGCTGATCAGCCCCGGGCCCGCAGCCGGCCGATCACCCGGTAGCCCCCGGCGGGGGAGAGGTGACCGAACTCGCGCGAGTCGGCGCGGGTCGCGTCGGTGTTGTCGCTCTCGACCCACATCCGGCCGTCGTCTCGCACGGACGCGACGCGCTTGACGAGCCACATGCCCGGTCGATGCGGATGCTCGAAGACGCGAACCTGGCCGGGCCGAGCTTTGTCGCTTCGCAGCGAGAAAACCAGGTCCCCGTTGGCGTAGGTTGGGAGCATCGAGTCGCCGGTCACGACGAAGCGGCGAATCGGTGCGGAGGCCATGTGGGGAAACCTACGCTGGCGTCAGCGACAACCCATCCCCTTCACGACCCCGTGTCTGAACCCAAAGGTGACCCCACATGATGAACCGCCTCTTCGACGGTGCCGACAAGGCCCACGCCCACTGCGATCTGTACTGCGGCGTCTACGACCCGGCCCAGGCGAAGATCGAGGCGCTGTCGTGCCTCAAGACGATCAACAAGTACCACGACTCCGACGACGAGCACTTCCGCACCCGCTGCATCATGGTGAAGGAGCAGCGCGCCGAAGAGGTCAAGCATCACCTCATGGTGCTGTGGGCCGACTTCTTCGCTCCCGCACACTTCGAGGAGTTCCCGAACCTGCATCAGCTGTTCTGGGATGCCATCCACCAGGCCGGCGAGGTCAAGAAGTCGACCGACGCCGAGGTCTGCAACAAGCTGCTCGGCTACATCGACGACATCGCCGACGTCTTCTGGCAGACCCAGAAGGGCAAGGACATGGGCGTCTACCCGCCCGGCTGATCGCTTCGATCGACCATGCTCGCAACGGCCCCTCGCCTCGGCGGGGGGCCGTTCCGCGTCCGGGGTGCGTTCAGGCGGGCGTGATCGTGCCGGAGCCGAAGGCGACGGGCGCCGCGAGGCCGGCGGCGTGGACGGCGGTGATGACGACGTCGTCGTCCCTGCCACCGGCGATGATCTCGACACCTGCGAGTGTGTCGGTGTCGGCGTAGCGGGCCAGCTCAGCGACATGTCGCTCCGGGTCGGCGTGCGCAACGCTGATCGACGTGATCGCCGTCGCGCCGTTCGCATGGGTCACCGTGGTGGGCCGCTGGGCCGGCGCGTAGGCACCCATCACGAACGGCAGATCGCCCGCATGGGGGAACGCGAGATCCCACTCCACCGCGCCACCGCCGGGGAGTGCGCGGTTCGGCCGGAACTTCGGCCCGATCGCCATCCCGTTCGCCGAGCATCGATCCATCACCTCTCCGAGATCGTCGTCGTCGGTCTCGAGGGCGTAGTCGCACCAGCCGTCGTCCATCGTCGCCCAGCGGCGGGATCGGAGCACCGAGCCGGGTCCGGCGTGTTGGACGTACACCTCGGCCAGCGACTCGTCGAACGGCGGGACGGCGAACAGCTCGAGGAACGGGCCGTCCTCGAACCACACCAGCGCGTTGTGCGCGTGATCGGGATCGGACCCCCAGTGCACCGTGAACCCCGCAGCTTCGGCGTCGGCGACCGCGGCGGGCAGGTCCGTCACCCGTTGGAGGATGTGGGAGAGACGAAGACGGCTCACGGATGACCTCCGATGTCGGCGTGAGCCCGATCGTAGGCTCACCGGGGCGGTCGGGTCGCCTAGGTTGTCGGAACCGACGGGAGGTCAGGGCGCCCATGACAACAGGATCCGAGACCGAGGCGATCCCCACGGCGCTCCGGCGCGTGTACGACATGAGCTTCGGCGCCGTGTACCCGCTGTACGTCGACAAGGTGGCGAAGAAAGGTCGGACCAAGCGCGAGGTCGACGAGACGATCCGCTGGCTGACCGGTTACACGCAGCGTCAGCTGATGGCGCACGTGCGAAAGGAGACCAGCTTCGAGCGGTTCTTCGCCGCCGCGCCGGACATGAACCGCGATCGGTCACTGATCACCGGCGTCGTGTGTGGCGTGCGGGTCGAGGAGGTCGAGGATCCGGTGCTGCGCGAGGTCCGATACCTCGACAAGCTGATCGACGAGCTCGCCAAGGGCAAGGCGATGAACACCATCCTGCGCACGCCCGACGCCTGAACGCGTGACGAGCGACGACCATCGCGGGCTCGCCGTCCACTTCGGGTGGGTGTCGCTGTTCCAGGACCTCGGCTCGAAGATGGTCGTGCCGATCGTCCCGCTCTATCTCACGGTCGCCCTCGGCGCCTCGCCGCTCGTGGTCGGGGTCGTCGACGGTGTCGCGGCGGCGACCGTCGCCGTGGTGGCGCCACTGGCGGGCCGGGCGGTCAGCGCCGGGCGGGCACCGGCGCTCGTCCGGCTCGGCTACGGCCTCTCCTCGGTCGCCAAGATCGCGTTGGTCGTGGCGTCGAGCTGGTTCGCCGTCCTGGTCGTGCGGGTGTTCGACCGAGCCGGCAAGGGGGTGCGCGACGCGCCTCGGGATCTGCTGCTCGCCGGCAGCCGACCCGATCGACAGGCGTCCGCGTTTGGGACCCAGCAGGCGATGGACAAGCTCGGCGGGGCGGTCGGACCGCTCGTCGGGCTGGCGGTGTACCGAGGTTTCGACGAGTCGTTCGACGCCGTGTTCGTCGCCGCCTTCATTCCGTGTGCGTTGAGCGTCGTGCTGCTCCTTCGCCGCTTCCCTCGGGCCGCGGACCCTCGTCCCGCCGCCGATCCGGGGCCGGTCTCGACACTGACGGCTGTGCCGCGACGGCGCATCGCGATGCTGGGGGCGGGCGCGGCGGCGACGGTCCCGGTGTCGCTGCTGATCGTGCGGGGGCTCGAGCAGGGAGCCGGGGTGACCACCGTGCTCGTGTCGTTCGCGCTCCTGCGGCTCGCCACGGCGGTGCTCGCGGTTCCGGGCGGGATGCTGGCCGACCGGTTCGGAGCCGGTCGGATGGTGGGGCTCGGCCACGGCGTCCTCGCGGCAGCGATGGTGACCGCGCTCGCCACCAGCTCGTCATCGGCGCTGTGGGCCGTGCTGATGCTGGTCGGCGTGTCCGACGCCTTGATGCGGGCGCCGACCAAGGCGTGGTTGATCCAGCGAGGCCCGGCCGACTCCCGGGGTGCGGTCCTCGGCGCTTGGAACGGCGTGAGCGCCGCCGCCGGGTTGGTCGCCGGTCTCGCGGCCGGTGTGCTGTGGGGCGACGACGGCGCAGTGCCGATCGCGCTGTCCGCCGGCGTCGTGACCGCAGTCACCGTGGCGGTCTGGTCCTCGGCCGAATGACCCGAACCCGCGTGCCGTAGAATGGGAAGCCCCGCGTAGGAGTACCCCGATGCCAGACAAGATCTTCGACACCGAGCAGTTCCTTCCCGTTCTCAACGAGATCATGAAGGCCGAACTGGCGGGTGTGGTTCGCTACACGCACTACTCCCTCGTCATCACCGGCCCGAACCGGTTGCCGCTGGTCGACTTCATGAAGATGCAGGCGTCGGAGTCGCTGCTCCATGCCCAGCAGGTCGGCGAGATCCTCACCGGCCTCGGCGGTCACCCCGAGCAGGGCATCGCCGACATCGAGGAGAGCCACGATCACTCGCTCGAGACGGTGCTGCGCGAGTCGATCGAGCACGAGCGTCGTGCCCTCAGCCTCTACCGCCAGATGCTCGAACTCGCCGAGGGCGAGTCGGTGTACCTCGAGGAGTTCGCCCGCACCCAGATCGGTGAGGAAGAGCTCCACGTCATCGAGCTCAACAAGCTCCTGCGCGACTACACCATCGGCTGATCAGCTGACCGCCGGCACGCACAGCGGCGAGCCGGTGACCGGGTCGTCGATCACGACGGTCGGCAGACCGAACACCCGCTCGACGATCTCGGGCGTGATCACGTCGACCGGCGAACCCTCGGCGACGATCCCGCCGTCGGCCATCGCGACCAGGTGGGTCGCGTAGCGGCACGCCAGGTTGAGGTCGTGCAACACCATCACGATGGTGCGGCCCTCGTTCTCGTTCAGCTGCTTCAGCAGTTCGAGGACATCGACCTGGTGGGAGATGTCGAGGTAGGTGGTCGGCTCGTCGAGCAACATCAGTGGCGTGTCCTGGGCGAGGGCCATGGCGATCCAGGCCCGCTGACGCTGACCGCCCGACAGCTCGTCGACGGGCCGACCCTCGAACTCGAGCATCCCGGTGAGGTGCATGGCCCGGTTGCAGGCGTCCTCGTCCTGGCGGCTCCACTGCTCGAACACCTTCTGATGCGGGTAGCGGCCGCGGCGAACGAGGTCCGACACGATCACGCCTTCGGGTGCACGCGGCGCCTGCGGAAGCAGCCCGAGTCGACGGGCGACGGCCTTGGTCGGCTGGGTGTGGATCTCCTCGCCGTCGAGGATCACCGAACCCGACACCGGCTTGAGGAGCCGGGCGAGCGCCCGCAGCAGGGTCGACTTGCCGCAGCCGTTGGCGCCGATGATCACGGTGATCTCACCGACGGGCACCGTCAGGTCGAGGTCGTCGACGATCGTGGGTCCGCCGTAGGAGAGCGTCAGGTTCGCGGCGCTCAGTTCGGGGGTGGGATTCTCAGAGTGCACGGTTGTACCTCGCGAGCAGGAAGAGGAAGTAGGGCCCGCCGATCGCGCCGGTGACGACGCCGGCGGGCAACACGGTGGGGGCGAAGAGGCGCTGGGCGATCAGGTCGGCGCCGAGGAGGAAGGCGGCGCCGACGATGGCGGTGAGCAGGAGCGTGCCGCCGGTGAGCTGCCCGACCATCAGCCGGACCATGTGGGGCACGAGCAGGGCCACGAAGCCGAGGGGGCCGATGACTGCGACGGCGACCGCCGCCATCCCGGAGGCGACCACGATGAGCGCCAAGCGGTCGCGTTCGACCCGGATCCCGAGGCCGGCGGCCGCCTCGTCGCCGAGCTGGAGGAGCCGCAGGCGCTGGGTGAGCACGAACGCGGTCGGCGTGAGCAGGAGCAGACCGATGACCAGGGTGCGGACGTCGTCCCAGCTGGCGCCGAAGAGCGAGCCGGCCTGCCAGCGGGCCGCCGCGGCCACCCGCTCGATCGGGAACCTCACGGTGATGAAGGTGATCACGGCGCCGAGCAGCGACTGGATACCGACGCCGACGAGGACGAGCCGCGAGCCGGACACGCCTCGCTTCCACGCGAGCAGGTAGATGATCGCCGCCGTGCCGACCGCACCGCCGAACGCGGCGATCGGCAGGAACTCCACCCCTCGGCCGGCGGCGAGGATGAACACGGCGAAGACCGCGGCCCCGGTGTTGATGCCGATGATGTCGGGCGACACGAGGGGGTTGTTGATGAGCGCCTGGAAGATGGCCCCGGACATCCCGAGACACATCCCGGCGAGGATCGCGGTCGTGACGCGGGGGAAGCGCAGGGTGTTGACGATGAAGTCGAACTCGCCGCCCCGAGCCCAGAACGCCTCACCGAGGGCATCCCACGCCCCGATCGGGAAGTCGCCGACGATCAGGCCGGTGATCAGCAGCGCGACGACCGCAGCGAGCCCGAAGCCACAGATCACGATCACCCGCGACTGGATGAGGGCGCTCACGCCGGGGAGGCGGAACGCCATGCGCGTGTTGGGGACCTTCTCGGCGAACCCGAGGGCGATGAAGATGCCGACGAGTGCGGAGATGACGACGAGCAGGGTGTCGGTCGCGGGGGCGGAGATCGCGAACATCACAGCTCGGCCAACTTCGTGAAGCGCACGAGATAGATGAGGAACGGTGCACCGACCGCTGCGGTCACGATGCCGACCTGGAGTTCGGACGGACGCACGACGACGCGTCCGACGACGTCGGCACCGAGCAGCAGACACGGTCCGAGGAGGAGGCTGTACAGGAGGATCCAGCGGTAGTCGGGGCCGACGAGCGAGCGCACCATGTGGGGGATGGCGAGCCCGATGAACCCGACCGGTCCGGCGACGGCGACGGCGGACCCGGCGAGCAGCACGACGATGATCGCCGAGGTGCCTCGGACGAGCGCAACCCGCTGCCCGAGCCCGGCGGCGACGTCCTCGCCCATCGACAGGAGGTTGACCTGGCGGCCCAGCGCCATGCCGCCGCCGAGCCCGACGATAACGAGCGGCCACAGGAGTTCGAGCTCCTCGGTGCCTCGTCCGGCGATCGAACCGGCGAGCCAGAAGCGGGCCTGATCGAGGGTCTCCTGATCGAGCAGCAACAGGCTCGTGGTCCAGGCGCTGAGCAGGGCACTGATCACGACGCCGGCGAGGGCGAGCTTGACCGGTGTGGCTCCGCCGCCGCCGACCGAGGCGACGGCGTAGACGAGCACCGCGGCCCCCATGGCCCCGAAGAACGAGAACCAGACATAGCCGACCGGTGAGGTCAGGCCGCCCAGGAAGATGGCGGTGACGATCGCGAACGAGGCACCGGTGTTGACGCCGAGGATGCCGGGCGCGCCGAGCGGGTTGCGGGTCACGCCCTGGGTGATCGCCCCGGCGACGGCGAGGCATGCACCCGCCACCACGCCGAGGATGGTCCGGGGCACACGGAGTTCACGGACGACGATCTGGCCCTGTTGGGTGTCGTCGTAGTCGAACAGGGCGTTCCACGCGGTGGCGTTGTCGATCTCGAGTGAGCCGCAGCGCAGGCTCAGCAGCACCATGAACAGGAACGTGATGATGGCGAGCGAGAGTCCGAAGTCGTGGTTGCGGACGAGCGGGCCGGCCTTGGGGTCGCGCTTGCGGGCGATGGTGGAGGCCACGATCGGTCCACCGGTGAGCAGGGCGACGATGCCGACGACCTCGTACCACGAGCAGCGGAATTCGGGGATCGCGCCCGGGTTGTAGGTGAAGTACGCGGCGCCGAGCACCACGACGGCCGTGCCCACCCGGGAGGCGTATGACGTTCGATTCTCGTCGTCGGGCGCCTCGGACGGCGGTCGAACCTGGGTAGTCACCGGGCGCATGATAGGGACGCCTAACAGAACAATCCACCTTGTCTCTACACTGCTCGTCATGTTCATGCGCCTGTTCCGTTCGATCGCACTGGTCTTGACCCTCGCTCTCGTCGCCGCCGCCTGTGGCGGGTCCGACGACGACGCCGCGGAGACCCCGAGCGACGCCCCGTCCGAGTCGGCGTCGGTGTCCGCGTCGGCGGCGAGTGAGAGCGAGTCGGCCAGCGCGTCCGAGGCGGCCGCCGACGACCCCGAGCCGGAACCGGAGCCCGAGCCCGAGCCGGAACCCGAGCCGGAGGAGGAACCGGAGCCCGAGACACCCGCCATCGTCATCGACGATTCGCCGCTCGATCTCGGCCGGGTCGTGGCGCTGGGCGAGGACGTCCTCCTCGCCAACCTGTTGGCGATGGGCGTGACCCCGATCTTCACGACGACGAACGGGGCCGACGGCCCGGTGGGCATCGAGCGCGACACCTCGGGCATCCAGGCCGAGCAGTCGTTCAACATCAACCTCGAGGAGATCGCCGCCCTCGGCGCCGACCTGCTGATCACCGGTCAGGGCTTCGTGGATCTCGCCGGCGCCGACGCGGTCATCGACGGGCTGGCGACCGAGGTGGTCGTCTTGCAGGAGGACGGTTGGCGCGAGCGGGTCACCGAGCTCGCCGACGTGCTGGGTGTTCCCGAACGAGGCGACGCGCTGCTCGCGCTGTACGACCAGGCGATCCTCGACGCCCAGGGGGTGCTCGACCCGACCCTCGAGGTGAGCGTCGCGTCCGTGTACGACTTCGCCTACGCCGCATGGGTCGACGCGCCGGCCGCGGTGCCGGCGACCCTGCAGGATCTCGGCCTGACGGTGTCCCCGGGCGGGGGCGAGTTGGCCAACGAGTCGTTCGGCCGAGTGCGCCCGCTCTCTGAAGAGCAGCTGCCGGTGCTCGACGGCGATCTGCTGATCCTGCTCCAGAACTTCGAACTGGAGTCCGAGGAGGAGGCGCTGGCCCTCGCCGAGGAGACCCCGCTGTGGCAGGCGATTCCCGCCGTCGCCGCCGGCAATGTCGCCATCCTGGATCGCATCGGTTACCAGGGTGTCGAGGGCCGGATCCGTCTGATCGGTGATCTCATCGCCGCGGTCGAAGCGGCGTCGTGATGCGCCGACCGTTGGTTCTCATCCTGATCCTGGCGCTCCTCGGTGCGGCCTGCGGCGGATCCGACGACACCGACAGTGCGACCGGCGCGACGGAGGAGGACGCCGTCTCCGAGTCCGTCTCGGCGTCGGCGAGCGAGTCCGACTCTGCGTCGGCGAGCGATGTCGCCGACGAGTCATCCTCCGCTTCCGCGTCGGATTCGGCGTCCGAACCGGCCGAGACCACCACGACGACGACCACCGTGCCGGCCTTCCGGACCGTCGAGCACGCGTTCGGATCGACCGAGGTTCCCGGCCGGCCCGGACGGATCGCCGTCCTCAACTCGGGGACGATCCTGCCCATCCTGTTGTTCCTCGGCGTGGACACGATCGTCGGTGCGCCGCTGCCCGACGGTCCCATCGAGGCGACTCGACTGCTCGACGACGACGACCTGGTCGGCATCGAGTCGATCGGCTTCCCCCAGGAGAATCCCGAGCTGCTCGCGGCCGTCCAGCCCGACCTGATCATCGGGTTCGACCTCGGCCTCCAGGAGACCTACGACGCGTACTCGCAGATCGCGCCGACCGTCGCCATCGAACAGGACCTCAACGATTGGCGAGGTACCGGCGAGCGGGTCGCAGCGGCGCTCGGCCTCGAACAGCGGATGGCCGACGGGCTCGTCGAGTACGACGCTCGAGTCGCGGCGCTCCGAGAAGCGATCGGCGACCCGGCCGCCATCGAGGTCTCGGTCGTCCGTGCGCTCGGGCCGAACATCCGCCTGCACACCCCGTTCCACTTCGCCGGCCAGGTCATCGCCGACGTCGGTTTCTCCTGGCCCGAGGCGGTGCCGACCGATGATCCCGAGACCCGGCTGGTCCAGGTCTCGTTGGAGGAACTGCCGTCGGCCGATGCCGACCACGTCTTCGTGTTCGGAGCGGGCCAGGCCGTCGACGGCAGCGATGTCGATGCGACCGTGCAAGCGATCCTCGACCACCCGCTCTACCCGACCCTCGGGGTGGCCGAGACCGGCAACCTCCACGTGGTCGATCCGCTCGGTTGGCAGCAGGGTGGGATCCCTGCGGCAAACTTGATCCTCGGAGATCTGGAAGGAGTGTTCGCATCATGAGCCGACCCAAGGAGCACGGCGGAGGACAGGCGGGTCCACCGATCGCGGGGGATCCCTCGTCGTTCCCGATCGACGCCGAACTGTCGCGCACGTTGGTCGCCGCCAACCGGATGGCGACCCTGTCGACCCTGACCGCGGAGGGGTATCCCTACGGCAGTGTCGTCTCCTATGCAGCCGATGAACTCGGCCAGCCGGTCGTGCTGGTCAGCGAGATGGCCGAACACACCGTCAACGCCCGAGGCGACGATCGGGTGAGCATGCTCGTCGTCGATCTCAGCGGGGACGGCGATCCGCTCGGCAACGCCCGCCTCACGATGGTGGGTCGGATCGAACTGCTCGACGAGCCGGGGCCCCTGCGCGACGCCTATCTCGAGAAGCATCCGTATGCCTCGTACTACGCCGACTTCACCGACTTCGGCTTCTGGCGCATCAATGTCGAGTCGGTGCGCTACGTCGGCGGGTTCGGCCACATGAGCTGGGTGACCGCCGACGGCTACCACGGCGCCGAGGTCGACCCGCTCGCCGAGGTCGCGGGGCCGGTCGTCGAGCACATGAACGACGACCATCGCGATGCGAACCTGATGTACGTGCAGGTGCTCGCCGGTCTCGCCGACGCCACCGACGCCAAGATGGTCGGCATCGACCGGTACGGCGTGACGCTCA
This sequence comes from Actinomycetota bacterium, assembly GCA_039193795.1. Taxonomy (GTDB): domain Bacteria; phylum Actinomycetota; class Acidimicrobiia; order Acidimicrobiales; family Aldehydirespiratoraceae; genus UBA11606. The sequence goes on along the minus strand of JBCCWI010000016.1, from coordinate 30,120 downwards.
CCGCCGAGACACCGGCCGGGCCGCGGATGGCGGGTGCCGTTCGGCGAGCCGTTGACCGAGGCCGACCAGGCTCGTCCGGCGGTGATCGAGTTGCTCAACGACGCTCGGAGTCGAGCCTCCGGCTGATGCTGAGCGAGTCCGAGCTTCGCAGCGCGACGGCCGAGGCCGGCTTCCCGGTCGATCCGGTCGTCGCTCCCGCCGAACCCCAGTGGGTGGCGGTATCGACGCTCGTCGACCTCGATGACCCGTCGCTCACCGACTTCATCGCCTTCATCATGGACCGGCGTGGCGTGGACGATCGTGAGGTCGCGGTGATGCTCGGTTGGAAGGCGGTCAGCTACCTCGTCGCCGTGCTCCCGCTCAGCGCGTGGTCCCGTCACGACGTCGTGCCCGAGCTGACGGCGGACAACCTCGCCGTGCGGATCGATCCCGGGGTGAGTTTCGCACTTCGAGAACTGCGCTATCGCCAGACCGAGGCGGGGAGCGCCGCCGACGCCGTCGCCGTTTGGTGGGATGGGTTGCTGGTGCCCCTGATCGATCGGTGGCGGCGCGAGGCGAAGGTCGGCCGCCGTGGGCTGGAGGCGTTCGCGGTGTCCCAAGCCATGACCATCGTCGGCCGAAGCATGGACGGCGGCCTCGACGCTTCGCATCGCCGCATCGCCGAGTTCGTGCAGGCGCTCCCCGAACAGCTCCGTCCGATGGCGAAGGTGATGGAGTACCGCAGCGGCGACGGCGAGTGGACGACACTCGGCGAACGCACGTCGTGTTGCCTGCAGTACAAGCTCCCCGCCGGGAACTACTGCATCACCTGCAATCTGCTCGACGACGACGAACGCACCGTGCTCATCGAGGGGCACGGCGACGCGTGGCGGCGACCGGCGGCGATCGACGCCGCGTCCTGATCAGCCGAAGAAATACGTCTCGAGGTCGTCGAGCGCGGCGCTGGCGGCTCGCAGGGTGCCGGCGATCCAGTAGCCCTCGACGAAGTTGACCCGATCGGCCTGGACCGCTGGCAGCGTCGCCCAGAGGGCGCTGCCGAGGATCTCGTCGCGCGCTGCGGCGACCTCTTCTTCGGTTTGCACTGCGGTGCCCTGGACGGCGACGAAGATGTGGTCGGCGTCGTTGAGCAGGCCGACCTGTTCGGGACTGATCACCTCGACCCGCTGCATGATGTTGTCGACGGGGTCCTCGAGCACGTCGCGTCGCCACATCTCGGGCATCTGGAGACCGACGTCGTCGAGGATGTTGCCGGCGAAGTGCACGCTGGTGTGGACCCGCAACGATCCCGGTCGGATTCTCAGGAACGCGATCGTGGTGTCGCCGTTCTCCGCCCGGATCCGTTCGCCGAGCTCGTCGGCTCGCGCCTGGTAGTCGTCGAGCAGCACGTCCATCTCGTTGCGCTGGCCCCGCGCATCGGCGACCTGGCGGGCGTCGTCTTGCCACCGGTTGGTCAACACGATCGGGACGGACGTGACCGCGGCGGCGTAGAGCTCGAACTCCTCCTCGGAGTTGGGGGTGACGAGGACCAGGTCGGGATCAGCGGCGATGATCGCCTCGAGGCTCGTCTCGACCGAAGTGCCGAGCACGTCGATGCGAGCCCACTCCTGCTCGCTCACCAGGCTGGACTCCGGGCGGCCACCGCTGAAGCTCAGCGTCCCGATCACGTTCACGCCGAGGTCGAAGGCGGTCGCCAGATCGAGTGTCGAGTTCATCACGACGACGCGCTCGGGGTTCGCTGGCACCTCGAAGTCGCCGAATGCGGTCGAGACGATGCGGGTCGTGGGTTCGGTGCCGTCCTCCGGTGCGGCTTCGTCGTCCACCGGCTCGCTCGCCGAGGCCGAGGGCTCCTCCTCGGCCGCTTCGTCAGCGGTCGCGTCCGTGTCGTCGCCCTCGGTGTCCGCGCCGTCGTCCGCTGGTTCGCTGACGGACGAGGAGGATGTGTCCGAGGACGGTTCGGCGGCCTCGTCGGATCCGCCACAGCCGGCGGCGATGAGGGTGGAGGCGACGACGAGTGTGACGAGGCGGCGCAGGTGCATCACGTCACCGTGCGGCGCCAGTAGCCGGTCATGTGTACGGCGTCGGCGCTCATGCCGAGGTCGCGCCGCAGATGGCGGCGTACGGCCGAGATGTCGCGCGACTCCGCCGCGCCGAACGCGTACAACCCCTCGACGTCGAGGTCGAGTCCGGCGATCACGTCGGCGAGCGGGCGTCCGTCGGCGCGGTGGACCCAGTGGACGGTCGTTGCGGCGTTGGTCTCGATCGGCAGTTCGTGCCCCGCATCGGCGATTTCGGCGACGATCGTGGCGGGATGGTCATTCGGCAGGGATTCGACGATCGCCGCGGCGGCCGGCACGCCCGTCTCGTCGATGACGAGGAGGTGATGGGTCGTGTCCGGCGGCGGCTGGTAGGCGTCGCGCGGACCCCAGAGCGCGACCGTGTCGCCCGGCTCGGCGGAGGCCGCCCACCCGGCGACGCCGGTGTCGTGGTGGGTGTGGATCCACAGGTCGATCTCGCCCTGCTCGGGCCGTCGTCGGCGGGTGGTGTACGACGCGCCGTGCGGTTGGCGATCCTCGGGCATCGACTCGATGTCGCCCATCGAGAACCCGTCGCTGATCGCATCGGGTGCACCCTCGGGCGGAATCATGAGGTACCAGAACTCGTCACCGCCGCGGACCTCGACCTCGTCGAGCCCGGCGAGGGTGATCTCCACCATCGACGGCGACACCTCGCGGCGGGCGGCGACGGTGACCACGTGGGTGCGGATCGTCGCCCGTCCCTGGATCTCCTCCTCGATGGAGGTCAGTGGCGCGTCGGGATTCGCGGTGCGGGCCTGGGTCAGGAGGCCGAACAGCTGTGCCTGGAGATCCATCATCCCCGACAACGGTGTGGTGAACTCGACGTCGTGACGGAGCTTGCCGTGGGGGCCGATGAGATCGAGGACCATCCCGTCGGGGTCGAGCTCGACGACCTCGACCTCGTTCACCCACGGATTCGACGACGGTGCGGTCGCATCGGCGATGAAGACGAGGGTGTCGCCGTGATTGCCCTCGAGATGTTCGAGGACGTGATGGAGTTCATCGGTGACGGTGTCGGAGAAACCCGTGATCTCGGCCATGCGCTCACGGTATCCGCTGAAGTTAGGCATGCCTAATGGTTCCCGCTAAGGTTTGATCGGATGCGTCTCGGTTCTCGTCCTTCCTCCAGGGTGGTCGTCTTCAGCGCCGCGATCGTGCTCGGCCTCGCCGGGTGTGGTGGCGACGACGGCGACGACCAGGACGTGGGGGCGGAATCGTCGGGTTCAACGGCGAGCACGACATCCGCCCCCACCGAGACCACCATCGACGACACCGCCTCCACCCTGCCCCCCGACCTGGAGCAGGACGATCTCACCCAGGCCGAGGACGTCACCGAGGTGCCCGACGACGTCGAGATCGAGGAGGACGCGTTCCCGCGATCCGTCGAGCACGCGCTCGGCGTCAGCGAGATCCCCGCGCGGCCCGAGCGCATCGTGGCGTTGGCGGGCGTGGCCGACATGGACGCCCTCCTGGCGCTGGGTGTGGTGCCCGCGGCGGCGGCGTCGTACTACCCGATCAGCGAGACCGAGCGGACCTTCGCCCCCTGGAATCAGGAGTACGTCGGGCAGATCGAGACGTTCATCAGTGCCGGCGACGGGCTCAGCTTCGAAGCGCTCGCCGCGCTCGAGCCGGACCTCATCGTCGCCCAGGCCAACCAGGTCGCGGAGACCTACGACACCTACGCCGGCATCGCCCCCACCATCACCTACGACCTTCCGATCGACTGGCGCGGGCCGGTGGAGCTGTTCGGCGAAGCGCTGGGGCTCGAGGACCGCGCGGTCGAGGCGATCGCCGAGATCGAGGCGGAGATCGCGGCGATCGGGGAGCGGGTCCCCGACCCCGCACCGAAGATCGCCATGGTCTCGCCATTCGGTGCCGAGGTGACGATCTACAACGAGGCGCTCGGCGCCGGACCGGCCGTGGCGCTCGCGGAGATCGGCGTCGACATCGTCGGGCCCGACGGGCCGATCTCCCGGGAGCAGCTCGGTGAGCTGGACGACGCCGACTGGATCATCGTGTTCGACTTCACCCTCTTCGACGTGCAGGAGTTCGTCGACAGCACCCTGTTCCAGCTCCTGCCCGCCGCGGAGGCCGGCAACGTCGTGATCTTGAGCCCCGAGCAGTCCTTCTCCTGGGTGCTCGAGACCTCGCGATCGATCCCGGCGACACTCGACGGCATCCTCGCCGAAATCGGGTACTGACCCACCACCAGGAGTCGACATGACCCGTCGTTTCGCCACCCTCGTCGTCCTCGCGCTGCTCGCCGCGGCGTGCGGAGGGAGCGACGAGTCCGACGCCGCAACCGGGGCCGACGCCTCCGGATCGTCCGAGGCCACCGACACCGCGTCGTCGGACACGCCCGATCCGCAGCCTGACGACCCGGAGCCCGAGCCCGAGGCCTCGCCCGAAGATGACGAGCCCGATCCGGAGCCCGACGACACCGACCCCGCACCCGAGCCCGTGTTCCCGCGGACGGTCACCGACGCGCTCGGCAACGAGTTCGTCCTCGATCAGCCGGCGCGGATCGGATGCGCCTGGACCGGCTGCGACGAGTTGCACGCCACCCTCGGCGTGGTGATCGGTGCCGGAGCGCCGCTCGCCGGCTACGAGGACTCGCCGATGTTCTATCCACTCGGCCCGCCCAGCTTCATCCCGTCCAACGTGTTCGACGTCGAGGACTGGTCGGAGTCCGGGATCGACTTCGTGCTGCGGCGCGTGCCCGAGGATCCGTTCTTCACGAACCTCGAGGCCGTCGTCAACGTCTTCCACCTGCACCACCCGTCCTACGGCGACTCGACGTCGGTCGGCTTCCAGGCCTATCTCGACAACCTCGACCTCGTCGGCCGACTGTTGGGTCGCGAGGCCGAGGCGGCCGCCGCGATCGAGCGGCTGCAGACCATGGTCGACGACCTGACGGCGATGAGCACGCCCGAGACCCGAGCCCGCACGGTCGCCATCCTCTTCCCCGGCGACGGGTATCAGGTCATCGGCGACGAGAATCCGTTCTGCGACGTACTCGCCCTCACCGGCCTGGGCGATTGCCTCGACTACGGCACCGTCGAGATCGGCGCCGAGGCGATGCTGCAGGAGGACCCTGACTGGATCATCTACCAGGGCGGTGCGGAGTCCTCGACCGAAGACCGCACCGACCCGACCTGGGAGCGCCTGACCGCCGTGCAGGCCGGGCAGGTCATCGACAGCCGGTTCGGCCAGTACTACTGCTGCGGAGATCGCACCCTGGTGTTCGGTCTGCAGGAGTTCGTCGCTGCGTCGTTGTCCGATTCCGGGATCCCGGCACCGGGCGACCCGACGACCTTCGACCCCGACACCAGCCCGTTGTTCGGCTGACCCGGTCGGGCGCAGCGATCCCGACCCTGCGGCGGAAGGGGACCAACGCCGCAGAGCCGGGACGGCTCGGCTGCGTCGATCAGGTGGGTGAGGCGGCGAGCCGCCATCCGGCGGCGCGGCTTCGTTCGGTCCAGAAGGCGGTGTAGCGACCGCCCTGGGCGAGCAGGGCATCGTGGCCGCCCCGTTCGGCGATCCGTCCGTCTTCGAGCACCACGATCTCGTCGGCGCCGACGACGGTCTGGAGGCGATGGGCGATCACGAGGATCGTGCGCTCGTGACGCATCGTGTCGATCGCGTTCTGGATCGCGACCTCGTTCTGGGGATCGATCGCGGCCGTCGCTTCGTCGAGCAGCACGATCGGGGCGTCCTTGAGCAGGGCACGGGCGATCGAGACCCGCTGGCGTTCGCCGCCCGAGAGCCGGCCGCCACCCTCGCCGACGTCGGAGTCCCAGCCGTCGGGCAATCGGGTGATCACCTCGTCGAGTCGTGAGAGTTCCGCGACACGTTCGAGTTCGTCCTGGGTGGCATCGGCCTTCGCCAGTCGGAGGTTGTCGGCGATGGTTCCCGCGAAGAGGAAGGACTCCTGGAAGACGATCGACACGTTGGCCATCAGCGTCTCGATCGACACGTCGCGCACGTCGGTGCCCCCGATGGTGACCGTGCCCGAGTCGACGTCCCAGAAGCGGGCGATCAGGCGGGCGACGGTGGTCTTGCCCGAGCCCGACGGGCCGACGATGGCCGTCATCGTGCCGGCGGGTACGGTCAGGTCGATCTCGTGCAGGACCGGGGTGGCGGGCTCGTAGCCGAAGGTGACCGCGTCGAAGCGCACGGTGTACTCGTCGAAGCCGTCGGCTGCGGTGCCGTCGGCCAGGACCTCGGTGTCGAGCAGTGTGTCGGCCCGGTTGAGGGTGTTGTCGGCCATCGACAGCGCACCGCCCACGTCGGCGGCGGCGAGCAGCGGCTCGACCGAACGGACGATCAGTACGAGCACCGCGATGAGTTCCGGGGCGTCGAGCGTGGCGTTGACGGCGATGGCGACTCCGACGAAGAGCACGAGCGTGAACGCGGCCTGGATGACGAGGATGAACGACACCAGTCCGGGCACCGCAGTGGTGAGCAGGTTGCGGCCCGCGTCGCGGTAGGCCGCCAGGGAGTCGTCGAGTGCGGCATGGCCGTCGACCGTTCGCCCGTGGGCGCGCAGCACGGCCTGGGACTGGGCGAACTCGACCAGCCGGCCTCCCGCGTCGGCGGCCGCATCGTGGGCGGCGTGGTCGGCCCGACGAACCAGCGACGTCGACCACCGATAGGTCAGCCACGCCACCGGTGCGGCCGCCGCCGTGGCCAGCGCGAGTCGCCAGTCGAAGATCGCGATGGCGACGACGAGTGTCGCCGGCGTCACGAAGCCGGTGATGATCGGGCGAAGCAGGTGCGCCGGAACGCCCATCACGTCGGTCACGCCGTGGCTCGTGAGTCGGCCGAGCGAGCCGACCTTGTCGCCGGTGAACCAGCCGAGCGGGAGCGACGCGATCTTGTCGCCGAGGCGCTCGAAGAGCCCGCGCGACAGCCCGATCGCAGCCCGGTACGACGCCTGCTGGGCGTAGTAGCGGACGACGCCGTAGACGGCGAGCATGCCGAGCATCACCCACACCCAGGTGACGGCGCCGTCGATGTCGCCTGCGAGCAGTTCGCGCAGCACCGGCACGAGGATCGCGAACGAGACGCCCTGGATCACGCCGGACAGCACCCAGAGCCAGACACAACGCCGCAGTGCGCCGTTGTCGTCGGTGATGATCTTGAGCAGTCGGCGAACGATCACGGCGTCACCTCCGGTCCGGCGCCCGCCGGTTGCGATCGCTGATCGGCGGCCCACTGCCGGGCATAGAGCCCGTCGGCGTCGAGCAGCTGGTCATGGGTCCCGGTCTCGACCACCGAACCCGCGTCGAGCACCACGATCTGGTCCGCCCCGACGATGGTGGACAGCCGGTGGGCGATCACGATGAGGGTCCGGCCGGCGGTCAGTGCGGAGAGCGCATCCTGGATGGCGGCCTCCGATTCCGGGTCGGCGAACGATGTCGCCTCGTCGAGCACCAGGATCGGTGCGTCGGCGAGGATCGCGCGGGCGATCGACAGGCGTTGGGCTTCGCCGCCCGAGAAGCGGGCGTCCTGATGGACGACGGCGTCGTAGCCGCCGGGAAGCTCCGTGATGCGCTCGTGGATCTGGGCGGCGCGGGCCGCGGCCTCGATCTCGTCCCGGCCGGCGGACGGTCGGGCGAGGGCGATGTTGTCGGCCACGCTCATCCGCAGGAGCTGGACGTCCTGGAACACGAACCCGACGTTGCCGTAGAGCTCGTCTCGGGCGATGTCGCGCAGATCGACGCCGCCGAGCCGGACCGCGCCGGCGGTCGGGTCCCAGAATCGGCACAGCAGCTTCGCGAGGGTCGACTTGCCCGAGCCGGACGGACCCACCAGGGCGGTCATCGTGCCGGGTCGGAACTCGAGGTCGACATCGGCGAGCACGGTGTGGTCGCCGTCGTAGGAGAAGGACACGCCGTCGAACTCGATGGCGTGCCCTTCGGGGGATCGGGGGTTGGTCGGCTCCGGCAGGGTCGGAGCGTCGAGCAGCACGCCGATGCGGGCGGCGGCGTCCTGGCTGCTCTGGACGAAGTTCATGGCGAAGCCGAGCGTGCTGATCGGCTGGGACATCGCCAGACCGACGACGAAGAAGGCGACGAGGTCGACCGCGGAGATCCATCCCTGGTCGACGAACCAGGCGCCGGCCGCGGCGATCACCATCAGGGTCATGAGGGGGGAGAGCACGATCTCGGCGATGGCCGACGAGCGCAGCATCCCCGACACCCAGTTCCAGAACGCGTCGACGAAGCGGTTGGCGCTGTCGAGGAATCGCCGATGGGCACGGCCGCTCTGTCCGAAGGTCTTGACCACGGCGATGCCCTGGACGAACTCGACCGCCCCGTCGTTGACGTCGGTCATCCGAGCGTTGTACTCCTCCATCTTCTCGCCGTACCCGGCGAACATCCGGCTGAAGAGGGCGACCCCGATCACGAACGGGACGAGCACGATCAGACCCATCTGCCAGTCGATGGTGAAGAGATAGATCATCGCAACGACCGGGGTGACGATCGATGCGGTGATGTCGGTGAAGACGTGGCCGACGACGTGGTGCATCGCGCTCACGTCGTCGACGACCAGCTTCTTGACCTCGCCCGCGTCGTGGTCGTCGAACCAGCCGAGTGGAAGGGCCCCGAGTTGGTCGGCGAGCCGCCGACGGACATGGAGTTGGAAGTCGTTGTCCGCAAAGTGGGTGACCGACAGCGCGCCCATCATGAAGCCGATCCGCACCACGAGCGACACGGCGGCGACGACCGCGATCGTCCACAGCCGACCGTTGTCGGGCTCGGGTTCGAACAGCTCACGGCCCAGCTCGACGATGGCGATGAACGGCACCAGACCGACGGCGGCGCCGATCGCCTGGAGCACGCAGGCGAGGATGATCTTGCCGCGGACCGGTGCGAGGAGTTCACCCAGAGAGGTCGACGGTGCCGCGTCGGAATCGGGTGGCGAGGTCATGGTTAAGTCTGCCTAACATAGGTTGACTGGAGCAGCAACAGTGTGGCAAGTTCTTGCACCACATGCAATATCTCATCGGGCGCCGCCCGGGGGAATGAGGAGACGATGACGACGATCGAAGTCGAGGCGCTGGTCAAGGTGTTCGGCGAGAAGCGGGCACTCGACGGGCTGACGTTCTCGGCCCAGGCGGGTGAAGTCCTCGGCGTGCTCGGCCCCAACGGTGCGGGCAAGACCACCGCGATCAACATCTTGTCGACCCTGCTCGCGCCCGACGGCGGCACCGCCCGGGTATGTGGCCACGACGTGGTCGGCGACCCCGAGGGCGTGCGCCGCAGCATCTCGCTGACCGGCCAGTTCGCCGCAGTCGACGACCTCCTGACCGGTCGTGAGAACCTGGTCCTCTTCGGCCGGTTGCGGGCGTTGTCGAGGGCCGACGCCGCCGCCCGCGCCGATGACCTCCTCGAGCGCTTCTCGTTGGTCGACGCGGCCGAGAAGCGGGTCGGGGAGTACTCGGGCGGCATGCGCCGCCGACTCGACCTGGCCGCCAGCATGGTCGTGCCGACCCCGGTGCTGTTCCTCGACGAGCCGACGACCGGCCTCGACCCCCGGAGCCGCAACGAGCTCTGGGACGTCGTGCGGGAACTCCGCAGCGACGGCCTCACCATCGTGCTCACCACCCAGTACCTCGAGGAGGCCGATCGGCTCGCCGACCAGATCGTCGTGATCGACTCCGGCACCGTCATCGCCGGCGGCACCTCCGACGAGCTCAAGGCCGGCATCGGCGGCGGCTCCTGCGTCGTCACGCCCGTCGATGCCCGGGAGGCCGACGCGCTCGCGTCGGCGCTGTCGGGACTGGGGCGCGGGGCGACGGTCGAGGACGACAGCACCGGCGCCGTCGTGGTCGCCGAAGCCGGTGACCTTCCGCTGATCGAGGTCGTCCAGGCAGCGTCGGCGGCCGGCATCACGCTGGACGACGTCGCCCGCCGCAAACCGACCCTCGACGACGTGTTCTTGCAGCTCACCGACCACAGCGGTGACGCATGACCTCCCTCGTCACCGACGGCTCGATCCTCGGACGCCGGGCGCTCACCCGCATCCTCCGCAACCCGGCGAGCATCATCAGCGCGACCGTGATGCCGCTGCTGTTCTTCGGGCTCTTCAATCTCGTGATGGGTCGGATCATGGACGCCCGGGGCTTCGACTACACCCAGCTGTTGCCTTCGACGGTCGTGGTGCAGGCGATGCTGTTCACGGCGATGGCGACGTCGTACAACATCGCCGACGACGTGCTGTCCGGGGTCGTCGGCCGGTTCCGCTCGATGCCGATCCACCCGTTGGCCCCGCTGCTCGGCCGAGCGATCGGCGACGTCGTCCGCGGCTTCTTCTCCCTGGTCCTGGTCCTGGGGGTCGGGGTGATCGTCGGGATGCGGTTCGAGGCCGGGGTCGCGTGGGTCCCGGTCTACATCGGTGTCGGGTTGCTCTTCGTCCTCGCCGCCTCGCTCGTCATGGGGTTGATCGGCTTCCGCGCGTCGTCACCCGAGGCTGCGGTGTCGATCGCGTCGATCCCGTACCTCCCCCTTCTGATGCTGTCGACCGGCTTCGCCCCCGTCGACGACTTCCCGGGCTGGCTCCAGCCCTTCGTCGAACACCAGCCGGTGAGCGTGACGATCGACGCGTTGCGGGCGCTCTCGGGCACCGGCGACATCGGTGAGACCGTCACCATCGCCGTGATCTGGCTCGTCGGCCTCAGCGCCGTGTTCGCGGTGCTCGGCGCCCGCGCCTACCGGAAGGTCGTGTCATGACGAACGTGTTCGTGTTCGCCGGGCGATCGGCCCGCCGGTTCAGTCGAAGCCCGGACACCGTGGTCTCGACCGTCATCTTCCCGCTGTTGTTGTTGGTGACCCTGCACGCCGTGTTCTCCCAGGCGGTCGAGGCCTTCGAGGACGGTGCGGCCTACGGGCAGCGCCTGGTCCCGACCCTCGTGTTCTCCGGGATCATGTTCGGCACCATCGCGATCGCCGCCGGAGTCAACACCGAGGTGCAGGACGGCTGGTTTGACCGGATCCGGTCGATGCCGGTCAGCCCCGCCGCCCCGCTGGCCGGCGCGGTGATCGGCGACGCAGTGCGGGCGGTGATCGCGGTCGCCGTGTTGGTCGGGGTCGGCCATCTGTTCGGATTCCGATTCGACAACGGTGTGCTTCCGGCGGTCGGCTTCGTCGCCGTCGCGATCGTGGCGGCGATGACCTTCACCTGGATGGCGATCTACTTCGGCGTGATCGCCAAGAGCCGCGAGGCGCTGCTTGGCCCGCTCAACGCGGTGTTCCTCCTGATGCTCTTCCTCTCGAGGGGGATGGTTCCGCTCGACGCCTATCCGGGTTGGGCGCAGCCGATCGTTCGCGCCAACCCCGCCACCGCCTACGTCACCCTGCTCGACCGTCTCGCCCGCGGCGGCGAACTCGTGCAGCCGTTCCTCATCGCCGCCGGCTGGACGGTCGCGATCTCCGGCGTCTTCGGTAGTCTGGCGGTCCGTCGGATCCGGACCGCTGGAGGGCGTCCTCCGGCCGACAGCGTCGCAGCGCCAGAACCAACGCCGATCTGACCTCCCAGATCCATCCGAGGGGACTCGCCACCGTGACCGTCACCGACCGCCGCCCACTGCTGATCATCGCGCTCGTCCTCGCACTGTTCGCCGCCGCCTGCGGTGGTGGCGACGACGACTCGGGCGACGACGCCGGGTCGGCGTCGGAGAGCGCATCGGCGTCCGCGTCGGAGAGCGAGAGCGCGTCGGCCAGCGCATCTGAGGCTGCCGACGAGGAGCCGGCTGACCCGGCCTCCGTCGACGACACGGCCTCGTCCGACCACGACACCGACGACGCCGATGAGGCCGAGGCGCCCGCCGGGCCGATCGTCGTGACCCACAAGTTCGGCGAGACCGAGGTGCCCCGCGATCCCCAGCGTGTCCTCTCGCTTGGCTTCAGCGACCAGGACGACCTCCTCGCGCTCGGTGTCGTGCCGGTCGGGATCCTCGACTGGTTCGGCGATCAGCCCAACGCCGTCTGGCCCTGGGCTCAACCACTGCTCGGCGACGCGGAGCCGACGGTGATCCCGGCCGTCGTCGAGCCCAATGTGGAACTGATCGCGTCGGTCGACCCCGATCTGATCGTGGCGGTCTCGCAGGGTCTCACCCGTGAGCAGTACGACCTGCTCTCCGAGTTGGCCCCGACCGTGGCCCAACACGCCGACTACGCCGATTACCGAGCGCCATGGCAGGAACGCACCCGTCTGATCGGCTCGATCTTCGACAAGGCCGACGAGGCCGAGGCGCTGATCCGCGGTGTCGAGGACCGATTCGCGGAGGTGCGGGCGGCGCACCCGGAGTTCGAGGGGTTGAGCGCCGCGGTCGCGTTCGCCTTCAACGGCCAACCGGGTGTCTACGCATCGAGCGACGTCCGGGCACAGATCCTCGAGAGCATCGGCTTCCAGACGCCCGCCGAGTACGACGAACTCGCCGGCGAGGCCTTCTTCGTCAACGTGAGCGAGGAACGTGTCGATCTGCTCGACACCGATGTCGTCGTGTGGATCGCCACCGACGAGGTGGTGATGCAAGACGTCCTCCAGTCGCCGATCCGCGACGTCATGCGAGCTCCGGGCGAAGGCCGCGAGATCTTCACGCCGACACTGGTGAGCGGAGCGTTCTCCTTCGGCAGTCCACTCAGCATCGGCTACCTCCTCGACGAGTTGGTGCCCGAACTCGCCCTCGCCGTCGACGGCGACCCGGCGACCGCGGTGCCGTCCGCAGTGGCCATCGGCGCCGTCGGTTGACTCAGACCTCGACGGGCGACTCGCGCAGGCGGTGGTCCGGGGTGAAGAGGGCCCGGCTCACACCGAGGGTCATCACCGTCGAGGTGATGGCGACCGAACCCAGCACCAGGAACATCACCGCGGCCTGGACCAGCACTGCGTCCTGCGCGTCGACGCCGGCGAGGACGAGCCCCACCATCGCACCGGGGAGGAACACGATGCCGACCGACTTGGTGCGCTCGATCTGGGGGATGAGGGCCTGCTGTAGGGCACGTCGGGCGTGGGGTGCGAATGCGTCGCGGCTGTCGAGCCCGAGCGCCAGCCGAGCTTCGATCTCGTCGGCGTGCTCGTCGACCTCCGCCAGCAGCCGTTTGGTGACGAGCACGACCGCGCCGAGGGCGTTGCCGATCATCATCCCGGCCAACGGCACGAGGGCTCGGCCCTGCAACGGAAAGACGTCGAGCCCGAAGAGCACGGCGACCGAGACGGCGGTCGAGGCGAAGTAGGCCCCGGCGGCCAAGGTGCGGATCCGGAGACGCCCGCCGACCCGGTTCTGGGTCGACTGGGCCGCGAAGGCCACCATCCCGAGCAACCAGATCCAGGACAGGATCAGTGGATCGTCGTCGTCGATCACGAGCCGGAGCGCGAGGCCGACCAGGGTGAGCTGCGCGGCGGCCCGCACGCAGGCGACGACGATCTCGCGGGTGAGCCCGAGCCGGCGCCATGCCGACAGCAGGATCGTGATCACCACGAGGATGGTCGACAGCGCGAGCCCGACCCACCCGATGTCCCCGGCGTTCTCCATCAGCCCTCCAGGGCCCGCCGGACCCGTTCGTCGTCGTGGGTGTCGATCTCGCCGGCCGGGCCCTGGGCCAGCACCCGTCCCTGCTCCATGACGATCACCGTTTCGGCCAGTCGGCGGGTCTGGGTCGCGTCGTGGGACACCCAGATCCAGCCGACGCCCTGGGCGGCGATGTCGGCGGCGAGCGCTTCGATCCCCGCACGCGCCTCGGCGTCGAGTGCCGACGTCGGCTCGTCCGCGAGGATGACGTCGGGCCCGCTCACGAGGGCGCGGGCGATGCACATGCGCTGTGCCTCGCCTCCGGAGAGTGTCGACGCCTGCTGGTCGACCCGGTCGCCGATGCCGACCTGATCGAGGAGCTCGACGATCCGCTCGCTCGTGAGTTCGGGCTCGGCGACGCGGAGGTTGTCGGCGGCGGTGCCGTCGAAGGGGATCGGCCGCTGGGCGACATGGGCCACCCGTCGCCGGTGTTCACACGGGTCGATCGTGGCGAGGTCGACACCGCGCCACGACACCGTTCCCTCGTCGGGTGCGTCGAGACGGTTGAGGAGACGGATCAGCGAGCTCTTGCCGGCGCCGGATCGGCCCACGAGCGCGGTGATGCCGGTGGCGTCGATCGTGAGATCGATCCCGTCGAGGGTCCGGCGCCCGTCGCGGGTCCGGCTGACGTCGCGGAGGACGAACCCGGCGGCGTCAGTCACCGCTCGCGGACGGTCCGTCGGGGAGGTCGGCGGCGAGGTCGTTGACGTAGGTCTTCTCCAGGTCCTCGTCGAGCTGCGCGCCGGTGATGAACTCCCCGACACCCGCATGGTCGACGAGGATCTGGCCCGCCGAGGGGCGCTCCTCGGCGCCGGCCCACGTGTCGGGCTGCCACAGCCCGCCGCGCCGGATCGACTTGGCGCAGTGGATGAAGCCGTGGTCGATCGTGACGCCGATCGCCGACTTGGGGCGCCGGAACTCCTCGGTGAAGCGATCGAGGACCGCATCGTCGGTGGTGATGCACGCCTCGCCGTTGATGCGCAGCGTCTCGCCGAGGCCAGGAATGAGGAAGATCAGACCGACCCGGCCGTGCCGGATGATGTTGCGGATCGAGTCGAGCCGGTTGTTGCCGTTGAGGTCCGGGATGGCGAGCCGGTGTTCGTCGAGCACCTTCACGAATCCGGCGGGGCCACCGCGAGGGGAGACGTCGAGGTCGCCGTCGGGGTCGGAGGTGCCGACGAGCACGAACGTCGACATGGCGATGAAGTCGCGGCACCCCTGGTCGAGCAGCTGGGTCTCCTTGTCCTTCACCCCCTGGCTGGCGGGGCGGTACAGGCCATCGAGTTGATCGACCGAGGTGAGGGTGTTGGCGAAGGACGTGGTGGTGGTCATGGAGTCTCCTCCCGGGGGAGCGTAGGCGACCGACCGGCTGCGGACGATCGGCCGAGGGTGATGAGGTAGGGGTCGTCGAGGATGAGCTGGTCTCCGAGTCGGTGCGTTCGTCGGCCGAGCTCGTCCGCGATGGCGGCGCGGGCGGCGGGCCACCCAGCGTCGGCCTCGAGGTCGGTTCGCAGGAGTCGAAGACCACCGGCCGCGGTGGTGAGGGTGTCGACGGCATCGTCGAGGTCGTCGAACCACCAGCGGAGGATGCCGTGGTGGTGTTCGATGCCGGTGAATCCCGCGCCGTCGAGCAGCGCGGCGGCGCGATCCGCGTCACCCAGGTCGGTCGGGAACGCGACATGGGGGCGGTCGAGCGCATCGGCGAGGATGCGGCGGCAGGCGTCGGGCCACCCGCCGGTCTGCCAGGCGCTGAACGCGAAGGGCGCATCGGGCCGGAGCACCCGGGCGATCTCGTCGGCGGCGCGGGCCGGGTCGGGGACGAAGATCAGCGCGACGTTGGAGATCGCGGCGGCGAACGACGCCGATCCGAACGGCAGCGCGCGGGCGTCGGCTGCGGCCTGTCGCAACCCGTCGCCGGCGGCCGTCAGCTGGGTGATCGACGCGTCGATGCCGATCGCGTCGGTGCCGGCCTCGCGGGCGATCTCCAGGGCGAGGCCGGTTCCGCTGCCGACATCGAGCACCGGCCCCCGAGCCGCACCGACGAGGTCGAGCAGCCGCGCCGCCGCCGGGGCGACGTGGCGGGCCATCGGCGCGTAGCCGCTCCAGCGGCCGACGGTGGTCATCCTTCTCGGCTCCTGCTCCAGCTCGCCCACAGGTCGGCGTAGGCGCCGCCGGCCGCCACGAGATCGCCATGCGTGCCCTGGTCGACGATGCGGCCCTCGTCGATGACGACGACGAGGTCGGCTCGGGCGGCGGTGTCGAGCCGATGGGCGATCGTGATCACGGTGCGGCCCCGCAGCGCCTCGTCGACATGGCGTTCGGTCGCGGTCGCGGTGAGGGGGTCGAGGTCGGCGGTCGCCTCGTCGAGGACGAGGACGGCCGGATCGAGGCACAGGATCCGGGCGAGGTTGAGCTGCTGGGCTCGGGCGGCGGTGATCGCCTCGTGCTCGGTCCCGACGATCGTGTCGATGTCGTCCTCGAGGTCGTCGACCCAGCCCATCGCCCCGACCACCCGCAGCGCCTCGACGATGTCGGCGCGGGTCGCCCCGGGCCGACCGAGGGCGACGTTCTCCGCGATCGACCGCTCGAACACGTGGGTCTCCTGGGCGACCAGCGCGATGGTCTGCGATCGGTCGGGCCCGTCGATCTCCTCCAGCGCTCGACCGGCGATCGTGATCGAGCCGTGGTCGGGTTCCTCGATCGCGCAGAGGAGCCGGGCGAGGGTGCTCTTGCCGGCGCCGCTCGGGCCGACGACGACGACCCGAGTGCCCGCGGCGATGTCGAGGTCGACGTCGACCAGCACCGGGACGCCGGGTCGGTAGCTGAAGCCGAGTCCGCGGAGCTCGATCGCCGCCGGGGCCCGTCGCCGGTCATCGGCGGACGGTGGGGCGCCGGGGGTCTCGGCCTCCACCGCGTCGATGACCCCGATGATGCGGGCCAGCGCGGCCTGGGCCTGTTGGATCGCGTCGAGCTGCTCCACCAGCATCGAGACCGGATCCATCAGCCTCAGCATGAAGAAGGTCGCAGCGGTGACGGTGCCGGCGGTGAGGGCGTCGTCGTCGAGGAGGAGTGCACCGACGATCAGCACCGCCGCAAGCGAGGCCCCCTGGCCGATCCGCAAAGCAGGACGGAGCCGATTGCGGGCGGCGGTGGTCGAGAGGCCGGCGGCGACGGCGGCCGTGCCGTGGGCCTCGAGCCGATGGGTCGCGTCGAGCGCGCCACCGAACGCCCACAGGGTCTGGCGGCCGTTGTAGGTCTCGAGCAGGGCGGCGGACCGTTCGCCTTCGACCTGACGCTGGTGGGCGTAGCGCGGTGGCGCGTGGCGGGCGTACCAGCGGACGCCGGGGTAGGCGACGACGATCGCGGCGATGATCCCGGCGATCGCCAGGCGGTAGTCCGTGACGACGAGGCCGATCGTGAGTCCGACCGACAGGACCGATCCGATGAACAGCATCGGCACGGTGGAGCGGGTGGCGTTCGCCAGTACCTCGACATCGCCGGTCGCGCGAGCGACCAGCTCGCCGGTGCCCACCCGCTCGACGGTCGATGCCGGCAGCTGGACGACGGCGTCGTAGACAGCGCGGCGCAGTTCGTCGAGGATCGACTCGCCGAGCTGCGCCGCCCGGTACCGACCGATCATCTGGGAGAACGCACCCCCGATGGAGACGGCCACCACGCCGCCCGCCAACCAGGCGAGCCGGTCCCGGTCCTGGTCGCCGTCGACCGCCAGATCGACCGCCGCACCGATCAGCAGCGGGATGGCAGCCGACGCCACCGTCACGATGATCGACAACCCGACGACGATCGCCGCGGCCCGCCGCCGCTCTCGCAGCAGGGACCGGACGTGGCGCCAGGTCGTGGCGCCGTCGGCGATCGGGAGATGGTGCGGTGCGGTCATGCGTCGCCTCGCATCAGCGCCCGGTAGCTGTCGACGTCGCGGTCGAGTTCGAGGTGGTGCCCGGTCGCGATCACTCGGCCACCGCTGATGTGCACGACCCGGTCGCACGCGGCCAGCAGTGCAGGGCTGGTCGAGAACACGATCGTCGTCGTCGTCCGTTCCGCCAGCAGGCGTTCGACGAGCAGCTGTTCGGTCACCGCATCGAGCGCGCTCGTCGGTTCGGTGAGGACCAGCACGGTCGCGTCGCTCAGCACCGCCCGCGCCACGGAGATCCGCTGGCGTTGACCGCCGCTCAGGCGAAGGCCCCGTTCACCGATCTCGGCGTCGAGTGGATCGCGTCGCCGGAGGATCTCGTCGGCGGCTGCGGTGTGGAGTGCCCGCTCCGCCGTCGGTCGGTCGACGCCGGCGTCCGCGAGGCGGAGGTTGTCGATGAGCGATGCGGCCCGCAGCCACGGCCGCTCCGTGTCCGCGACCACGACATGATCGTGGAGCGTCTCGAGTGGGAGGGTGCGCAGGTCGATGCCACCGAGCTGGACGGTGCCGCTGCTCGGATCGACGCGACGAGCGAGGAGCCGCACGAGGACGTCGGCATCGCGATCGCTGGTGCAGGCGATCCCGACCCGCTCGTCGTGACCGATCTCGAATCCGATGCCGTCCAGCGATCCGTGGACGACGTCGGTCAGCGAGATCGACCCGCTGGTCGGTTCGAGCGCGCCCGGGTGGTAATCGACGGCGGTGGGTTCGTCGATCACCGCGTTGGCGCGTCGGGCCGATGCCCGGCCCGCAGTGAGGACCTGGGCGACCTCGCTCAAGGTGAAGAGCGGGGTGGTCAGGAACTGGGCGAGCCCGACCACGGTGACGAGCGTGCCGGGGGAGATGTCGCCGTCGATGGCCTGGTTGCCACCGACCCACA
The DNA here is from genome assembly GCA_039193795.1 of Actinomycetota bacterium. Lineage (GTDB taxonomy): Bacteria > Actinomycetota > Acidimicrobiia > Acidimicrobiales > Aldehydirespiratoraceae > UBA11606. The sequence continues at coordinate 11,656 of JBCCWI010000016.1, read as the reverse complement.
GGATCGGCGCGAGGGTCAGGGTCGGCACCATCGCGATCAGTGCGAAGAGCACCGACTCGAGGCGCACGAGCGACAGTGCGGCGTCGCGCATCCCCACCGAACGCTCGGCGAACCAGCGTCGGATCTCACCGCCGCCGAGGCCCTGCACGGCGCGCAGACCGGTCACGCCGTCGGCTGCAGCAGCCGATGCAGTCGCGAGCTGGCGCCGCTCCTCGGTCGAGCGCCGATCGTAGGACCGCATGAACGGCGCGATCACCATCGCCGCCAGTGGGACGCTCACGAGGACCCACAGTCCGAGCGAGACCGACGTCGCCAACAGCCACACCGCGACGACGATCAGGGTCACCACCGCCCCGGATCCGCGGTTGGTGAGGTCGGCGATCGCTCCGATCTTGCCGGCGTCGCCGATACTGACCGACAAGACCTCCGCGGTCGGCCGCTCCACCCCGCCGCGCCGATCGAGCATTCGGGCGCTCACCCGTTGCTCGACCAGCCACCGGCTGTTGAGGTAGAGCCCGACCGCAGCGCGGTGACGGATGGCGCCGGCGAGGGCGCCGACGGCGTAGACGAGCACGACCGCCAGCCCCCACCAGGCGGCGCGGCCGAGGTCGGGGTCGTCGATGAGGTCGTCCACGGCCGCACCGACCGCGATCGGTGCAGCCGCGAAGCTCGCCATCCAGATGATGCCGGTCGTGATGCCGATCGCGATCCAGCCGGTCTGCTCCCGGAGGAGCCAGCCGATGAGCTCGCCGGGCGGTGTCGCCTCGTCGTCGTCAGTGGGCATCGTCGCCGCCGGGGTCGTCGGTCCACCGGATGCGGTCCCGCCAGGCGTCGCCGATGCGGTCGGGCAGGGTGGCGAGGCGCTGCTCGGTGTCGACCAGGCTGCAGGAGGCGCAGTAGCCGTGACTCTCGACCTCGTAGGCGAGGCAGCAGGTCTTGCGCAACGCGACCAGGTACGGCCCGGTGTCGTCGCGCTCGCAGGCGATCAGCTCCTGGGTCCGGGCGAGGACGTCGCGCGACGCACACAGCGCCTCGCCTCGTGCCCAGGGGTCGGGTGCGTCCGCGGCCCAGAGGGCGCTGTTCACCGCGGTCAGCGACACATTGCCCCAGAGGTGTCGGGTGCCGGTGCGTTCACAGGTGTGGAGGGCGTCAATCGCCGCCCCCATCGTCGCGTCGTAGGCGGTGCTCGCCAGATGCTCGCGCAGCGCCTGGCGGTCGAGGACGTCGCAATCGTCGGATCCGGCGAGCCGATCGTCGGCGAGGACGGTGGCGTGGATCTCGTCGACCGCGACCCGCGTCGGCATCCGGTCGTCGAACCGGAGCCAGGTCGTGTCGGGCCGCACGGTCGGCACCCGCTCCCATTGCATCCACGCGACCGTCGGCGGGAACGCCAGCATCGCCGAGAACCGCTTCCCGAGCAGGGCGGCCGCGGCCTTGCGGGTGGCGGTGCCGATCCGATCGCCGTAGTCCTCGACGATGCGACCGAGCCGTTCGGGATCGCTTCCGAGCTGGTCGACCCGGATCCAGCCGGGGCCGGATCGATCGGTGGGGTCGTCGGTCCAGTAGTCGGCGCCGCGCCGAAGCCACCAGGTCCGGAGATCCCGGTAGACGTCGATGGCGCCGGTCACGAGCTGCGATGGGGAGGCAAGCAGATCAGATGTCGTTGGCCTGGTCGGCGATCCAGTCCCGCTTGATCTCGCGCCAGGCTTCGTCGGTGTAGGTGCGGCGCCAGTAGGGCGAGATCGACGCCGTGTCCTTGGTGACCCCGCGCTCGGCGAGCAGGTACTTGCGCACCGCGCGGGTCTCGGCCGCCTCGCCGTGCACGAACACGTCGAAGGCCCCCTCGGGGAAGGGGTGAGCGGCGACCGCATCGGGGAGCAGGGCTTCGATGTCGTCGGCGCCGTCGCGATGCAGCCAGGTGATGTTGACGTCGCCGTCGCTCGGCATCTCGATCTCGCAGTCGGCGTTGTCGACCACGGCGATCACATCGGCCCGGCGACCCGCGGGCAGCGCCTCGAGTGAGGCGCCGATCGCCGGAAGCGCCGACTCGTCGCCGACCATCAGGTGCCAGTCGACGTCGTCGGAGGGCCGGTACGACCCGCCTGGACCGCTGAACTGCAGCCGGTCACCCGGTTCGGTGCGCTGAGCCCAGCGGCCGGCGAAGCCGACGTCGCCGTGGGCGACGAAGTCGATCGTGAGTTCCTTGGCGGCCTCGTCCCAGCGGCGGACGGTGAAGCGGCGCGGCTTGGGTCGCAGTTCGCGGTCGACGTTCTCGAGATCGTCGTCGGTGAACGGCACCGAGAGCGGCGAGTCCTTCGGCAGGAAGCGGGCGTTGACGTAGGCGTCGGTGGCGGGTGATGCCTCGAACGCATCGAGTTCGCCGCCCCCGAGCACGATCCGGACCATGGTCGGGCTGAGCTGTTCGACGCGTTGGACTTCGGCGTACATGGGTTTCGATCCTCTCATCCGTGCGAGGAGCCTCTTGACTGTTAGGCGCACCTAACGACCCTACCGAAGCTCGGCGGCGAGTACCAACGCACCGATGGCGATGAACAGCCAACCCGCCCCGAGGCGCACCGCTCGCGGCGGCACCCGGCGCGAGATCGCATCGCCGAACGCGACCCCGAGCAGCCCGGCCGAGGTGATGCCGGCAGTGGCCCCGATCCAGGTCGTGATCGTGTCGCCCCCCGCCGCCAGCGAGATCGTGGCCAGCATCGTCTTGTCGCCGAGTTCGGCCAACACCATCGCGAGGGCGACCGACCCGATGATCACGAGTGGCGCCCGGTTCGCAGCGGGGGCGTCGTGGCCGTCCTCGTTCTCGCGGTCGTCGGCACGGAGGGTGGCGACACCCACCGCGAGGAACAGCACCGCCGCAGCGATGTTGACCGCCCGCGTCGGGAAGGCGGCGCCCGCGACCGCCCCGATGGCGACCGAGAGGGTGCTGACGACCACATAGCCGACGATGACCCCGGCCGCGACCAGTCGGGCTCGATGTCGGGTCGCGAAGCCGGCGGCCGCCAACTGGGTCTTGTCGCCGAGTTCGGCGATGAACACCACCCCGAAGGCGGTCAGCAGGTCGCGCACCGAGACAGCCTGCCCGACGACGGCGCCGGCTCCACTGTTCCGAATTCGATCAGGTGTGCCACAATGCAGCACACCTATGTTCGATCGCTCCGCTTCTCGGCTCCCTCGACCCCCGCTGCCTCGGTGGTGCTCCCTCGGGTTGGTCGCCGTGCTCGTGATCGCCGGGTGCGGGGGCGACGGCGACCCGCCCGCCGAGGCGGACGCTGACGCTGACGACCCGACCGAGGCCGCCGCCGAAGCGTCCAGCACGACGTCCACCACGACCACCACGACCACGACGACCGCACCGCCCACGACCTCCGTCGCACCGGGGCCGACGGCCGAACAGGTGCGGGAGCGGATCGAGACCGGTCTGATGACCGCCAGCGGCACCACGTCGCTGACCGACCGGATGGCCGAGCAGGCCGTACCGGGCCTGGCCGTGGCCGTCGTGATCGACGGGGAGCCGCTGACGGCCTTCGCGGTCGGAACGACGCCGAGCGGCACGGCCATGACCGAATCCACGCTCATCCAGGTCGGATCGGTCTCCAAGCCGGTCGCCGCGCTGACCGTCCTGTCGGTCGCCGCCGAGGGTGGCGTCGACCTCGATGCCGACATCGAGACCCTGCTCACGTCCTACGCCCTGCCCGCCGGCGAACAGACCGCCGCCAACCCCGTCACCCTCGCCCGATTGCTCGCCCACGATGCCGGCACCAACGTCGACGGCTTCCTCGGCTACGCGTCGGCGGCGGAGTCGCCGGCCCGGCCCGACCTACTCGCCGGTGGCGGCAACACCGACGCGGTGACCGTCGTGCAGGCGCCCGGCTCGGGGTTCCTCTACTCGGGAGGCGGGTACGAGCTGATGGCCCAGACGCTGGCCGATGCCACCGGCTCGGACTGGGACACCCTGGTCGCCGATGCGATCTTCGGCCCGGCCGGCATGGCCGACTCGTTCTACGCACTCGACCTCACCGCCGAACAGGCGGCCCGTGCCACCGAGGGGTCGGTCAACGGCGAGATGCTGGGGAACGGCTGGCAGGCTCACCCCGAGGGTGCCGCCGCCGGCCTCTGGACCACCGCCGAGGATCTCGCATCGCTGGTCGCCGCGTTCTCGCGCAGCCTGGCCGGGACCGACGACACGCTCCTGCCGACCGAGTGGGCGCAGCGCGCTGTGCGCCCGACCGTGCCCACCGCGCCCTCCGGGGCCGCCGCGCAGGGGTTCTTCGTCGACGACGTCGAGGATCCGACCCGCTGGTCCCACGGCGGCCGCAACATCGGCTACACCGCCGAGATCGCCGGCGCGATCGACGGCTCCTACGCCGTCGTGGTGGTCACGAACGGATTCCCCGGCGGGTCCGATCTCGCGCGCGAGATCATCGCCACCGTCGAAGCCGAACTGGAGGTCGCCCGATGACCGTGCTCCCGCCCGCCGGATCCCTCGAGGGGATCACGGTCCTCGACATCACCCAGGTGATGGCCGGGGCGTACTGCGGCATGCTGCTCGCCGACCTCGGGGCCGACGTGATCAAGGTCGAACGCCCCGGCATCGGCGACATCACCCGATGGGCCGGTGACGGTGTCGACGCCTTTGGCTCGATGAACCGCAACAAGCGCAGCATCGCGCTCGACTATCGCAACCCCGACGGCGCCGACGCCCTGCGCCAGCTCGCCGCCCGAGCGGATGTGCTCGTCGAGAACCACCGCCCCGGCACGCTGGCCCGGCACGGGCTCGGCCCCGAGGACCTCCGGGCGCTCAACCCCGGCCTCGTCTACTGCTCGATCTCGGGCTTCGGGTCGGTGGGGCCGCGGTCGAACCAGAGTGGATTCGATCTGATGGCCCAGGGCATGAGCGGGATCATGTCGGTGACCGGCGAAGTCGGGGGCGACCCCTGCAAGGCCGGCGTCCCGATCGCCGACCTCAACGCCGCCGTCTTCGCGACGCTCGGCATCACCTCGGCGCTCTACCGGCGCAGCGTGACCGGCGAGGGACAGGTCGTCACCACCTCGCTGCTCGAAGCGTCGGTCGCCTACCTGGTCTGGGAGGCGATGCTGTGGTTCGAGGCCGGCGAGCTCGCCGAGCCCGGCGGATCCGCCCACCGGCTCTCCGCGCCGTACGAGGCGTTCCCGACCAGCGACGGCTTCATCACCATCGCCGCGCCGACCCCCGACGCCTGGCGGAACCTGTGCGAGGTGTTGGGACGTCCCGACCTGCTCGCCGACGACCGGTTCGCGGCCCCGCTCGACCGGCTCCGCAACCGGGCCGACCTGGCGGCGGAGATCAGCGCGGTGACCCGCACTCGGCCCAGCGCCGAGTGGAACACGGTCCTGCACGCCGCCAACATCGCGTCGGGCCCCGTCCACCGCCTCGACGAGGTGTGGGACGACCCCCAGGTCCAGGCGACCGAGATGGTGGTCGGCGAGGGTCCGGACCGCCGGATCGGGCATCCGATCAAGCTCTCGGACACCCCGATGCGGGTCGACCGCTCGTCGCCGGCGCTCGGTGAGCACAGCCGCGAGGTGCTGCTCGAAGCCGGCTTCGACGGCGACACCGTCGACCGGCTCTTCGAGCGAGGTGCCGTCGAGGAGCCGCGCCGATGACCGACACCGCCGTGCGCGTCGATCGACCGGCCGACCACGTCCTCCGGCTCACGATCGCTCGACCGCCCGTCAACGCGATCGACTCCAGCGCCCAACGGATCCTGGCCGAGGCACTCGCCGAGGCCGAGACCGACCACGACGTCCGGGCGATCGTCCTCACCGGTGCCGGAGCGCACTTCTGTGCCGGTGCCGACCTGCGTGAGGAGCAGGCGATCGAGCGTGACGAGGTCGACGGCTTCCTCGTCGGCATCGGCGTGCTGCTCCATCGGATCCGCCACCATCGGGTGCCCGTCGTGGCCGCGGTCAACGGACCCGCCCACGGTGGCGGACTCGAGCTCGCACTGTCGTGCGACGTCCGGATCGGCAACGCCGAGGCCGCCTTCGGGGCCGCCGGCGTCAATGTCGGGCTGGTGGCGAACTTCCGCCTGCTGGCCCAGGCGATCGGCGACGCCCGCGCCCGGCACCTCCTGCTCACCGGCTGGACCTGCCGGGCCGAGCAGGCCCTCGACTGGGGCCTGCTGACCGAGTTGGTCGAGGGCGACGTGGGCGATCGGGCGGTGGCGGTGGCCGAGCGGATCGCCAGCCGGTCGCCGCTGTCGGTCGAGACGACCAAGGACTGTCTCAATCGATCACCCGACCTCGACGAGCGAGCCGCCACCGAACTCCAAGCCGAGAAGTTCGCCGATCTCTTCCGTACCGCCGACCACGCCGAAGCCCTCGTCGCCTTCTTCGAGAAGCGACCGGGCGTCTACCGACGAGCATGAACGACCCCACCGAACTCTGGCGCCACGACGCCGTCTCCCAGGCTGCACTCCGCCGCGCCGGCGACATCGCCCCGGGCGAGGCGGTCGAGACGGCGATCGAACGGGCGCAGACCGTCGGGCCGGCCGTGAACGCCTTCGCCCACACCCGGTTCGCCGACGCCCGAGCCGAGGCGACCAGCACCCCCGACGACGCCCCGTTCGCCGGTGTGCCGTTCGCGGTCAAGGACTGGAAGTGCACCACCGAGGGGGAGCCCTCGACCTGGGGCATGCGGGCATTCGTCGACATCAGCCGAACCGCATCGGTCACGACCGAACTGGCGTACCGCTACCGCCGCGCCGGCCTCGTGTCGATCGGCCGCACCAGCCTCCCCGAGCTGGCCTTCGGGCCCCCGACCACCGAGCCCGACGCCCACGGGCCGTGCCGCAACCCGTGGAACCCCCAGCTGTCGGTCGGTGGTTCGTCGGGCGGTTCCGCGGCGGTGGTCGCGGCCGGGATCGTCCCCGTCGCCAACGCCAGTGACGGGGGCGGATCGCTACGCATCCCCGCCGCATGCACCGGTCTCGTCGGCTTGAAGGTGAGCCGGGGCCGCATCTCCAACAGTCCGGGCGCCGAGGGACGAGGCACCAAGGTCGAGGGCCACATCGCCCGCAGCGTGCGCGACGTCGCCGCCGTCCTCGACGCCACCGCCGGTGCGCTTCCGGGCGAGCCCTTCGGCCTCGCATCGCCCACCGTCGCCTACGCCGATCGGCTGACCGAACCTCCGGCACCGTTGCGCATCGGATTCCTCACCCGTGCCCCGGGCACGATGGACGCGGCTCGGTCGTCGCCGGGCTCGGCGAACGAAGCGGCGGTGGCGGATGTCGTCGCACGGCTCCGGCGCATGGGCCACGAGCTCGACGAATCCCACCCGACGGCGCTCGACGAGCCGATGCGGGCGGCGAACCTCTACGCCGCCGAGCGGGCTGCGCTGCGGACGACGATCGAAGCCGCGCTCGGGCGACCCCTCGAGGAGGCCGACGTCGAACCCCGTACGTGGGCGATGTTCGGGTTGGCCGCCGCCTCCACCGGACCCGCAGTGATCGAGGAGCTCGGACGTGAACAGGTCTGGGCCCGTCGCGTCGCGTCCTGGTGGCGCCGCCCGGGCGAACCGGACGGCTTCGACCTGTTGGTCACGCCGACCCTCGGGCGCGACGTGCCGGCGATCGGTGAGCTGAAGGAGACCGCCGCCGATCCCCTCGGTGCGTCGGTGGCCGGGTTCCCGATGGCATGGTTCACCTACCCGTTCAACGTGACCGGCCAACCGGCGATCAGCGTCCCGGTCGTTCCCGCCACCGCCGACTCCCCGCCCGTCTCGGTGCAGCTCGTCGCGTCGATCGGCCGCGAAGATCTTCTGCTCCAGGTCGCCGCGGCGCTCGAAGCCGACGTCGGGTGGCAGTCGTGGTGGGCTCCGGGCGCGTCATGACCGCCTTCGACATCGGGATCCTCGCCGGATCCGGTCCCGAGGCCGGCATCGATCTGTGGCAGGCGGTGCTCGACGAGCGTCGACGCCGCCGAGGCGAGGCGTTTCGGGGCGATCTCGACGCGCCCTCGGTGATGGTCCGGTCCGTACCCGAACTCGGGCTGAGCATGGATCTCGCCCGGCACGGCGAGCGGGTGGCGGCCGTGGTTCTCGAGCACGCTGCGCCGCTCGATGGTGCGTGCGCCGCCTGGACGATCGCGTGCAACACGATCAACCGCTACGCCGACCGCATCCACGCCGCCGGGCTGGGTGGAGGGTTCGTGTCGTTCCCCGACGCCGTCGAGCGATGGCTCGATGCGCGACCGCCGACGACCGTCGGTCTGCTGGGTGCCCACCCGGTGACCGAGCTCGGACCGGACTCGGCGTACGCCCATCTGGCCGACCGGTTGCGCGTCCCGGACCCCGAGCGACGGGCCCGGCTCCACGCGCTGATCGAGGACGTCAAGCGACTGGGGCCCGCCGATCCCGATGTCCGGACCCGCTTCGCATCGCTGTGTGGCGAGATCGACGCCGACCGGCTGCTGATGGCCTGCACCGAGTTGCCGCTCGTCGCCGATGCAGACGATCGCCTGGTCGACGTGACCCGGCTCGTCGCCGCCGCGCTGCTCGACGCGATCGAGGCGTCGCCGTGAAGTCGGTACGCAACGCCCTGCGAGTCCTCGACGAGCTCGCCGCCGACGGTCCGCTCGGGGTCGGCGAACTCGCCCGCCGCACCGACATCGCCAAGAGCACCGTGCAGCGTTGCCTCGAGACCCTCGCCGAGGAGGGGTGGATCGACGTGGCGTTCGACGGCGGACCCGGTGCGGTGACCCAGTGGGCGGTCGCCGACCGGATCCGGCAGCGGCTCAGCGGTGAACCGGTCGACCTGCTCGTGGTCGCGGATCCGGTGATGCGGGAGCTGACCGCGCTCACGGGTGAGGCGACCCATCTCGTCGGCTTCGACGGCAGCGAGGTCGTCTTGCGCCACCGCGTGGCGGAACCCGGTCCCGTGCAGATCGTCCTGCCGATCGGTTACGCGGTGCCCGCCCACGCCTCGGCGACCGGCAAGGCGATGCTGGCGATGCTGGCGCCCGACGACCGGCGGACCCGGCTCCCGGCCGGGCTCGCCGGGTTGACCGAGGCGACGATCACCGATGCGGCCACCTTCGACGCGGAACTCGACCGGATCCGAGCGCAGGGCTGGGCGTCCAACGTCGGCGAGTGGCACGCACAGGTCGCCGCCGTCGCCGCGCCGGTGATGATCGCCCGCCACCCGATCGCTGCGCTGTCGGTGTCGGCCACACCGGAGCGGCTGCCGGCCGATCGCCTCGCACCGGTGGGGGAGCAGGTCGTCGAGGCGGCGGCGCGGATCGGGCGCCTGCTGGGTGGTCGACTCGACGTCGAACGCGGTAGCGCCCGCTGATTCCGCTCGCAGCCGCGGAACCAGCGGGCGCGCATACCGCCTGCTGCCTTCAGGATGGGTGGGTCTAGCTACACGGGGTGCGAGCTGACGCCAAGAAGTCGCAATAGTCGGCCTCGGCGACGACCCAGACGCCGTCGACGAGGGTGATGGTGCGGTCGAGGCCGGTGTAGGCCGCGCTCTCGCCGAAGTACACGTCGTAGATGACGGTGGCGATGTCGCCGTCGACCGTTGCGCTCGTCGGGTCGAGCGCGATGCCGCCGAGACCTTCGCCGCCGGCCTGGTAGGCGGCGTTGCTCGCCTCGAGTGCGGCGGCGTTCTCGAGGTGGGGGGCCTTCTCCTCCCACGCCGCGCTGCTGTCGTAGACCAGGGCGAAGGCAGCCATGGCCGCCTCCGCCTCAGGGCTGAGCTCGACCGCAGTGTCCGCTGTGTCTTGCCCGGCCAGGAGGGGAACGAGTTCGTCGACCAGGAAGTCGACGCTGAGGACGGTGGAGAAGCTGAGGGCCCCGTAGAGCTCGCTGCGCTGCTGGATCCAGACGACGCGGTCGTCCTGGAAGACCGAGAGGCTCTGCCAGAGCGGATCGTTCTCGATCTCCTCGCGGGTCGTCGGCGACGACGCGATCAGCAAAGTGTCGACATCGAGCAGGTTGATCTGTTCGAGGCTGATCTGCAGCGAGTCGAGATCGCCGACGGCTTCGGCGAGGGTTGGGTCGTAGGTGAAGCCGAGGTCGGCGAAGAACGCCATCGGCGGTGTGTCGCCGACCACCCAGTACTCGCCGCCCTCGTAGGCGTTGAGCCAGGCGAGGCTGCGGCCACCGAAGTCGTCGTTGGCTCGACCGGCGTCGAGCACGGCCGCCTCGGTGAGGCGGATCCGCTGCTGGGCCTCGTCGCCGAGCCCGAGCGCATCGCCGATCACCTGGGTCTGTTCCTGCCACGACATGCTGAACGCCGCGGCACCCTCGGCCTCGGGGATCGTGGGGGCGATCGCGGAGAGGGTGTCGTACTCCTCCTGGGTGATGCCGCCGTGGGTGGCGATGATCACATCCGGCGCGAGGGCGGCGATCTCCTCGTAGTTCAGTTCGCCGTAGGGCATGACCAACACGGCCGGCTCGCCGTCGCCGAGCGCTTCCTCGGCCCACGGCCACGTCGCGTAGGGGAACTCGCCGAACCACTCGCGAACCGCGATCGGCGTGACGCCGAGCGCGAGCACCGGATCCTGCTCGGAGTAGCCGAGGGTCATCACCCGTTCGGGCGTGCCCTCGATGACGGTCTCACCGAAGGTGTGGGCGATGGTGGTCGTCTCGACCGCCGGTTCGGAGGCGGACGCGCTGTCCGACGCCGATGCCGACGCGCTGTCCGACGCCGGTTCGGAGGCCGACGCGCTCGCCGGTTCGGAAGCGGAGGCGGACTCGCTGGTCGACTCCGGCTCGGTCGTCGTGTCGCTGTCGTCGTCGCTGCAGGCCGCGGCGATCAAGGTGAAGGCGGCGAGCAGCGCGATCAGGGTGTGGAGGCGGCGGGTCATCGGTTGGGCTCCTGGTCGGCGCGGGCGGGATCGGGAACCGGGACGTCGGCCCGGGTGGCGCCGAGGGCGAACTCGTCGGCGACGCAGGCCGCCCACGCTCGCTCGGCGGCTTCGGCGACGTCGGCTTCGGTGCCGTCGGCGACGGCGCGCACGGCGACGAGGGTGACGCCCAGGCCGGGGTCGGGCTTGAGGGTGACCTCGACCCGCTCGGCGATGTCGGGTTCCACGTCGAGCGCCTCGATGCGGTCGAAGACGTGCCCCGGGTGCAGGAGGGTCGCGAACCAGTGCTCGACCGCGCCGACCCGACGGCGGTGGATGTCGCCGCGGTGGCACTCGAGCAGCCCGCCGATCACCATCGAGGTGTCGGACCAGGCCTGATCGGGCCGGCCGAGCCGGGCCGAGACGATCACGGATCGGCGCAGGGCGCACACGTCGACGTCGGCGTCCGGGCCGCGATGGACCTCGACGCGGTCGCCGTCGTTGGTGTCGACGACGAGTGTCGCACCCGGTGCTGCGTGGGCGAGTCCGACCGTGAGTCGGACCCGTTCGAAGACGGTGGTCATGGGTGAAGCTCCTCAAAGGCAGTTCGGAGTTCGGCGAGCAGGTCCCCACTGCGGGGCCCGTTGCCGAGGAGAAGTTGGTCGTCGTGGCTGATCACCGCGCCGGTCTGACCGGCGGGCGTCTGGCCGAGTCCGCCGACATCCATCAGGCCCTCGAGCCCGCCGACCGAGTCGAGGCCGGCGCTCGGGACGAGGATGATGTCGGGCTCGATGGCGAGGATGGCCTCGGC